>NZ_DASVNZ010000386.1:0-11274 GCF_036486225.1 Roseateles sp. | reverse complement strand
CAGCGACGCGCTGCCGCGCAGGCCGCGCAGCGGCTGCGCGAGGCCGGGGGCGAAGACTTCGCCGATCTCCAGGTCCGCGATCGTGATTGCGACCGGCGACAGCAGGCTCAGCGGCGGTTTGGCCGGTTCGGTCGACGCGCTGGGCGCGACCTGCACCCACAGGCGCGCGACGGCCAGCCGGTCGGCCCGGACCTCGCCCCACAGCAGCGGCGATCGATTCCAGACCAGCCGCACGTTCCGCCATTGCAGCTGTTCGAGGACGATGCGGTCCTCGGTCCCGGGCAGGACGAGTTCGGCGCGGTCGACGTCGAAGTCGCCCAGCAGCCGGCCGCGCGCGTTCTGCAGCGACAGGCCCGGCACCTTGGCCAGCACATAGGCGGTACCGCCTTCCGTTTTCAGCGCCCAGGTCAGTGCGAGAGCGACCAGGCCGAGCAGCACCGGAATGGCGAGCAGCACCCACAGCAGGCCGCGGCCGCGACGGCGACGGCGCGGCCGCGCGTCGGTCGGCGGTGAAGAGGAATCGTCGCGCGGGTCGCTCATCGGATTACAGGTTGATGCCGACGCTGAAATGCAGGCGCCACTTGTCGACCAGGTTGCCCTTGGCGAAGTCGAAACGCAGCACGCCGACCGGGCTGCGGTAGCGCAGGCCGGTGCCGTAGGCCCAGGCGGGGTGGAAGTCGCCCCAGTTCTGCGCGGCCTGGCCGGCGTCGAGGAACACGGCACCCATCAGCTGCGGGATGCGCGGGGTGAGCGGGTGCGAGACCTCGACGCTGCCGTTGAGCATCACGCGGCCGCCGGTCTGCGCGCCGGTGGAATTCACCGGCCCCAGGTCGTTGTAGCCGTAGCCGCGCACGCTGTCGTCGCCGCCGGTGCGGAAGCGCAGCGCCTCGGGCAGGCCGAGCTTGCCCTTGGCGAAGATCTGTCCGCCCTCGAGCCGGGTCGAGAACAGCCAGCGCCCCGACAGCGGCGAGTACCAGTAGATCTTGCCGGTGGCCCGCGCGAACGGGCCGTTCTTCTCCGACGAGCTGTCGGCCCAGCCGCCGCCGACCGTGGCCGTCGCGCTCCAGCCCTTGGTCGGCAGCACGCGCGAGTCCAGCCGGCGCCAGGTCATCTGCTGGTTCAGCGAGACCGCGCCGGCCACCGTCGTCGGGATGTCGGGCTTGTGCTCCCAGGCGCGGATCACCTCGACGTAGGTCAGCCGGTCTTCGGGGTCGGTTTCCTTCGCATAACCGAAACGCGTGCTGAGGTTGAGGTTGACCTGGTCGTTGTCATCGATGCGCTCGACCTTCACCAGCGCCAGGCTGCGCTGCATGTTGGGCTGCGGGTGCGAGCTGATTTCCGTGTCCAGCGCCTGGCGCACGCGCGACAGCTCGAGCTTGCTGCGCTCGCGGATGTTCAGGCCGAAGGGCTTGCGGTGCGTGTATTCGACGCTCGCGCTCGGGCCGTCGACGGTCCGGTAACCGACGCCCAGCACGACCTGCTGGCGCGCGGCCTCGCGGATCTTCACCGTCACCGGCACCTCGACCGTTTCGGCGCCGGGCGGCGGGGTGACGCTCTCGGGCTGGATCTCGACGCTGGCGCTGTCGAACAGCTGCGTGCCCACCAGCCGCTCCTGGAAGTCGAGCAGCAGCTTCTCGTTGTAGGGCTGGTGCAGCTGATAACCGGCCAGCCGGCGCACGCTTTCCTCGGGCTGGTGGTTCAGGCCCTCGACGGTCAGCTCGCCGAGCGTGAACAGCGGACCGCTCTCCAGCGTGACGGCGATGTCGACCTGGTTGTCGTCGGCCTGCACGACCGCCTCGCTGTGTGTCATCCGCGCCAGCGGGTAGCCCTGCGCCCGGGCGCGCGTCAGCAGCGCGTTCTTGGCGGCCGCCCAGTCGCCCTGGCTGAAGCCGGTCTGCGGCGGCAGCAGCCAGCTCTGCGTCAGCGTGCGGTCCAGCGCGGTCGCGAGCTTGTCGCCGCGCTCGCTGGCGGTCTTCAGCGGCCCCTCGATGCGCAGATCCATCTGGCGGACCAGCGCGCGCGGACCGGTCTCGACGATCAGGCGCAGGTTGCGCACGCCGTCGGACAGGTCGCCCACCTCCTCGGTCCGGACCTTGGCGTTGAAGTAGCCGGCCGTCTCCAGCAGCTTGGTGGCCTGCTCGGGCGCGACGGCGGCGAGCCGGCGCAGTTCGCCGGCGGTCAGGCGCATGTCCTCGGGCGTGTCGCGGAAGCGCGCCAGGTCCAGGTGCTCCAGCAGCAGCGCGCGCAACTCGGGCGGCGCTTCCACGGTCAGCTCGTAGGCCGAGATCTTGCGCGTGCTGGTCACGTAGGGATTGTTCGCGTCGGCCTCTTCGGTCGCGGCGACCTTCACCTGCGCCTTGCGCTCGGTCGGCAGCAGCGAGCAGCCGCCCAGCAGCGCGAGCGCCGCGCCGATCGTGAGGATCGGCAGCGCGCGCCGCAGCCATCGAGTCACCGGAAACGTCGGAGTCGTCGCCGTCATCGATTGAGCACGCGCATCGCCTGTTCGAGGCCGCCCATCGTGAGCGGCATCATGCGTTGCTGCATCAACTGCTGAATCAGGGAGATGCTCTGGCGGTACTGCCAGACCCCGGCCGGTTCGGGATTGATCCAGACGTGCTTGTTGAAATGGGCGGTGAGCCGCTGCAGCCACTCGGCGCCGGCTTCCTCGTTGTTGTACTCGACGCTGCCGCCGGGCTGGAGGATCTCGTAGGGACTCATCGTCGCGTCGCCGACGAAGATCAGCTTGTAGTCCCGGTTGTACTTGTGGATCAGGTCCCAGGTCGAGGTCTTCTCGGCGAAGCGGCGACGGTTGTTCTTCCACACGAAGTCGTAGACGCAGTTGTGGAAATAGAAGAATTCCAGGTGCTTGAACTCGCTCTTGACCGCGGAGAAGAGCTCCTCGACGCGGTGCACGTGTTCGTCCATCGTGCCGCCGACGTCCATCAGCAGCAGCAGCTTCACCTTGTTGTGGCGCTCCGGGATCATCCGGATGTCCAGCATCCCGGCGTTGGCCGCCGTCTTGTGGATGGTGTCGTCCAGGTCGAGTTCCAGTTCCGAACCCTCGCGCGCGAAGCGCCTCAGCCGGCGCAGCGCCACCTTGATGTTGCGCGTGCCCAGCTCGATGTTGTCGTCGTAGTCCTTGTAGGCGCGCTGGTCCCAGACCTTGACCGCGCTGCGCTGGCCGCCGGGGCCGCCGATGCGCACGCCGCGCGGGTTCGCGCCGCCGTTGCCGAACGGGCTGGTGCCGCCGGTGCCTATCCAGCGGCTGCCGCCTTCATGGCGTTCCTGCTGTTCCTCGAGGCGCTGACGCAGCGTGTCCATCAGCTCGTCCCAGTCCAGCGCCTTCAGCTGCGCGAGCTGCTCGGGCGTCAGCTCGCGTTCGAGCTGTTTCGTCAGCCATTCCTGCGGCAAGGCCTTGAACAGGTCGCCCATCAGCTCGACGCCCTTGAAGTAGGCGGCGAAGGCGCGGTCGAACTTGTCGAACAGCGCCTCGTCCTTGACCAGCGAGGTCCGGGCGAGCGCGTAGAACTTGTCGACCGTCGGGCCGCTGCCGCCGATGTCGGTGTCGTCGAGCACCCCGGCCTTCATCGCTTCGAGCAGGGTCAGGTACTCCTTGACGGAGACGGGCAGCTTGGCGGCGCGCAGCGTGTAGAAGAACTGGATCAGCATGGGCCTCCCCCTAGACTCCGGGGCATCAGGGCATTATCCATGCCGACCGGCGGGGCGCAGGCGTAGCATCGGTGCCAAACACGGCTCCGCGGTCGCGGAACCGCGCAGCCTCCAACGTTGGGGTCGGGCGAATGGATCACGGGCAGGGCAGCGGCGACGACAACGCCGAGGTCGAAGGCATGTTGCAGGCGCTGTACGGCGCCGTCGGCGAGGAACGCGGCCGTTGGGTCGGCAGTTTCCAGAACTACCGGCTGACCAGCGCGTTCCAGCCGGTCTACAGCTATCCGCACCGCCGGCCCGTCGGTTATGAAGGCCTGATCCGCGTCGAGGACGAACGCGGTCGCCCCATCGCCCCGGTGACCGCCTTCGAGGGCGTCGGCAACTTCGAGCAGCAGATCTGGCTGGACCGCCTGTGCCGGCTGCTGCACGTGCACAACTTCGTCGCGCAGCGGCAGCCGGACTGCTGGCTGTTCCTGAACATCCATCCGGCCGTCTTCATGCATGCGGCGCTGCAGGTGCGCATGCTGGCGCGCGCGGTCGAGGTCGTGCACCAGCTGGGCCTGCCGACGCACCGCCTGGTCTTCGAGGTCACCGAGGACGTGATGGCCCGCGACGACAGCTTCGAGGAAGCGGTCGAGGCCGCGCGCGCCACCGGCTGCCTGCTGGCGCTGGACGACTTCGGCGTGGGGCATTCGAACTTCGATCGCATCTGGCGCATCCGGCCGGAGATCGTCAAGCTGGACCGCTCGCTGCTGATGCGCTCGCGCGGATCGCGGCGCATGGCGCGGGTGCTGTCGCAGATGGTGGCGCTGCTGCACGAGTGCGGCTCGCTGGTGCTGCTGGAGGGCATCGAGACGGCCGAAGACGCGCAGCTCGCGATGGATGCGGACGTGGACCTGGTGCAGGGCTTCGCTTTCGGCCATCCGGCGCCGTTCCTGCGCGACGGCGAGGGCGTGTCCGCGCTGGAGGACGTCTGGAGCATGTTCAACGAGCGCCAGGCACAGCTGCGGCGCGATCACCTGGACCGGCTGACGCCGTTCCGCACGGCGCTGGCGTTGTCGCTGCAGACGGTGCAGCAGGGGCGGCCGCTGGCCGAGGCCTGCCAGCCCTTCCTCAAGCTGGAGGGCGCGCAGATGTGCTACCTGCTGGACGACGACGGACGCGAGATCGGCGCGCGCGCGGTGCCGGCCTCGGGGCCTGCGGAGATCGATCCGCGCTTCCTGCCGATGGAGCGCGCGGGCGATGCGCGCTGGGCGCGGCGACCCTACTTCCGCCGCGCCGTCGAGACCGTCGGCGAGATCCAGACCACCCGCCCCTACCTGAGCCTGCATGGGGCCAGGATGTGCGTGACGGTGTCGGTCGCCTACTGGCAGGATGGTCGCCTGCGCGTCCTGTGCGGCGATCTGGACTGGGACGAGGTCTAGCCCCCACGCGTCACTCGCACTCCCAAGGCCCGCGGGCAGCGGGTGAGCGTGGGGCCGGAATGGTGCTGGGGGTTCCCGGAGGGATGCCCCCTGCGCCGTGGAGTGCCCGCGCTTGGCCATACGTGGTACGCCTCGCGCAAGTCCTGTCCCCGGGTCCAGTGCTTGCCAAAGACGGATGGGTCCACTTACGCCGAGGTCCTGCGGGGCCGCTGCCCTCCCATGTCACGACTGCAGTACCTGTTGGCCGCGTTGGCGGTTGGGGCGCTCCTCGCCCATGTGCCCGCGAGGGCTGCGGCGCCTGAGGCTTGTTCATGGGACCGGCCGGGCCACGACAGTTTCATGGGCGACGTGCCTGCGGCGGTCGACCGCTACAAGGACATCGCCCCCGATGTGCGCGAGCGTCTGAAGACGCGCATGCGGGCGCACGACTACGACGACATCGTCGAGATCTCGCGCGACAGCATCGAGGGCAACGCAGGCTACGAGCCGCGGATCCGCGACATGCACTTCGGCCAGGGCCGCGTCTGCGCGAGCGTGAGCCGCGATCGCTGGTCCGACGACCAGCGCGAGCGCGCGCTGGTCTATTGCGAGGGCGGCGACTGCGTGATGGTGCCGACGGTGTGCCGCAACGTGAGCCGCATCGCCCGGGTGCCGGGCGGTGGCGGCGGGCCGGTGCCCCCGCCGGGCGAGGGCGAACTGCCCTTCGATCCGCCAGGGGCCGGTGCGCCGGCGCCGGTGCCCGAAGGCCAGGTGCCGCCGCTGTCGACCTTGCCGCCGTCTCCGCTGACGGGGGTTCCCGGCATACCGCCCGGGTCGTTTGCGAGCCCACCGCCGGTCTCGATCGGCCCGCCGTCGGCGGGGCCGCCGATCTCGATCCCGACGCCCCCGCTCTTCGTGCTGCCGCCGCGTGTCGAGGACGTGCCGACGCCGGCAGTGCCGGAGCCCTCGACCTGGGCGATGGCCGCGGCGGGCCTGGCGTTGCTGACGCTGCTGGTCAGGCGCGCTTCTTCTTCGAAGCGGGCTGTGCGTCGAGCTTCTTGCCGACCTTGACCCCGGCCTTGACTCCTGCCTTGACCCCGGCCTTGGCGCGACCCTTGGCGCCGCCCTTGTCGTGGCCCGTGTCGTGGCGCTTGAGCCAATCGAAGAACTCGCCGTACCAGAGCCTGGAGTTGCGCGGCTTCATGACCCAATGGTTCTCGTCCGGGAACCACACCAGCCGGGCCTCGATGCCCTGGGCCTTCAGCGTGTTGTAGTACGCCAGGCCCTGGGCGTCGGGGACGCGGTAGTCGAGCTGGCCGTGGATGACCAGCGTCGGCGTGTTGAAGTTCTGGGCGTAGGCGATCGGGTTCTGCGCGGCGACCTTGGCCGGGTCCTTCCAGTACGGCGTGCCGAGTTCCTTGGCGTGCCACAGGTAGGCGTCGTTCGCGAACATCGCCGTCCAGTCGAAGCAGCCCGCGTGGCAGATGTAGGCCTGGTAGCGGCCGACCGGCAGATGGCCGTTCATCCACGACACCATGTAGCCGCCGTAGCTGCCGCCGACGGCGAAGACGCGTCGGGGATCCGCCCACGGCTGCTTGAGCAGCAGGTCGGTCGCGATCTCGATGTCCTGCAGCTCCAGCTCGGCCCAACGTCCGGTGATCGAATCGGCGAAGCGGTTCCCGTAGCTCGACGAGCCGTGGTAGTTCACGCAGGCGACGACGTAACCCTGCGAGGCCATCGCCTGGTGGTTCCAGCGCCAGTGCCAGCTGTCGCCCATGGCGGTGTGCGGGCCGCCGTGGATCTGCTGCATCAGCGGCACCTTGGTCTTCTGCTTCGGATCGAAGCCGGGCGGGTGGTAGAGCCACATCTGGACGAGCTCGCCGAGCGCGCCTTCGTACCAGAGTTCCTCGACCTCGCCGAAGCGGAAGGTGGCGAGCGCCGCGTCGTTGAAGGACTCGATGCGGTGCAGCACCTGCTCCTCGGCGTCGCCTTCGCGATCGACGACGGAGACCTGCGGCGGGAAGGACGCGCTGTCGTGCAGCACGACCAGCGTGCCGGCTTCCAGCGCGAACGCGCCGACGTGGCCGCCCTCGCAGAGCGGGAAAGCGTGCAGCGTCTTCACGTCGAAGCGGTAGAGGTGGCGGCGGCCCTGGTCCTCGGCGCAGAAGAGCACGCCGAGGTCGTCCTCGTCCCAGCGCAGCGGGGCGGCGACGTCGTGGTCCCAGTCCTCCGACAGCACGGCCCAGTTGCCGTGGGTGTCCAGCACCGCCAGCTGCTGCGGCATCGTGTGCTTCAGGCCCTGGTGCGTGGCGATGAAGGCGATGTGCTGGCCCGCGTGGCTGTAGACCGGCGCGACGAAGTCCCAGCCCGGCTCGTGCAGCAGCACCTGCGCGCGGCCCGAACGCACGTCGATCTCGGCCAGCGCGTTGCGATGCTCCAGCGTCTTGGGCGTGTACGGGTCGAAGCTGAACACGATGCGCTGCCCGTCGGGCGAGATGTCGAAGGTGTCGGCATCGGGCTCGGCGCGGCTGAGCTCGAAGTCGGTGCCCTCGAACAGGTCACGGACCTCGCCGCTGGCGACGTCCAGCACGTGCAGGTGCGGCACGCGGTTCATCGGCAGCGAATGGTCCCAGAAGCGGTAGTAGCCTTCCTCGGTCACATAGGCCGAGTCCTTGCGGTCCTTGTCCGCCTTGCGGCGTTCGGCCTGCGCGGCCTGACCCTTCAGGCCCGGGTCGACCCAGGACACGAAGGCCAGGCGCCGGCCGTCGGGGAACCACTTGAAGGATTCGACGCCGAAGGGCAGCTTCGTGACGCGGCGCGCCTCGCCGCCGTCGGGCGGGATGACGTAGAGCTGAGGCGCCTCGTCCTTGTCGCCTTCCTGCTCGCGCCGCGCGACGAAGGCGACGGCGTCGCCGGTCGGGCTCCAGCGCGGCTGGCCGTCCTTCTCGCCGGCGGAGGTCAGCGGACGGGGCTCGCCGCCCAGCGTCGACAGCAGCCACAGCGAGGTCTCGCCCTTGTTCTTCTCCATGTCGTAGCGGGTGACCGGCACGACGGCCTGCGCGCCGTCCGGCGACAGGCTGGGCGCGCCGATGCGCGCCAGCGCCCACAGCGCGTCGACGTCGAAGGTCTTGAGCGCGGATGAGGTCTTCTTCGAAGCCGTCTTCGTGGTGGCGGACTTTCTTGCCGCGGACTTGGCGGCGGACTTCGTGGGGGTCTTTTTCACGGCGGGCATCAGGCGCTCCGGGGTTTGTCGATCAACCACTGCAGGTGGGTCTGGATGGTCGGCCATTCGGCCGCGGTGATGCTGTAGACGGCGGTGTCGCGCGGCAGGCCGCTGGGCATGATCACGTGCGAGCGCAGGACGCCGTCGAGCTGCGCGCCCAGGCGCTCGATCGCCCGGCGGCTCTGCGTGTTCAGGCGGTTGGTGCGGAACTCCACCGCGATGCAGCCGAGGGTCTCGAAGGCGTGCTTCAACAGCAGCAGCTTGCACTGCGTGTTCAGGCCGCTGCGCTGGCTGGAGGCGCGGGTCCAGGTCGAGCCGATCTCGACGCGGCGGTTGGTCGCGTCGATGTTCATGAAGGTCGTCATGCCGGCGACGCGGCCTGCGGCGTCGAAGACGGTGAACGGGTTCATCGAGCCCGCGTCGCGCAGGCCCAGCCGGCGGTCGATCTCGGCGCCCATGCGGTCGGGCGCGGGCACGGTCGTGTACCAGAGCTTCCAGAGTTCGCCGTCGGCGACCGCGTCGACGAGCGCCTCGCGGTGGTCCTGTGAGAGCGGCTCGAGCCGCGCGTGCGGACCGGTCAGCGTGACCGGCGCGGTGAAGGGGTTGGGTGCGGTCATGAAGCGGGCCGACCCTCGGCCGGCGGTTCGAGGAGAAGAGAAACGGGCGGAGGGGCGGCCGGCGCCTCAGCCTTTGTTGCCGAGCAGCAGCCGGCGCAGCGCCCAGCGGCAGGCGCCCATGCCGACAAGGATGGTCAGCAGGCCCAGGATCTGCGTCGTGCCCCAGCCGGGTTGGCCGATGAATTCCCATCCGAGCGCGCGGCCGGCCAGCAGGCCGATCACGCCGCCCCCGACGAATCCGAGCGCGTCGGCCAGCGCGGCGCGCCAGGCGGTGTTGAAGTCTTGACTCATGCGGGGATCGTACGGGCGGCGGTCAACGGTTGCGGCTCTGCATGTAGACGAGTTTCTCGAACAGGGTCAGGTCCTGCTCGTTCTTCAGTAGCGCGCCCACCAACGGTGGGATCGCGACCTTGTCGTCCTGCGTCTGGAGCGCCTCCAGCGGGATGTCCTCGGCCAGCAGCAGCTTGAGCCAGTCGATCAGCTCCGAGGTCGAGGGCTTCTTCTTGAGCCCCGGCAGCTTGCGCACGTCGTAGAAGGTCTTCAGCGCGGCGGCCAGCAGGTCCTTCTTCAGCCCGGGGAAGTGGACGTCGACGATGGCCTGCATCGTGTCGGCCTCGGGGAACTTGATGTAGTGGAAGAAGCAGCGGCGCAGGAAGGCGTCCGGCAGCTCCTTCTCGTTGTTGGAGGTGATGAACACCAGCGGCCGGTGCTTGGCCCGGACCCACTCGCGGGTCTCGTAGACGTAGAACTCCATCCGGTCGAGTTCGCGCAGCAGGTCGTTGGGGAACTCGATGTCGGCCTTGTCGATCTCGTCGATCAGCAGCGCCACCGGCGTGTCGGAGGAGAAGGCCTCCCACAGCGTGCCCTTGACGATGTAGTTGGCGATGTCGCGCACCTTGTCGTCGCCGAGCTGGCTGTCGCGCAGCCGGCTGACGGCGTCGTATTCGTACAGGCCCTGCTGCGCCTTGGTCGTGCTCTTGACGTGCCACTGCAGCAGCGGCAGTCCCAGCGCCTTGGCGACCTCCTCGGCCAGCAGCGTCTTGCCGGTGCCCGGTTCGCCCTTGACCAGCAGCGGCCGCGTCAGCGTGATGGCCGCGTTGACCGCCAGCATCAGGTCGGGCGTGGCGACGTAGTCCTGGGAACCTTGGAATTTCATGGGCGGGCTTCTCTAGCGCAGGGGTGAAAACCAGTATATAGGGCCCCCCCTATAATCGCGCCGCCCCAAATCCTAGAAGATCGGGACCATGAGAAGACAACTGCAGATCTCCCTCGCGTTGATGCTGGCCGGTAGTGCGTTTGTTGTAGCCGCTCAGTCCAACGCTTCTTCGTCGCCCGCGCCGGGACAAGCGCCGTCGACGACCAACCCTGCCGGCGCGACAGGCGCCGCAACACCTGGCCCCCAGGCCAACGTACAGGCCAAGGTGGCCATGTGCATCGGCTGCCATGGCATCCCCGGCTACCAGGCGACCTTCCCCGAGGTCCACAAGGTGCCGATGATCGCGGGCCAGAACGCCCAGTACATCGCCAACGCGCTGGCGGCCTACGCCAAGGGCGACCGCAAGCACCCGACGATGCGCGGCATCGCGCTGCCGCTGGGCGACAAGGACATCGCGGAGATCTCCAACTACTACGCCGGCCTGGCCAAGGTCGACGCGGTGCCGCCGACGGTGGAAGCGCCGGCCGACATCAAGAAGCTGCTCGACAAGGGCGCGTGCGCGAGCTGTCACGGCGCCAACTTCAGCAAGCCCATCGACGGGACCTACCCGAAGATCGCCGGCCAGCACGCCGACTACCTCTACGTGGCCTTGAAGTCCTACCAGATCGAGGGCAAGCCCTATCACGGACGCACCAATGCGGTGATGGCGGGCCAGGTGAAACAATTCAGTCACGCCGAACTGAAGCTTCTGTCGCAATATTTGGCAGGCTTGCCGTCCGAACTCCGTACAGTCCCGCAATCGCGGTTCCGCTGATTCGTGGCAGGCTAGACCCTGACCCGGGTTCAAGCGAAAGCAGTAGCAAACCGCCCGCCAGGGCGGTTTTTTATTGCCTGATCTGACTGTGCGTGCGCCAAGGAGGGCGCCATACTGTGTTGTCCTGGACGAAAACGCCAGTCATGCTGAAGAAGATCCCCACGGCCCAGGTGAAGCTGGGCATGTATCTGCAAGGGATGGAAGGGTCGTGGCTGTCGCACCCTTTCTGGAAGACGAAATTCGTCCTCACCGATCCCGAGGATCTCAAGGCGCTGAAAGCGAGCGGCGTGCCGTTCTGCTGGATCGACGCGTCCAAGGGCCTGGACGTCGATGCGCCCGAGGCGCCGAAGGCGGCCCTGGCGCCGCCGGCTGCCGCGCCTGCGCCTGCGCCT
>NZ_DASVNZ010000383.1:0-5153 GCF_036486225.1 Roseateles sp. | reverse complement strand
GCCGCCGCGCTGGCGCGGCTGGTGCGCTATCACGAGGAACAACCCGAGGAGCTGGGCCCCGATCTCGCGCGCTGGCGGCGGCTGGCCGCGCCGCGGATGGCCGAGCCGCTGTGGCAGGCCTTGGTGCGGAGGATGGCGTCGGCCGGGCAGGTCGCGATCAGCGGCGCCTCGGCGCATCTGCCGGCACACGGGATCCAGCTGTCGGCGCTCGACGAGCGCCTGGCGCAGAAGGTGATGCCGCGCCTGCTGTCCGCGGGCTTCGAGGGTGCCTGGGCGCGCGACCTGGCCAAGGACGCGCACGAGCCGGAGGCGCTGGTGCGCACGACCCTGGCGCGGCTGTCGCAGCGGGGTGAACTCTTCCAGATCGTGAAGGACCTGTACTACGCGCCGTCGGCGGTGCAGACGCTCGCGCGCATCGCGCGCGCCTCGGCGATCGGCGGCGACGTGAAGGCCTCCGTGTTCCGCGATCGCAGCGGCCTCGGACGCAAGCGCGCGATCCAGGTGCTGGAATTCTTCGACAAGGTCGGCGTGCTGCGGCGCGTCGGCGACGCGCATCGGCTGCGGACCGACTGCCGCCTGTTCATCGACGATCATGAGGACGGCGGCGCGGCCTGCGCCGACGCCGTCGAGACCGCATGAACGCGCAACGATCAATGGAGAGACAACGATCCTGGTGGATCGGCCGGACTTCAAATCCGGTGGACGGCGCCACGCGCCGTCGGGTGGGTTCGACTCCCATGTCTCTCCGCCATTCTTCTCGACTGCCTTCCCCACCCCTCACCGGAGCCTCCGATGCCTAGCCTTTTCCGACACGTCAGCCGTGCGCTGCAGGGAATCGTCGCCACGTCGCTGATCGCCGCAGGCCTGTCCGGGCCCGCGCTGGCGCAGACGCAGCAGGTGCTGCGCGTGACCGCCATCCCCGACGAATCGCCCACCGAGCTCGCGCGCAAGTTCGCGCCGCTGGGCAAGTACCTGGAGAAGGAGCTGGGCGTGAAGGTCGAGTGGACGCCCGTCACCGACTACGCCGCCGCCGTGGAAGCCGTCGTGAACAAGAAGATCGACTTGGCCTGGTTCGGCGGCTTCACCTTCGTGCAGGCCAACGTGCGCTCGGGTGGCAGGATCGTGCCGCTGGTCCAGCGCGAGGAGGACGAGAAGTTCCGCTCCGTCTTCATCACCGACGCCAAGTCCGGCATCGGCAAGCTCGAGGACCTGAAGGGCAAGACGCTCAGTTTCGGCTCCGCGTCGTCGACCTCGGGCCACCTGATGCCGCGCTCCTTCCTGCTGGCTGCGAAGATCAATCCCGACACCGACCTCAAGCGCATCTCCTTCTCCGGCGCGCACGACGCCACCGTCGCCGCCGTGGCCTCGGGCAAGGTCGACGCGGGTGCGCTCAACATCTCCGTCTGGGAGAAGCTGGTCGCCGAGAAGAAGGTCGACACCTCGGCCGTGAAGGTCTTCTTCACCACGCCGCCGTACTACGACTACAACTGGAGCGTCCATGCCGACATGCCGGCCGCGACGAAGGAGAAGCTCAAGGCCGCGTTCCTGAAGCTCAACCCGTCGACGCCGGAAGGCAAGGAGATCCTCGAGCTGCAGCGTGCGACGAAGTTCGTGCCGACGCAGCCCGAGAACTACGCCGGCATCAAGGCCGCCGCGGAGAACGCCGGTCTGCTGAAGTGAGCTGACGGGAGCCCCTGATGTCCCGCTCGCATCGACCGACCCGCCGCGCGTTGCCGGGCCTCGCGCTCCTTGTTGTCGCGCTGCTCGCCGGCGTGGTCGGGGAGTCTGGGGCCCAGACCCCGGGCCTGTTGCGTGTCAGCGCCATTCCGGGCGAGTCGCCCACCGAGGTGGCGCGCCGCTTCGTGCCGCTGGGCAGGTATCTGGAGAAGGAGCTCGAGATGAGGGTCGAGTGGGTCCCGGGCACCGACTACGACCTGGTGGTCGACGCCGTCGTCAACCGTCAGGTGGACCTGGCCGTGCTGGGCGGCTTCGCCCTGGTGCGGGCCAACCAGCGTTCCGGCGGCAAGATCATCCCGCTGGTCCAGCGCGAGGGCGACGGCAACTACCGTTCGGTGTTCATCACGCGGGTCGGCTCCGGGATCCGGCGGCTCGAGGACCTGAAGGGCCGGACGCTCAGCTTCGGTCCGGCCACATCGACCTCCGGGCATCTGATGCCGCGCGCCGCCCTGCTGGCCGCGAAGATCGACCCCGACGCCAGCCTGAAGCACATCGTCTTCTCCAGCGCGCACGACGGCACCGTCGCCGCGGTGGCTTCGGGCAAGGTCGACGCGGGTGCGGTGAATCTCTATCTCTGGGAACGGCTCGTCGCGGAGAAGAAGGTCGACTCCTCGGTCGTGACGGTGTTCTTCACCACGCCGCCGTTTTACGACGCCAACTGGAGTGTTCATGCTGACATGCCGGTCGCGACCCGGGAAGCGATCAAGGCCGCATTCCTGAAGCTCAATGCCGCCACGCCGGAGGGCCGGGAGGTTCTCGACCTTCAGCGTGCGACGAAGTACGTGCCGACGCGGATCGAGAACTACAACGGCATCAAGGCCGCTGCCGAGAACGCCGGATTGCTGAAGTGAACCGAAAGGGGGATCGCCATGCCCAGTCCCTTCCAGCGCCTGAACCGGGCGCTGCGGGCCCTCGTCATCGTGACGGTGCTGGCGGCAGGGGCGGGCGGTTCCGCGCTGGCGCAGCGACAGCAGGTCCTGCGCGTGACCATCGTCCCCGGCGAATCGCCCACGGAGATCACCCGCAAGTTCGCACCGCTCGGCAGGTATCTGGAGAAAGAGCTCCGCATGAAGATCGAATGGACGCCGATCGCCGATTACGACGCCGTCGTCGATGCCATGGTCGACAGGAAAATCGATCTCGCCGTGCTCGGCGGCTTCACCCTCGTCCAGGCCAACGTGCGCTCCGGCGGCCGGATCATCCCGCTGGTCCAGCGTGAGTCGGACGCGAGTTTCCGCTCCGTCTTCATCACCCGGACCGGGTCGGGCATCTCCCGGCTCGAGGACCTGAAGGGGCGTACCTTCAGCTTCGGCCCGCGATCGTCGACATCCGGGCACCTGATGCCGCGCGCCTTCCTGCTGGCGGCCAAGGTCCGGCCTGACATCGATCTTCAGGCCGTCTCCTTCTCCGCCGCGCACGACGCGACGGTCGCCGCCGTGGCGTCGGGCACAGTCGATGCCGGCGCCCTGAACATCTACGTCTGGGAGCGACTGGTGGCAGGGGGCAAGGTCGATACGTCGGCGGTCCGGGTGTTCTTCACGACGCCGCCCTACGACGATGCCAGTTGGAGCGTCCACGCGGACATTCCGGTGGCGGTCCGTGAGGCGATCAAGGCTGCGTTCCTGAAACTCAGCCCGTCGACGCCAGAGGGGCGGGAAGTTCTCGAGCAGCAGAGCGCGACGAGGTATGTGCCCTCGCGGATCGAGAACTACCAACGCATCAAGGCCGCCGCTGAGAATGCTGGCCTGTTGAAATGAACTGAGGCGATCAGGATGCGTCTGCTGGAACTGGAGGACCTGCATCTGCGAGCCGGGGCGCGCACGCTGATCGAGCCGTTGTCCCTGCGCATCGACACCGGCGAGCAGGTCGCGCTGATCGGCGCGTCGGGCGCGGGCAAGACCTCGCTGCTGCATGCGATGGCGCTGGCGCTGGCGCCGGTCGCGGGCACGATGCGCCTGGCGGGCGAGGACGCCTGGAGCCTGTCGTCGCGCGATCGCCACTGGCTGCGGCGCGAGCTGATGCTGGCGCCCCAACATCCGCCGCTGCCGCCGCGCCAGCGCGTGGTCACGGCGGTGTTTGCCGGACAACTGCCCGGTGCCTCGATGCGGCAGACCCTGCGCATGCTGTTCAGCCCGACCGAGGCGCAGGCGCGACTCGCGTTCGACGCGCTGGACCGGTTGGAACTGGGCGACCGGCTGTGGTCGCGCGTCGATCAGCTGTCCGGCGGCGAGCGCCAGCGGGTCGCGGTGGCGCGGCTGCTGGTGTCGAAGGCGCGGCTCTGGCTCGCCGACGAACCGTTGTCGGCGCTGGATCCGCAGCGCGCGCAGCGGGTGCTCGAGGTGCTGCGGGACACCGCCCGCGCGCAGGACCGTACGCTGGTCTGCAGCCTGCATCAGGTCGATCTGGCCTGCCGGCTGTTCCCGCGCGTCATCGCGCTGCGCGAGGGGCGTCTCGTCTATGACGGTCCGCCGCGGGCGCTCGGCGCTCGGCAGCTGGACGAGATCTACGCGGACCTGCCGAATGAACCGCCGCCCGTGGCCGAGGACGTGGCGGCGCCGACGTCCCCGCCTCAGGTGATGTGTCGATGAGTGCCGCCGCCGCCGAGCCCTGGCGCCGCGATCCCGCCGCCGCCCGGCGTCTCGGCCTGACCGTCGCGCTGCTCGTGCTCCTGTGGCCGCTGCTGGTCTGGTGCGAGTTCCGGCCCTGGGAACTGCTCGACCCGCGCAGCCTGCGCGCGACCTGGCGCTTCGGCGCGCAGTTCCTGACGCCGCGCGTGGACCTCGAATTCCTGACGATGCTGGCCGCCGACACCTGGCGCACCGTGGCGATGGCGACGGTGGGTCTGGCGCTCGCCTGGGTGATCGCCGTGCCGATGGCGCTGCTGGCGACGGCGCGGCTGTCGGTGTCCGCGGTGGCGGGCCGCATGGGCACTATGCCCGCGGCACTGCGCGGGGCCGTGCGCCTGGCGCTGATCGTGCTGCGCTCGGTGCCGGAGCTGGTCTGGGCGCTGATGCTGGTCCGCGTCGTCGGCCTGGGCCCCGGCGCGGGCGTGCTGGCGATCGCGCTGTCCTATGGCGGCATGCTCGGCAAGGTCTACGCCGAGATCCTCGAGAGCGCCGACGCCGCGCCCACGCAGGCGCTGCTGCGCGGCGGCGCCGGTCGTCTGCAGGCGCTGCTGTTCGGCGCGCTGCCCGGCTGCGCCGACGAACTGGTGAGCTACACGGTGTACCGCTGGGAATGCGCGATCCGGTCCTCGGTGGTGCTGGGGTTCGTCGGCGCCGGCGGACTCGGCCAGCAACTGGACAACGCGACCAAGATGTTCGCGGGCTCCGAGGTCGCGACCATCCTGCTGGTGTTCATCGCGCTCGTGGCGATGGCGGACCGGATCAGTGCCTGGCTGCGCCCCGCGCGCGAGG
>NZ_DASVNZ010000350.1:0-2240 GCF_036486225.1 Roseateles sp. | reverse complement strand
GCGCTTCAGCGGCACGCCCAGGCCGCCGGCACCGGCGCCGGCGCCTTCGCCGCCGAACTCGTCACCGACGTTGCGGCGGGAGAAACCGGGCAGCCGAGCCTTGAGCCGCGCGGCGGCGTTGCGGATCGATTGCAGGCGGTCGTTCATGAGGTCCTCCGGGGTTCCCGTGATTCGGGTGTTGGGATGACGCTCATGGTCCGGAAAGGGCCCGGAAGCCTCAATGCGGGCGTCGGCGGGTCCCTTCACGGTCCGGAAGAAACCCTCACACGCCCGCCGCGCGGGAAGGCGCCGGGCTGTCGATAATCCGGCGCCATGGCCATCCCCAGGAACAAGGTCGCCGTCATCGAGGACGACCGCCCCACCAGCGAGCAGCTTGCCGGCTGGATCCGCGCCGCGCGGCCCGAGCTGCAGGTCGACCAGTGGTTCGACCGCGACGCCGCCGAGGCCGCGCTGGCGCGCGAGCGCTACGAGATGGTGGTGCTCGACATCGAGCTCGGCCGCGAGCGCAACGCCGGCATCGCGCTGATCAACGAGATCAACAAGCTCAACGCCGGCACGCCGGTGCTGGTGGTGTCGGCGATGCCGGCGGCCATCTACCGCGGGATCATGAAGGCGCTCGACGCCTGGGACTACCTGCAGAAGACCAGCTTCGACGAGTCCGAATTCATCGACACCTTCCTCGACATCCTGCGCGCGGCCCGTGCCCGCGAGGCCGCCGAGCCGGTCGCGGCCGCGCCGGAGGCGCTGCAGCTGGACCCGCTCTGGCAGCGCAGCCCGCTGTGGAAGGGCCAGCGCATCAACCTGCCGCTGACGGCGCAGCGCATCCTCGCCACGCTCTACCAGCGCGCGCCGCAGGTGGTGTCGTACGAGGAGCTCTACGACGTCGTCAAGAGCGGCCGCACGCGCGACAACGTCCGCAAGCACGTGTCGACGCTGCGCGAGGCGCTGAAGGAAGTCGACCCGGGCTTCGACGCCATCGAGAACGTGCCGATGCGCGGGTTCCGGTGGTCGGCGCCGCGGTGAGCGTCGACGGGGGCGCGCCATGAAACTCGGCCCGGTCGAGTTGCCCGCGCTGGTCGTGCCGCGCCTGGGCCTGGCGGCGTTCCGGCGGCGCGCGGTCGTGCACCTGGCCTTCCTGCTGCTGGCGCTGGCGACGGTCGGCCTGGTGCTGACGGTGCTGATCGACCAGAAGCAGCGCGCTTACCAGCGTTATGCGCAGGGCTTCCGGCAATCGCTGGCGGAGATCGTCCTGCAGTTGCGCCATCCGAGCGGCCAGCTGGCGCTGCTCAATCCGACGATGGGCGCGGGCGACCGGGACGGACAGGCGCCGGTGCTGCTGCCGTTCTCGGCGATCGATTTCGACGACCAGAACAAGGCGCAGCGCGCGGTCGAGATGGCCGGCTGCGGCCTGCGCTGGCCCGACGGCGCGAGCCTGTGTGCCGCCGTCGGCGCAAACGCCTACGCGGGCGGATTCCTGTACCTGGTGGGCAGCCTCGAGAGCGGGCCGCTCGCCGGCCGCGAGCACGGCGCGCTCGACTTGAGCGGCGTGCACCGCGCGCGGGTCACGCTGAAGCTGCGCGGCAGCACCCAGACCTGGATCGCGCCATTCGAAGGCGCCGCCGCGGCCGACGGCACGCAGCGCGGTCGGCTGACCGGCTTCCTCGGCACGGGACCTCAGCTGCCCGGCAAGGCGCGCCCGATGCGCGAGTTCCGCGGCTGGCTCTGGCGCGAGGGCCCGTGCGCGGAAGGCAGCAGCGGGCCGGACTGCGCGCGGCGCACCTTCTATTCGATCCGGCTGCCGGTGGAGGCGTTCCAGGACGCGCTGTTCGACGACGTCGGCCGCCGCGCCCGGCCAGTGTGGCCGCCGGCGGACCTCGACCAGATGCGGGTACGGGTGGAGTTGCTCCGCCCGTCTGAGCCCACCGGGCCCGCCAATCCGTCCGCCGAGCTGTCCGCGGCAGCTTCCGATGCGATGCCTGCAGGGACAAGCCCCACGCCGGCGGTGGTGCCGGTCCTCTTCGACAGCGCGAAGCCGGGCGCATCGCTCGCGCTGTCGCTGGACCGGATCGGCGCGTCGCTGCAGCCGGGCGAGACGCTGCGCATCGAGCGCCTGGGCAAGCAGGCGACCACGATCGCCGAACGTCGCGGCCCGGAGCTGTCGGAGCGCGCGCTGCCCTGGCTGATCCACGTGATGCGGCGGCTGCCGGTGCAGGGCGAGATCCTGGGCGTCGGCGCCGATA
>NZ_DASVNZ010000342.1:0-2532 GCF_036486225.1 Roseateles sp. | reverse complement strand
GGTCAACGCCTGGGTCGCCCAGGCCGGACAGCATGCGTACGCGCAGTTGGCGCCGCTGGTGTTCGAGCAGTCGGAGGCCGATCCGGCCGCCGCGGCGCTCGTCGCGCAGGCGGTCGCGGAACTGGAGCAGCTCGCGCTGGCGCTCGATCCGACGCGGGCGCTGCCGCTGTCGCTCGCGGGCAGCGTGGCGCAGCGGCTCGCCGCGCTTTTCTCAGGCAACATTCGGGCCCGTTGCGTGTCGCCCCAGGGCGACTCGGCCGACGGTGCGCTGCGGCTGGTCCGCGGCGCTCTCTCCGACCCCCGTTGAAGACGAGAAGCCCGATGAGCACCAAGCTGCCCTTCCAGTTCAAGCCCGATCCCGCCGCCGCCTCGCCGCTGTACATGCAGCTGGCCCACAAGCTGGCGCAAGCGATCCGCGAAGGCCAGTACCAGGCCGACGAGGCCCTGCCGTCGGAACGCGTGCTCTCCGAGTCGCTCGACCTCTCGCGCGTCACCGCCCGCAAGGCGATCGACCGCCTCGTCGAGCAAGGCCTGATCGTGCGCAAGCGCGGCTCCGGCAACTACATCGCCCCGAAGCTCGAACAGCCGCTGTCGCGCCTGACCAGCTTCTCCGAGGAACTTCATCAACGCGGCTTCAAGCCCAGCAGCCGCTGGCTGACGCGCGGCTTCGCCATGGCGGCGCCGGACGAGCAGCTCTCACTCGGTCTCACGACCGGTCAGCGCGTCGCGCGCCTGGAACGCCTGCGCCTGGCGGACGCCGTGGTCATGGCCTATGAGCTCTCGATCCTGCCCGAGGCCGTGCTGCCCGATCCGCAGAAGGTCGAGTCCTCGCTCTACGAGCACCTCGCCCAGCATGGCGGCGCGCCGGTGCGCGCGCTGCAGCACATCCGCGCCATCAATGCGGACTCGCGTCTCGCGGGCCTGCTGCAGGTGCCGGTGGGGCAGGCGGTGCTGTTCATCACCCGCGTGGGCTACCTCGACCAGGGTCAGGCCGTGGAGCTCACCCATTCCTACTGCCGCAGCGACTACTACGACTTCGTCGCGGAGATGAGGCGAGACGGATGACGACCCAGCACATCGACGGATTCATATTGACACCCAGCGGGTTCATCCGCGGTGTGCTGGAACATCAGGACGGGCGCGTGATCCGCATCGACGGGACCGCCGCGCCGGAATACGACGTGCGCCACGGCGCGCAGGACCTGCCCATCGTCCTCCCGGGCTTCATCGACACGCACGTTCACGGCGGCGCCGGCCGCGACACGATGGAAGGCGGCGACGCCGCCGCGCAGCTCGCGAAGCTGCACGCCAAACACGGCACCACCTCGCTGCTCGCGACGACGATGACCGCGCCGCTGGAGGAAATCCGGCAGGCGATGCGCGGACTGGCCGAGCTTTGCGTCGTGCGGCCGGAAGGCGGCGCCCGCGTGCTGGGCGTGCACCTCGAAGGGCCGTACATCAATCCCGGCAAGCTCGGCGCGCAGCCCGACTTCGCCAAGGCCGCGTCGATCGCCGAGATCCGCGACCTGCACGCGATCGCGCCGATCCGCCTGATCACGCTGGCGCCCGAGCTGCCCGGCAATCTCGACCTCGTCGCCCAGTTGCGCGTGGCCGGTTTCCAGGTCCAGATCGGCCACACGCTCGGCACCTATGAAGACGGGGTGGCCGCGCTCGGCCGCGGCGCCGGCGGCTTCACGCATCTGTTCAACGCGATGACGGGCCTGCACCACCGCGAGCCCGGCATGGTCGGCGCCGCGCTGGCGCACGCCCAGTACGCCGAGATCATCCCGGACCTGCTGCACGTGCACCCCGGCGCGATCCGCGTCGCGCTGCGCAGCATCCCGCATCTGTTCTGCGTCACCGATTCGACGGCGGCGGCCGGCATGCCCGACGGCGAATACAGCCTGGGCCGCCACCGCGTCACCAAGTGCCTCGGCGGCGTGCGCCTGCCCGACGGCACGTTGGCGGGATCGACGCTGACGATGGACCAGGCGCTGCGCAACCTGGTGCTGAAGCTGGGCCTGCCGATCGAGGACGCGTCGAAGCGCGTCTCGACGAACGCGGCCGACTATTTGGGTCTGGACGACCGGGGCCGTCTGGCACCGGGCGCCTGGGCGGATTTCGTGGTGATGGACCGTGGCTTGCAGTTGCAGTGCGTGGTCGTTGAAGGAGAAGCAATTGACCTCGCGAATGCTGGATGAGGCGCTGAGCGCGCCGCAGGTGGTGGCCCGTCAACTGGCCGCCGATCAGAACGCCTACGCGGCACTGGGCGACGCGCTGCGCGAGCAGCCGCCGACCTCGTTGCTGACGATCGCGCGCGGCAGTTCGGACCATGCGTCCCACTACCTCGCCTATCTGCTGATGGCGCGACTGGGCCGGCTGGTGACCTCGTTGCCGATGTCGCTGATCACGCTCTACCAGAGCAAGATCGAGAGCCAGGGCCTGGTGTCCTTCGCGTTCTCGCAATCGGGCCAGAGCCCGGACCTGGTCTCGCCGACGCAGTACTTCCGCGCCAACGGTGCGCGCACGGTC
>NZ_DASVNZ010000340.1:0-16661 GCF_036486225.1 Roseateles sp. | reverse complement strand
CGCTGCTGGCTCCCCTGGGCCTGACCTACCCGCAATACCTGGCGATGCTGGTGCTGTGGGAGACCGACGGCCCGAGCGTCTCGGAACTGGGGCAACGGCTGAACCTGGACTCCGGCACGCTCACGCCGCTGCTCAAGCGCCTCGAGGCCAGCGGCTTCATCGAACGCCGCCGCGCGCTGAGCGATGAGCGTCGTGTCGAGATTCATCTGACGCCGGTCGGCCGCGCACTGCGCGACCAGGCCGTCGCCATCCCTGAACAACTGGCCTGCGCCAGCGCCTGCGGTCCTGCCGAACTGGAGTCGCTGACAAAACGCCTGCATGAATTGCGAGCCAACGTACTGACTCACCTGGCTCGCGATCCCGCCGACCCCGTCACTGACGACGGGGATGGCGAGACCTGACCCCGAGTTGTCCGTTCACCCCCACCCCCTTCACCCATCACCACCAAGGAGCCTCACATGGCCATCGAAAAAGCCCTCTACACCGCCACCGCCACCGCCACCGGCGGCCGTCAAGGCACTGCGCAATCGTCGGACGACCGCCTGAAGGTCCAGCTGTCCACGCCCAAGGCGCTGGGTGGCGACGACGGCGCCGGCACCAACCCCGAGCAGCTGTTCGCCGCGGGTTACTCGGCCTGCTTCATCGGCGCGATGAAGGCCGTCTCCGGCCGCAACAAGGTCGCCCTGCCGGCCGAAGTCTCGATCACCAGCGAAGTCGGCATCGGCCCCCACGCCAACAAGCCGGGCGCCTTCGGCATCGCCGTGGCCATGAAAATCTCCGTGCCGGGCATGGACCGCGCCGCACTGGAGAAGC
The DNA here is from genome assembly GCF_036486225.1 of Roseateles sp. GTDB lineage: Bacteria > Pseudomonadota > Gammaproteobacteria > Burkholderiales > Burkholderiaceae_C > Roseateles. The sequence continues at coordinate 15,848 of NZ_DASVNZ010000340.1, read as the reverse complement.
TGGTCGCCGAGGCGCACGAGGTCTGCCCGTACTCGAACGCCACCCGCGGCAACATCGACGTCACACTGACGATCGTCTGATCGTCCGGATCCGGCCTGCTCCGGATTCGCGATGAAAAAAGCGCCGGCAATGCCGGCGCTTTTTCGTTGGCTCGATGCGCGGCGGAATCAGCGCTTGCGCAGCAGTGTGAGCATCAATTCTATGCGCGCCGCCCAGGGCGACAGGGCAGCGGCGGGCTCGTCGTCCGCGCCGACGATGCGCCCCTGCGCGCAGCGTGTCGTGCGCCAGACCGGAACGCCGGCGTCCTTGAGCGCCTGGACCGGCGCATCGAGTGCGCGGTTCAGCGTGCCGTTCCCGGTGCAGGCCAACACCAGACCCTGGAGGCCCGCAGCGCGCCAGGCTTCCAGAGCACGCGCGTCGGAACCGCCGTGGCTGACGAGCACCTCGACCCACGGCCAACGAGAAGCCTCCTCGGGTAGCAGCGACGCCCCCAAGGCTTCGCCTTGCGGCCAGTCGCGGAAGCGGCGCACGAGGCCCTCCTCCACCACGGCCAGCGGACCGGCGTCCGACCCAGCCTCGAAGGCATCGAGGCGGTAGGTGTGCGTCTTGCGCAGCTCCAGCCCCGACCACACCTTCCCCGCCAGCACCGCGACGACACCACGCACGTCGTCAGCCCCCGCCACGGCCACCGCGTCGAGCAGGTTCTGCGGACCATCCGCCTGGATGGCCGTCGCCGGGCGCATCGCCGCCGTCAGGACAACGGGCTTCTCGGGCGCGAGCACGCGCTGCAGCAGGTAGGCGGTTTCCTCGAGCGTGTCAGTGCCGTGCGTGATCACGATGCCGCGCACCTCGGGGCGATCCAGGTGCTCCCGCACCCGGCGCACGAGGCGCGCCCAGGTCGCGTGATCCATGTCCTTGCTGTCGAGCTGGGCCAGTTGCTCAGCCTCGAGCGCTTTCGACGCCAAGGCCGGCACGGCCCCCACCAGCGACTCGACCGACAGCGAGCCGGCCTTGTAGCCGACGTTGTCCGTCGCGCTGCTGGAGGCCCCGGCGATGGTCCCGCCGGTGCCGATGATCACGAGGGTCTGGGCCGCACTTTGCAATTTCTCGTCTCCTGTATAAAAATCCAGATGCTGGATGAATTCTCAGGCGGCTTTTGAACCACTTCAAGGTCGCCGCGTCTTCGACATCCGCCCCTCAATGGAACAAAGGCTCGCTCGTGGACACTCCGCCCAAACTCACCGCCCGGCAACAGCAGATCTTCGATCTGGTCCGCGACAGCATCGAGAGCACCGGATCGCCACCCACCCGCGCGGAGATCGCGCAGCAGCTCGGCTTCAAGTCCGCCAACGCAGCGGAGGAGCACCTGCAAGCCTTGGCGCGCAAGGGCGTCATCGAACTGGTGGGCGGTACCGCTCGTGGCATCCGGCTGCCGTCGACGGCGCTGCGCCAGGTCAATCGCGCCCGGGAGCACAGCCAGTTCGCGCTGCCGCTGGCGAGCCTCGCCCAGCTGACCTTGCCGCTGGTGGGCCGCGTCGCGGCTGGCGCGCCCATCCTCGCCGAGGAACATGTCGAGCAGCACTATAGCGTCGACCCTTCGATGTTCTCGAAGGCGCCCGACTACCTGCTGCGCGTCAAAGGCATGAGCATGAAGGACATCGGCATCATGGATGGCGACCTGCTCGCCGTGCAGAAGATCAGCGAGGCCCGCAACGGTCAGGTGGTCGTGGCGCGCATCGGGGAAGAGGTCACGGTGAAGCGCTTCCAACGCCATGCCGACGGCATCCGCCTGCTGCCCGAGAACGCGGACTTCGAGCCGATCGAGGTCACGCCTGACGAGCAGTTCGCCATCGAAGGATTGGCGGTCGGCCTGATCCGTTCCGGCGGCTTCCACTGAGCGACGCGTCTGTCATGAGTGCGCGAAAGACGCACACCAAAGCGGCTTCGGCCGCCGAATGTGTGTCCCTTCGGCAGATTCCCAACATCGGTCCGGCGATGGTGCGAGATTTCGAGCTGATGGGGATTCATCAGCCGGCGGATCTCGTGGGCGCCGATGCCTTCGCGCTGTATCAGCGGATCTGCAAACTCACCGGTCAGCGACATGACCCGTGCGTGCTGGATACCTATATGGCCGCCGTCGATTTCATGAACGGCGGCCCGGCGCGAGATTGGTGGAGTTATACAGCGCAGCGCAAACGCGAATATCCTGATCTCTGATTCCGGACCCCATCACAGCAAATGACGCGCACCAAAGAAAAAACCCTGCCGATTTGCATCGACAGGGTTTTAATGTTGGCGGAGTGGACGGGGCTCGAACCCGCGACCCCCGGCGTGACAGGCCGGTATTCTAACCAACTGAACTACCACTCCAGATAAGCCGCTATTGAGTGCAGCTCTATCATTTGCGAACAAGTTTCGCTGCAAGCAAGCGGCCCCAAACAGAACCGTGATGCAGCCAAGCCTTGTCAAACTTGGCGTCCCCTAGGGGATTCGAACCCCTGTAGCCACCGTGAAAGGGTGGTGTCCTAGGCCTCTAGACGAAGGGGACTGGACTTGCTGTCTTGACTCGAACTGCGCGTACCTTGCAACCGTCGCACTCGAAAGTGTTCTGGTGGAGGTAAGCGGGATCGAACCGCTGACCTCTTGCATGCCATGCAAGCGCTCTCCCAGCTGAGCTATACCCCCGAATGCTTTCGCATCGAATCGGTACGCCGCCCGAGTCTCAACTGTGTTGGCGGAGTGGACGGGGCTCGAACCCGCGACCCCCGGCGTGACAGGCCGGTATTCTAACCAACTGAACTACCACTCCAGATACTCAAGATCTTTCGATCCGTCGCATCAAACTCTTTTTGCCTTGATCCCATCAATTGCTTGATGACATCGCTGCGTCGATTTCGTTACTGTACCTGATTTTGACAACGATCAAATCGATTTCCGAAGAATTTTTCGATTTTCTCGTTCAATCTCTGGTCAGTAACCAAGTTCGAAACTTGGCGTCCCCTAGGGGATTCGAACCCCTGTAGCCACCGTGAAAGGGTGGTGTCCTAGGCCTCTAGACGAAGGGGACTGGACTGTTTCCCTTGAACCGCGCGCCACACAAACTGAAGTTTGGTGGAGGTAAGCGGGATCGAACCGCTGACCTCTTGCATGCCATGCAAGCGCTCTCCCAGCTGAGCTATACCCCCTTCGGGGAATTCGATCCGGCTTCTTTTCGGCTCTTGAATTTCATCGGGGAGCTCGCGCTCCCCGTTTTGATTCATCGTCTGCCGCTTCGAAGTTCGTTTCGAACGTCGCGCTGTTCAAGCGAGAACGAGAGTATAGATCGAGTTTTAAACAAAGCGCAAGCGGTTCAACAAAATTTCTTTGTCGAAAAGTTCCAGCACCGCATCCACCGATGGCGTCTGCGACCGGCCGCAGGCCAGCACCCGCACCGGAATCGCCAGTTGCGGCATCTTCAGGCCGTGGGTCGTGATGGTTTCCTTGATCGCGGCGCTGATCGAGGGCTTGTCCCAGACCGCCAGCGCGTCGAGTTTGTCCGCCAGAGCCAGCACCGCCGGCTTCACCGCCTCGGTCAGGTGTTGTGCCCGGTCCGCGTCGCTGATCGTCACCGGGGACACATACATCGCCAGCCAGTCCGTCAACGCCACCGTCGTGCTGCAGCGGTCCTTGAACAGGCCGCACATCGCTTCGAGGCGCTCCGGCGCGGCCAGGCCGCGCTTGGCCAGTTGCGCCGCGACCAGCGAGGCCAGGCGTGCGTCGTCGGCCTGCTTGATGTAGTGCGAGTTGACCCACTCCAGCTTGGCCGGATCCCACTGCGCCGGGCTCTTGGAGATGTGGCTGCCGTCGAACCACGACACCAGTTGCGCCACGCTGTAGAGCTCGTCGTCACCGTGGCTCCAGCCCAGGCGCGACAGGTAGTTCAGCATCGCCTCGGGCAGGTAGCCGTTTTCCTCGTACGCGGTGACGCTGACCGCGCCGCGACGCTTGGACAGCTTCAGGCCGTCGTCGCCCAGGATCACCGGGATGTGCCCGAACGCCGGCAGCGCCGCGCCCAGCGCGTTGAAGAGGTTGATCTGCCAGGGCGTGTTGTTGATGTGCTCGTCGCCGCGGAAGACATGGGTGATCTTCATGTCCCAGTCGTCGATCACGACCGCGAAGTTGTAGGTCGGCACGCCGTCCGGACGCAGCAGGATGAGGTCGTCGATCTCGCGGTTGTTGATCGTGATCGGGCCTTTGACGAGGTCGTCCCAGGTCACGTCGCCGTCGATCGGATTCTTGAAACGCACCACCGGTTCGATGCCCGCGGGAATCGCCGGCAGGGTCTTGCCCGCTTCCGGACGCCAGGTGCCGTCGTAGCGGCGCTTCTCGCCGCGCGCTTCCTGGCCGGCCTTCATCGTCGCGAGTTCCTCGGGCGAGCAGTAGCAGCGGTAGGCCGTGCCGGCCGCGATCATCTGCTCGATGACCGCGTGATAGCGCTCCAGGCGCTGCATCTGGTAGATCGGGCCCTCGTCGTACTCGAGGTTCAGCCACTTCATCGAGGCCAGGATCTGGTCGACCGAGTCCTGCGTGGAGCGCGTGACGTCGGTGTCCTCGATGCGCAGCACGAATTCGCCGCCGTGGTGGCGCGCATAGGCCCACGAGAACAGCGCCGTACGCGCCGTGCCGAGGTGCAGGAAACCCGTCGGCGACGGGGCGATGCGGGTGCGGACCGGGGTGGAGGGAGTCGTCATAGGGAGTTCAAACCGCGGGCCAGGTCGGCCTTGATGTCTTCGATGTCTTCCAGGCCGACCGCGACACGGATCAGTCCCTGCGTGATGCCGGCCGCCTGGCGCTGCGGCTCGGTGAGCCGGCCGTGCGAGGTGCTGGCCGGATGCGTGATGGTGGTCTTGGTGTCGCCGAGGTTGGCGGTGATCGAGCAGATCTTCGTCCGGTCGATCACGTGGAAAGCGGCTGCGCGACCGTTGTCGTCCGCCTGGCTCTTCACGATGAAAGACACCACCGCCCCGCCCTGCCCGCCCTGCTGGCGCATCGCGAGCTCATGCTGCGGATGCGACTTCAGGCCCGGATAGTAGACGCGTTCGACGGCGGGATGCGCCTCCAGCCATTCGGCCAGCACGGCGGCGCTGGCGGTCTGCGCCTTCATGCGCACCGACAGCGTCTCCATGCCCTTGAGCACGACCCAGGCGTTGAACGGCGACAGCGACATGCCCACGGACCGCATCACCGGCGTGAACACCTCGTCGACATGCTTGGCGGAGGCGCAGATCGCGCCCGCGATCACGCGGCCCTGGCCGTCGAGGTACTTGGTGCCGGAATGGATGATGAAATCCGCGCCCATCTTCGTCGGCTGCTGCAGCGCGGGCGAGGCGAAGCAGTTGTCGACCGCCAGCAGCGCGCCGTGCGCGTGCGCGATCTCCGCCAGCGCGGCGACGTCGCAGACCTCGGTCAGCGGATTGGTGGGCGTTTCGGCGAACAGCAGCTTGGTGTTGGGCTGCAGCGCGTTCTTCCATTCGTTCAGGTCGGTCTGCGACACGAAGGTCGTCTGGACGCCGAACTTGCCGAACTCGCCCTGCAGCAGCTTGATGGTCGAGCCGAACACCGAGCGCGAGCACACCACATGGTCGCCGGACTTCAACAGGCCCATCACTAGCAGCATGATGGCCGACATGCCGGACGAGGTCGCGATGCAGGCCTCGGTGCCTTCGAGCGCGGCAAGCCGGCGCTCCATCATCATGACCGTCGGGTTCGAGAAGCGGCTGTAGACGAAGGCCTCCTCCTCATTGGCGAAACGGCGCGCGGCGGTCGCCGCGTCCGGATGCACGAAGGAACTGGTCAGGTACAGCGCTTCCGAGTTCTCGCCCCAGGGCGACGGCGGCAGGCCTTCGCGCACAGCGAGCGTGTCCAGCCGCACGTCGGCCGGCAGGTCCACGCGCGGGATGCCGCCCTTCTTCCCATTGCTCATCACTGGTCTCCGCCGCTCTGCAGCGCGAGGCGGCTGCGTGCCGGCAGGTCCTCTTCCTCAGGCTGCGACTTGCGTTGCGCCTGCATGGTCGCGAAGTCCTCCACCGACACATCGCCGGTGATGTACGTGCCGTCGAAGCACGACGCCTCGAAACCGTTCAGCCCCGGACGGAGCTGGCCGACCACGCGCTTCATCGCATCGACGTCCTGGTAGATCAGCGCGTCGGCGCCGATGAACTGGCGGATCTCCTCGATCGACCGGCCGTGGGCGATCAGCTCTTCCTTGGTCGGCATGTCGATGCCGTACACGTTGGGGAAGCGCACCGGCGGCGCGGCAGAGGCCAGGTAGACCTTGTTCGCACCGGCCTCGCGGGCCATCTGGACGATTTCCTTGGAGGTCGTGCCGCGCACGATGGAGTCGTCGACCAGCAGCACGTTGCGGCCCTTGAATTCGAGGCCGATCGCGTTGAGCTTCTGACGCACGGACTTCTTGCGCGTGGACTGGCCCGGCATGATGAAGGTCCGGCCGACGTAGCGGTTCTTGACGAAGCCCTCGCGGTACGGCTTGCCGATGCGGTGCGCGAGCTGCATCGCCGACGGGCGGCTCGATTCGGGGATGGGGATCACGACGTCGATCTCGCTCGGCGGGATCGTCGAGATCAGGCGCTGGGCCAGCGTCTCGCCCATGTTCAGGCGGGCCTGGTAGACCGAGATGCCGTCCATCACCGAGTCCGGGCGCGCCAGATAGACGAACTCGAACATGCAGGGATTCAGCGTCGGGTTCTCGGCGCATTGCTGCGTGTGGACCGTGCCCGCGGTGTCGATGAACAGGGCTTCACCGGGCGCGAGGTCGCGCGTGAGCACGTGACCGGTGCCTTCGAGCGCCACGCTCTCGCTGGCCACCATGACCTCGCCGTCGGCGGCCTGGCCGAAACACAGCGGGCGGATGCCGTAGGGGTCGCGGAAGGCGAGCAGGCCATGGCCTGCGATCAGCGCGATCACGGCGTATGAGCCCTTGATGCGCTTGTGGACGGTGCCGACGGCCTTGAAGATCTGCGCCGGCGTCAGCGGCAGGTCGCGGCCGGCCATCTCGAGCTCGTGCGCGAGCACGTTGATCAGGACTTCGGTGTCGCTTTCGGTGTTGATGTGGCGGCGGTCCACGTCGAACAGCTCATCCTTCAACGCATGTGCGTTGGTCAGGTTGCCGTTGTGGACCAGCACGATGCCGTAAGGCGCGTTGACGTAGAACGGCTGCGCCTCTTCCTCGGAGTAGGCGTTGCCTGCCGTCGGGTAGCGGACCTGGCCAAGGCCGACGTTGCCGGGCAGCCCGCGCATGTTGCGGGTGCGGAAGACGTCGCGCACCATGCCGCGCGCCTTGTGCATGAAGCACTTCTGACCTTGCATCGTGACGATGCCGGCCGCGTCCTGGCCGCGATGCTGCAGCAGCAGCAGCGCGTCATAGATCAGCTGGTTGACCGGCGCCTTGGAAATCACACCGACGATGCCGCACATGGGGAGGTCCTTAATGCTTCGGGAACAGGGGAAAAAACGACGAGAAATCGACGAGAAGAACGACGGCCGGGGCGCTCATGACGCTCAGGCCGGAATGTAGTCCTGCAGGGCCGCGGGCAACAGCGGCTTCACCTGCGTGAGGGTCGCCTGCAGCCACGGCGCGAGTTGCGATTCGGTCCACGGCCGCGAGCGCACGGCCGGCGTCATGTCGACGATGACGGTCGCCAGCAACGCCAGCAGCGCCGCGCGCAGCACCCCGAAGGCCGCGCCGCCGAGTCGGTCCAGCACGCCCAGCGGCGTCGCGTGGATCAGCGCCCGGATCAGTTTGGCGCCCAGGCCCCAGATCAGCAGCACCAGGACGAAGGCCAGCACCAGCCCAACGGCATGGATCAGCGACGGGCCGATCTTTTCCGCCGGCAGCAGGCCCTCGATGAACGGCGCCACGAAGGGCGAGGCCGCATAGGCCACCAGCCAGCCGGCGATGGTCATCAGCTCGAAGACCAGGCCGCGCCAGGCGCCCAGAAGCACCGAGACGACGAGCAGGCCCAGCAGCGCGAGGTCGACCCAGTTCATCGCGGCGATCGTGCGTGCACTGGGGAAGGGTCATGGTCGTCCATCGTGGCGTGCTCCGTGCCGGCCCGTCAGAGCGTCAGCACGGCCGACGAGAGGCCGCCGCCGCGGACTTTCGCCGCGACCTTGTCCGCTTCGTCCCGCGAATTGAACGGCCCCACCCGCACGCGGATGCGCTTGCCGTCCGCCGTGTCCACCGCCTGGGTGTAGGTCTTCAAGCCCATGCGCTCGACCTTGGACCGCACGTCTTGCGCGGCTTTGCCGTCGGCATAGGCGCCGACCTGCACGATGAAGCGCGCGCCGGAGGCCGCGGCGTCGGGCTTCTTCTCCGACGACTGACGACCTTCCAGCAGTGCCTGCGCGCGAGCGGCATCGGCCGAGCGCGTATCCGGCTTGGTTTCAGGCTTCGGATCGGGTTTGCGTTCCGGCTTGGCTTCGACCTTGGGCTCGGGCTTGCGGTCCGGCTTGGTCTCGGGTCTGGTCTCGGGCTTGTGCTCGGGCTCGACCCGCGCCGGGCGGGCAGGCTCGGCGATCGTCGCGCGCTCGTCGGGCTTGGTGTCCATGCGTGTGGGCGGCATGGCCTGGGCCACCTGGTCGGCGACCGGGTCACGGGGCTGGTCGCGCGACGCGTCCGGCGGCGGAACCGGGCGGTCGGCGGCGGCCTGTTCGGCGGATTCGGTGATGATGCCGCGGCCGGCATCGCCCGCGGCGGTCTGGCCGCGCGAGGTCTGCGCCGTGGGCGCGGGAATGGTCAGCGGCGTCGCGCCGTCCTTGCGCGGGATGTCGATCGGCAGGTCGACCGGGATCGGGCGCGGCTGGGTCTCGAACAGCAGCGGGAACACGATCACCGCAATCCCCACCAGCACAGCCGCGCCGATCAGGCGTCGGCGCGCGCGCAGGCGCAGTTGCTGGACGTCGTCGACGGCCTCGGCGCCGCCGCGGGAACGCCCTCGCCCGCCGTCGCCGCCGGAACGGCCTCGCTCTCCGCGATCAGCGCGATCAGCGCGATCACCGCCCCGGTCGCCGGAGTCGTTCGCTTCACCGCGCTTCAGGAAGGACAGAAAACCCATGTACTCGGAGAACCTGGTTGATGCCGCGCCGTCGCCGCGGGAGTGCCCTCGGGACCCTGGGCCCCGGAGCGGAAAGCGGCCCCTCCGCAGATACGGACAGGGCCGCCGACTTCAACTGCGAGCGATTCGAATGCAGCGTTGCGAAGCGCTCAATGCCGCCCGCTTCAGGACTCGGCTTCCGGCTGGACGCCGCCGCCCAGTCTCGGGATGCCGTTCCTGAGCACGCCGCCCACGGTGAAGAACGAACCGAAGACCAAAATTCTATCAGCGGGGTCCGCCTCGGCCGCCGCGGCGGCCAGGGCCGAGGCGGGGTCCGCATGCAGGGACGAACCGACCTCCTTCGGCGTCTGCAGCGTGCCGGCGGCGCGCGCCTCGTCGAAACGCGCCTGCAGCGCCTGGGCGGTCGCCGCACGCGCGATCGGCAGGTCGCAGAAATGCCAGTGATCGATCAGCGGCGAGATGCGCACCAGGATGTTGGCAAGGTCCTTGTCCGCCATCGCGCCGAAGACGGCCCGGGTGCGCGGGTAGAAGCCCATCTGGTCGAGGTTCTGCGCCAGCGCGGCCACCGCATGCGGGTTGTGCGCGACGTCCAGCACCAGCATCGGCGAACCCGGGATGACCTGGAATCGCCCCGGCAACTCCACCAGCGCCAGCCCCGCGCGCACGGCCTGTGCGGAGATCGGCAGCCGCTCGTAGAGCGCCTCGAAGACCGCCAGCACGCCGGAGGCGTTCAACAGCTGGTTGACGCCGCGCAGCGCCGGGTAGGACATGCCGCTGTAGCGGCGCGCGCGCCCGGCCCACTGCCACTGCTGGCGATCGCCCGAATAGCTGAAATCGCGCCCGAGCTGACGCACTTCAGCGCCGATGGACTCGGCGTAGGCCGCGATCGACGCCGGCGGCATCGGATCGGACACGATCGCCGGCTTGCCCGGCCGCATGATGTGCGCCTTCTCGCGGCCGACGGACTCGCGGTCCGGGCCGAGGTACTCGGTGTGATCCAGGTCGATGCTGGTGATCACGCTGCAATCGGCGTCGATGACGTTCACCGCGTCCAGACGCCCGCCGAGGCCGACTTCCAGGATCACCAGGTCCAGCGGCTCGGACGCCAGCTTGTGCAGGATCGCCAGCGTCGTGAACTCGAAGTAGGTCAGCGCCAGGTCGCCGCGGGCCTGCTCCACCGCCTCGAAATGCGGCAGCAGCGCCGCGGCGTCGACCGGGCGGCCGCCGACGCGGCAACGCTCCTGGAAGTGCACCAGGTGCGGCTTGATGTAGAGGCCGACGCGGTAGCCCGCCTGCAGCGCGACGCTTTCCAGCATGGCGCAGGTCGAGCCCTTGCCGTTGGTGCCGGCGACCATCACGACCGGTGTGTCCGGACCGAAGTCCAAGTTCAGGCGCTGGCGCATCTCGGCGACGCGGGCCAGCGTCATGTCGATTTCCTTCGGATGCAGTCGCTCGCAGCGGGCCAGCCAGGCGTCGAGCACCTGCTGCGCGTCGCCGCCCGGCGCGAGCACGGGAATGGACAGATCGTTCGAAGTGGACGAAGTGGATGAGGAGGAGGACATCAGGAATCCCAAGGCTCAAATGAAGACGGCCAGACCGGGCGTGGTCTGGCCGTGCTGAGTACCGTCAACGCCCCGTGGGCGTTCGTCGTCGCGACGTCAGGCGACCGCGTCGGAACTCTGCCGCTGCAGGATGGCCAGGTTGCGGGCGATGACCTCGCGCAGCTTGCGGCGGTCGACGATCATGTCGATGGCGCCCTTCTCCATCAGGAACTCGGCGCGCTGGAAGCCCGGAGGCAGCTTCTCGCGCACGGTGTTCTCGATCACGCGCGGGCCGGCGAAGCCGATCAGCGCCTTCGGTTCGGCGATGACGATGTCGCCCACGAACGCGAAGCTCGCCGAGACGCCGCCCATGGTCGGGTCGGTCAGCACGCTGATGTAGGGCAGCTTCGCCTTGGCCAGGCGCGTGAGCGCGGCGTTGGACTTCGCCATCTGCATCAGCGAGAGCAGGCCCTCCTGCATCCGCGCGCCGCCGGTGGCGGTGAAGCAGATGAAGGGGGTCTTCTGCTCCAGCGCGGTCTCGACGCCGCGCGCGAAGCGCTCGCCGACCACGGAGCCCATCGAGCCGCCCATGAAGTCGAACTCGAAGCAGGCCGCCACGACCGGGATGCTCATCACCGCGCCGCCCATGACGACCAGCGCGTCGGTCTCGCCGGTCGACTCCAGCGCTTCCTTGAGCCGGTCCGGATACTTCTTGCTGTCCTTGAACTTCAGCGCGTCCACGGGCAGCACTTCCTGGCCGACCTCGTAACGGCCTTCGCCGTCCAGGAACGCGTCCAGGCGGGCGCGGGCGCCGATGCGGTGATGGTGGCCGCACTTCGGGCAGACGTTGACGTTCTGCTCGAGGTCGGTCTTGTACAGCACCGTTTCGCAGGACGGGCACTTGATCCACAGGCCTTCCGGCACCGTGCGGCGCTGGTCGGGGTCGGTCTGCTGGATCTTCGGGGGAAGCAGTTTTTCAAGCCAACTCATGGCGGGCTCCTATGTCTATCGCCAGGCGCGCAACGGGGCCGCTTGCCCCGTCAGGCGTCCAGCGCGGCGCGGATGTCTCGGATGAAGGCCGCCGCCTGGATCGCGACATTATCCCTTGTCTGGGACTCGATCAGCTGGACGAGGGCCGAACCGATCACCACCGCGTCCGCATGGCGCGCCACGGCGGCCGCCGTCGCCCCGTCACGGATGCCGAAACCGACCCCGAGCGGGATGCTCACGTGCTTGCGCAGCCGGGGCATCGCGTCGGCGACGGCGCCGGTGTCCAGGTGGCCGGCACCGGTCACGCCCTTGAGGGAGACGTAGTAGACGTAACCGCTGGCGAGCTGCCCGATGCGGGCGACGCGTTCGTCGGTCGAGGTCGGCGCCAGGAGAAAGATCGGATCCAGGCCTTGCGCCTTCAGCGCGGCGGCGAAGACCTCGGACTCCTCGGGCGGATAGTCGACGATCAGCACGCCGTCGACGCCGGCCGCCTTGGCCTCGGTGACGAAGCGCTCCAGGCCGAAGCGCTCCACCGGGTTGGCGTAGCCCATCAGCACGACCGGGGTCGCGTCGTCCTGCTGGCGGAAGTCCCGGACGATCGCCAGCACATGCGTCAGCGTGACGCCCTTGGCCAGCGCGCGTTCACTGGCCTTCTGGATCACCGGGCCATCGGCCATCGGGTCGGAGAACGGGACGCCGAGCTCGATCACGTCGGCGCCGGCCTTGGCCATCGCCAGCATCAGCTCGACGGTCACGTCCGCGTACGGATCGCCGGCGGTGACGTAGGGGATCAGCGCCTTGCGGCCCTCGGCGCCCAGGCGGGCGAAGGTGGCTTGGATGCGGCTCATTGCGCACCTCCCTTCACGGCGTGGCCGGCCATCGAGGGTCGGTCGAAGTACTCGGCCCCCGACAGGTCGGCGACGGTGCCGATGTCCTTGTCGCCGCGGCCGGACAGGTTGACCAGCAGGTGCTGGTCGGGACGCATGGTCGGCGCGAGCTTGATCGCATGCGCCAGTGCGTGGCTCGACTCGAGCGCGGGGATGATGCCCTCGGTGCGGCACAGCCGGTGGAAGGCGGCGAGCGCCTCGGCATCGGTGGCGCCGACATATTCGGCCCGGCCGATGTCCTTCAGGTAGGCGTGCTCGGGGCCGACGCCGGGGTAGTCCAGGCCGGCGGAGATCGAATGCGTCTCGATGATCTGGCCCGCGTCGTCCTGCAGCAGGTAGGTGCGGTTGCCGTGCAGCACGCCGGGGGAACCGGCGGTCAGCGTGGCCGCGTGCTTGGGCGTGTCGACGCCCTGCCCCGCGGCTTCGACGCCGATCAGGCGCACGTCGGCATGCGGGATGTACGGGTAGAAGATCCCGATCGCGTTGCTGCCGCCGCCGACGCAGGCGATGACGGCGTCGGGCTGTCTGCCGGTCATCTCCGGCATCTGCACGAGGCACTCATCGCCGATGACGCGCTGGAAGTCGCGGACCATCATCGGATACGGGTGCGGGCCGGCCACGGTGCCGATGATGTAGAAGGTCGACTCGATGTTCGTGACCCAGTCGCGCATCGCTTCGTTGAGCGCATCCTTCAGCGTCTTCGAGCCCGATTCCACCGGCACGACGCGCGCGCCCAGCAGGTTCATCCGGTAGACGTTGGGCGACTGGCGCTTCACGTCCTCGGAGCCCATGTACACCACGCACTCCATGCCGTAGCGGGCGCAGATCGTCGCGGTGGCCACGCCGTGCTGGCCGGCGCCGGTCTCGGCGATGACGCGCTTCTTGCCCATGCGGCGGGCCAGCAGCGCCTGGCCGATGGTGTTGTTCACCTTGTGCGCGCCGGTGTGGTTCAGATCCTCGCGCTTGAGGAAGATCTGCGCGCCGCCGAGCTCGCTGCTCAGCCGCCTGGCGTGATAGATCGGGCTGGGCCGGCCGACGAAGTGCGCCAGCTCGTACTGGAACTCGCGGATGAACTCCGGGTCCTGGCTGTAGCGGGCGTAGGCCTCGTTGAGCTCATCCAACGCGTGGATGAGCGTCTCGGCGACGAAGCGGCCGCCGTAGTAGCCGTGGGCGTTCTCCGTGGCGACGGGACCGAAACGGCCCCGCGCATCGGGTTGCGCGTAGCCCGCGAGCGGGCCCGTGACGAAGGGAATCGCAGAAGAAATGGTCTTGGACATGAGGGGTCCTCAATGAGGATGCCCGTGCGTGAATCCGCAGCGCTTGCGGGGATCGCAGCCATTGCTGGCAGCGACCGCAAGCAGGGATTCAAGCCGACTTCAGGCGGTCGGCCTCGCGCACGGCATCGCAGAACTGGCGGATCTTGCCGGCGTCCTTGAGGCCCTTCGAGGCCTCCACGCCGGAGCTGACGTCAACGGCCCAGGGCCGCACCTTCAGCACGCCATCGATCACGTTGGCTGCACTCAACCCACCAGACAAAACGACCGGAGAGGGAACGCTTGGAGGCAGCAGTGACCAATCGAAGACCTTTCCGCCGCCACCGTAGCCGTCGACGAACGCGTCGAGCAGCACGGCCTGGGCGTGGGAGAACCGAGACGCGAAGTCTAGCAAATCGAAGCCGGGCGCCATCCGTGCCGCGCGCAGATAGGGGCGCGACCAGCGATCGCAGTCCTCGGGCGTTTCGTCGCCGTGGAACTGCAGCGTCAGGTTCGGGATCGCGGCCAGCGCGGCCTGGATCGCTGCGGGCGTCGCGTTGACGAACAGCCCCACCGGCGTCACGAACGGCGGCAGGCGCCGCGCCAGCTCGACGGCGCGTTCGACGGTGACGGCGCGCGGGCTCTTCTCGTAGAAGACCAGCCCGATCGCGTCGGCGCCGGCCTCGACGGCGACGTCGACATCGGTTTCGCGGGTCAGGCCGCAGATCTTGATGCGGGTTCGGCTCATGGGGCTGATGGGGCTTATCGATGTCCGGATCGGCTGTTCAAGGCAGCCAATCCATGGGCGCCGTGTGACGCGGCAGGTTCAGGTGATCGTCGTAGCTCGGGCCGACGAAGTACAGCCCGTCCGGCGGGAAGGTCGGCGCCGCGGCGTCGCGGGAGCGCGCGGCCAGCACCTCGTCCATCCACGACGGCGGCTTCTGCCCCGCCCCCACGGCGATCAGGCAACCCATGATGTTGCGGATCATGTGGTGCAGGAAGGCGATGCCGTCGAACTCGAAGCGCCAGTACGGGCCGCGCCTGTGGATCTCGATGCCGCGCAGGATCTTCACCGGCGAGGCCGCCTGGCACTCGGCCGAGCGGAAGGAGCTGAAGTCGTGCTCGCCGACCAGCCGCGAGGCCGCGTCGCGCATCGCGTCGCCGTCCAGCGGCCGGAAGGTCCAGCCGACGCCGCCGGCCTGGATGGAGGGCCGCACGTTGGACTCCAGCAGCAGGTACCAGTAGCGGCGGCCGCGCGCCAGGTTGCGCGCGTGGAAGTCCTCGCCGGGAAACGCGGCCCACTGGACCGCGATGTCGCGCGGCAGGTAGCGGTTGACGCCGCGGACCCACGAGAACACCTCGCGCGCCACCGGCGAGTCGAAGTGGACGACCTGGTTCAGGCCGTGGACGCCGGTGTCGGTACGGCCGGCGCAGATGGTGCGGACCGGTTGCGCGATGAACTGCGCGAGCGCCGATTCGAGCGCATCCTGGACGGTGCCGCCGCCGGGCTGGCTCTGCCAGCCCTTGTAGGCCTCGCCGCGGTAACTCACGCCCAGCGCCACGCGCATGCAGGTCTCCGGATCTCAGGGGAAAGTGAACGCCAAAAAGAAAAGGCGCCCGGCCAGGCCGAGCGCCTTGTCGTGAACGGCTCGCAGTTTAACGAAGCCGGCTCACGATGCCTGTCAGCGAAGCTGGTCCAGCATCTGCTGCGCGCGGGCGCGCATCGGGCCGTCGGCCTTGCCGACCAGTTCCTGCAGCACGTCGCGCGCGCCTTCGGTGTCGCCGATCTGGCGGAACTCCTCGGCCAGCTCCAGCTGACGCTGCAGGGCCTCGCCGTCGTTCGGGTCGATGCTGTCCAGATCGACGCCCAGGTCGTCCAGGCTCATCGTGTCCCGCGTCACCGGCGTCGCATCGGGCAGCGCATCCAGATCCGGCAGATCGATCGACGTGACGTCCTCGATCTCGTTCACCTTGCCGATGGTGCGCTCGTCACGGCTGGCGGGCGCGCCGGTCGGCAGATCCAGGTCGATGCTCGACAGGTCGAAGTCCAGCGACGACGGATCC
>NZ_DASVNZ010000328.1:0-17144 GCF_036486225.1 Roseateles sp. | reverse complement strand
GCTCGCTGCGCGCGCGCGCTTCGCCGGGCTGGTGCAGCACGCGGTCGCAACGCGCCAGGTGCAGCAGCGCCTGGGCGCGCTGCGCTTCGTCGCCCTCTTCCAGCGCCAGCAGCAGCCACTCTTCGCCGGGCGCCTGCGCGGCGACGGCGTCGCCGGCCTGCAAGGCGGCGCGAGCTTGCCGGGAGAGGGCGGCGTTGGGGTCCAAGAGGGGTTCGGAACGCAAGGCGATCAGCGGATCAGGCGGTCGGGGCCGGAGAAGCAGAGGATAGCGGCAACAGGCGTGCCGACATCAGGTCGGCCAGCCACTGCATGAAGGCCTGGACGCGTCGAGGGAGTTGCCGGCGGTGCGCATAGAGCAGATGCACCGGCATCGGCGCCGGACGGAACTGGGGCAGCACCTCGACCAGCCGACCATCCAGCACCTCCGTCTCGAACCCGTGGCGCGGGACCTGCGTGATGCCGAGACCCGCGAGGCAGGCCGCCGTGTACGAGCCCGAGTCGCTGACGGTGAGCGCACCGGCCATCGGCTCGAAGCGCGTCGCGCCGGTCGCGTCGCACCACTCGAAGCCCGGGCAGCGCTGGCCGAGCGTCGTGGCGTACTGGATCAGCCGATGCTGCGCGAGATCCTCCAGCGACTGCGGCACGCCGTAGGCGGCGAGGTACTCGGCGCTGGCCAGGTTCGCCATCTCCATGCCGCCCAGCGGTCGCGCGACCAGGGTCGAATCGCTCAGCGGTCCGACCCGCAGCACGCAGTCGAAGCCCTCGCGCACCAGGTCCACACGCCGGTCGGTGCTGCTGAGCTCCAGCTCCAGCCCCGGATGCGCCGCGAGGAACTCCGGCAGCCGCGGCACGACGATGTCGTGCGCCACCCGCATCGGCATGTCGACCCGCAGCCGGCCGCGCAGGCCGCTGGCCGCCGGCTGGAACATCGTCTGCATGTCGTCGAGGTCGGCGAGCAGGTCCTTGCAGCGCTCGTAGCAGGCCTGGCCGTCCTGGGTCAGCTGCACGCGCCGCGTGGTGCGGTGGAAGAGCCGCGTCCCGAGGCTGGCCTCCAGCCGCTGGACGGCCGTCGAGGCGCTCGCCTTCGGCAGGCCGAGGCTCTGAGCCGCCTGCGTGAAGCTGGCGAGCTCCGCGACGCGGACGAAGACCTGGAGCGTGTCGATCGACGGCGGCGGTGAGGAAAGGACAACGGCCTCGTTCATTTGTTCACCTTGGACGAACGGTCAAATCAGACTTTGGCGGTTTATACGCCATCCGTCGATCAATAAAGTTCCTGCATCCGATCAACACACGTCCCACAGGAGCTCACCATGACGACTTCATCCACCCCCAAGATCGCGCTGATCACCGGCGGCAGCCGCGGCCTGGGCCGCAACGCGGCGGTGCATCTGGCGCGCCGCGGCATCGACAGCATCGTGACCTACCGCAGCCAGGCGGGCGAGGCGCAGGCCGTGGTCGAGGAGATCCGCGCGCTCGGCGGCCGCGCGGCGGCGCTGCAGCTGGACGTCGGCGACAGCGGCGCCTTCCCGGCCTTCGCCGAGGCGCTGAAGCAGACGCTGAAGCAGCACTGGCAGCGCGAGCGTTTCGACCATCTGGTCAACAACGCCGGCATGGGCGTCCACACGCCGGTCGCCGACACGACCGAAGCCCAGTTCGACGAACTGATGCGCGTGCACCTGAAGGGCCCCTTCTTCCTGACGCAGGCGCTGCTGCCGCTGATCAACGACGGCGGCAGCGTGCTGAACGTGTCCAGCGGCCTGGCGCGCTTCACGATCCCCGGCTACGGCGCGTACGCGACGATGAAGGGCGGCGTCGAGGTGATGACGCGCTACATGGCCAAGGAGTTCGGCGCGCGCGGCATCCGCGTGAACACGCTGGCGCCCGGCGCGATCGAGACCGACTTCGGCGGCGGCGCGGTGCGCGACAGCAAGGAAGTGAACGGCTTCATCGCCTCGGTGACGGCGCTCGGCCGCGCCGGCCTGCCGGACGACATCGGCCCGGTCGTCGCCTCGCTGCTGTCCGACGACAGCGGCTGGATCAACGCGCAGCGCGTGGAGGCGTCGGGCGGGATGTTCGTCTGAAGCCTTGAGCGACAGCGCGGAAAGGGGCGGCTATGCCGCTCCTTGTCGCCGCGTCAGCCAGCGCCTGCATAGCGGGCTTGCGGCTCACGCGCGCGCTGGACCACTTCGCCCAGGCAATCGGGATAACGGCGCTGCAGGTGCTTCAGCCCCGTCTGCCGGCTGGCCTTGTAGTCCAGGGTCTCCTGCAGGAACTGCAGGCGGGCGCGGTTTTCGTCGATGACTTCGGCCCACGTCGTCACGCGGACCGAAAAGTTGTACGGAAGATGCACCTGCCGCTCCAGTTCGGCGTGATCGAGTGCGCCCTTGGCGAGCTCCCGGCCCACCAGCCAGAACGACCATTTCACCTCCACGCCGCGAAAGCGCTCATCGCGGGACACACGCTTGGCGTAGCGGTTGATCTGATCGATCTCGTCCTCGGAGATCTTGACCCGCGGCGCCTTGAGTTCCACCACCAGGTGCTCCAGCGTCGACGGCTGGTGGCGCCGCGTCGCGCGGGAGAACATGAGGTCGATGATGGCCAGCTTCTCTTTCGAACCGTCGATCGGCTGGTCGATCTGAACCTCGCTTCCCAGCAGCTTCTGGTGCTTGCGCAGCACCTCCGTGAGCGACCGGTTGTCGACGGAGAGGGCGAACTCGTCGCCGAACAGCCACGGGTTGCGAGCGACGATGGGATGCAATTCGCCGCGCTCCCTCACAGGCGGCTGGAGCTGCTTGTCGAACAGGAGCGTCTCCAGTCCATCGAGTAGCTGAAGCCGCTGCGTGACCACATGCGACTCTCGGATCACCGACGACAACGACACATCCTTGAGGAGCTCCGCCATCATCTGCCGTTCCTCGGCCGGCAGGTTGAGCACCTCGGTCAGCAAGAGCTGGAGCTCTTCCGGCCCGCATTCGACCGCCTGCCTCAAGACCCGGAACTGGAGTGCAATCGCCTCCGGCGCCAGTGTGCGGAACACCGGATGGAAGCGCGACAGATGCCAGGCGACCTGGTCGAACAGCTGTCGTTCCAGCAGCTCGACCGAGGTCTCGGGATCGCGCGGGAAGGGATAGAGGCCTTGCGCCTGCCATGCCTCCACAGGCGGGCGGTCCGGCTCACGATGGGATTCAGTGCTCATCACTGCACCTCGACTGCTTGAAGCCCGATGGGGCGATGCAGTCACTCTATGCAAGCGAGTCGCGGACGACACCTGCCCATTCGCGATCAAGATGCCCGCGATTCCAACTGGTTCAAGTAGGCGGGCCACGGATTCACATCACGCCGCCCGCGCTCCCCTCCTCAGTGCCCGCCGCCCAGATACGCGGCCTTCACCGCCGGATCGGTGCGCAGCTTTTCCGCGGGCCCGTGCAGCGAGATGCGGCCGTTCTCCAGCACGTAGCCGTAGTCCGCCACCGCCAGCGCCGCCGCCGCGAACTGCTCCACCAGCAGCATCGTCACGCCCTCGGACTTCAGCCGCGCGATGATGCGGAACACCTCGTCGACGAGGATGGGCGCCAGGCCCATCGACGGCTCGTCCAGCAGCACGACCTCGGGATTGAGCATCGTCGCCCGCGCCATCGCGAGCATCTGCTGCTCGCCGCCGGACAGCGTGCCGGCGAGCTGCTGACGCCGCTCCTTCAGGCGCGGGAACAGCTCCATCGCCTTCTCCAGGTCGGCCTCCACGTCGCCCTTGGGCCGCGCGCCGGTGTAGCGCGGGAACGCGCCCAGCCGCAGGTTGTCGGTGACGCTCATCGTCGCGAAGACGCGCCGCCCTTCCGGCGAATGCGCCAGCCCCAGCCGGGCGATGTGGTACGACTCCAGCCCGTCGATGCGCTTGCCGTTGAGCGTGATCTGGCCGGCGCTCGGCGCGATCATCCCCGACACCGCGCGCATCGTCGTCGTCTTGCCGGCCCCGTTCGAGCCGATCAGCGTCACCACCTTGCCCTTGGGCACTTCCACCGAGATGCCGTGCAGCACCTCGACCTTGCCGTAGCCGGCATGCAGTTGTTCGATCTTCAGCATGTCAGTCCATTCCGTTCGGCGCTCATGCGGCCTGGCCGCCCAGGTAGGCCTCGATCACCTTCGGATCGGCCTGCACCTGCGCCGGCTTGCCCTCGGCGATCTTCTGGCCGAAGTCCAGCACCGACACCACGTCGCAGATGCCCATCACCACGTCCATGTGGTGCTCGATCAGGATCACCGTGATGCCGTGGTCGCGGATCTTGCCGATGATGCGCATCAGCTCCTTGATGTCGGGCGCGGTCAGTCCCGCCGCCGGCTCGTCCAGCAGCAGCAGGCGCGGATCCAGCGCCAGCGCGCGGGCGATCTCCAGCAGTCGCTGCTTGCCGTAAGGGAGGTTGCGCGCCTCCTCGAAGGCGAGGTCCGCCAGACCGACGAACTCGAGCAGGCTCAGCGCGCGGGCGCGCGCCTTCGCGTCCTCCTCGGTGTAGCGCGCCGAGTGCAGCGCCACCTGCACCAGGTTGCTGCCGAAGCTGTGATGCAGCGCCACCATCACGTTGTGCAGCGCGCTCATCTCGCCGAACAGCTGCACGTTCTGGAAGGTCCGCGCGATGCCCGACAGCGCGATGTCCGCCGAGGTCCGCCCGACCAGCGACCGGTCGAGGAACTTCAGATCGCCCGCCGTCGGCACGTAGATGCCGGTGAGCACGTTCATCATCGTGCTCTTGCCCGAGCCGTTCGGCCCGATCAGGCCGTGGATGGTGCCGCGCCGCACCTGCAGGTCGACGTTGTTCAGCGCCTTCAGGCCGCCGAACTGCATCAGCACGCCGCGCGCGTCGATGAGGATCCCGTCGCCCGCCCCCGCCCCCGCGCCAGCGCCTGCGGCCTGGGAAATGGCGTCGGAAGGTTTCTCCGCCACCGGACCGCCCTCGCCCACCGGCTTGGCCTTGATGTGCAGCGCGTTGCGCACGAAACCGACGATGCCGTCCTGCAGGTAGTACACGACGAACAGCGTGATCAGCCCGAAGATGGACAACCGCCAGTCGGTCATCGTCTGCAGCACGAAGGACAGCGCCGCCAGCAGGATGCTGCCGACCACCGGGATCGCCGCCTGCGTCGTGTTGACCTTGCCGCGGCGGTAGGCCACCACCGTCACCGCCGTCACGAGGATCGCGAAGATCACCGACACATAGCGGAACAGCTCCAGGTCGTCGAGCAGCTTGGGCAGCACGACGATGATCGCCGCGCCCAGCAGCGCGCCGGTCCGGGTCTTGCGGCCGCCCATGATGATGGCCAGCAGGAAGAAGACCGTCAGCTCGAAGTTGTAGGTGTTGGGCGAGATGTACTGCTCGGAGTAGGCATACAGCGCGCCGGCCAGACCGGCCAGGCCGGCGCTGATCACGAACGCGTAGACCTTGTAGCGGTAGACCGAGACGCCCATGCAGTCCGACGCCACCGGGCTGCCGCGCAGCGCCTCGAACGCGCGGCCGAGGTGCGAGCGCAGCACGCGGTGCACGAACACCAGCGACGCGATCAGCATCACCACGACGAGCCAGTAGTACTCGTCCTCCGTCATCGTGTGGCCCATCAGCTGGGGCTTGGTGAGCGTGATGCCCATGGGCCCGTGCGTCAGGAAGTCCATCTCGTTGATGAGGATCTGGATGATGGTGCCGAAGGCCAGCGTCACCATCGCCAGGTAGGGGCCGGTCACGCGCAGCGCGGGCAGCGCCAGCAGCGCGCCGAAGCCCGCCGTCACCGCGATCGCCGCCGGCAGCGTCAGGTAGATCGGCAGGCCGAATTTCATGACCAGCACGCCGGCCGTGTAGGCGCCGACGCCGAACAGGCCCGCGTGGCCCAGCGACACCTGCCCGGTGTAGCCCACGACGATGTCCAGCCCGAACAGGACGATCGCGTAGATCAGGATCGTCTCGACCAGGTGGATGTAGTACGGGTTGCCGGACACCAGCGGGAAGGCGATCAGCGCGATGAGCGCGATCGCGCCGGCGACCAGTTTCTTCGGATTGATCTTTGCAGTGGCGCTCATGTGGCTCAGACCTTCTTGATCGCGGTCTTGCCGAACAGGCCGGCCGGCTTGAACGCCAGCACGATCAGCAGCAGCACGAGGCCCGGCACGTCCTTGTAGCCGGTGGAGAGATAGAAGCCGGTGGTCGTCTCGGCGATGCCCAGGATGATCCCGCCGACGATGATGCCCATGCCCGAGGTCAGCCCGCCGATGATGGCGACGGCGAAGGCCTTCAGGCCGAGCACCGCGCCCATCGTGGCGCCGGTCAGCGTCAGCGGCGCGATCAGCACGCCGGCGAAGGCCGCCGTCAGCGACGACAGCGCGTACGAGAAGGTGATCACCAGCCCGGTGTTGATGCCCATCAGCTTGGCGGCGTCGCGGTCGTTGAAGGTCGCGACCACGGCGCGGCCGTAGATCGAGCGCCGGTTGAAGAGCTCGACCGCCAGCATCATCGCCAGCGCGCCGCCCACGACCAGGATCTCCATCGGCAGCACGTTGGCGCCGAGGAACTTGATCGGCGCCTCCGGCAGCGGCGAGGGGAACTTCAGGTCGTCGCGGCCCCAGACGTTCTCGGCCACGTTCTTGAAGATGATGCCCAGCGCGATGGTGGACATGATCCAGCCGAACTCCGACTTGATCTTGATGGCGGGCCGCACGCCGATGCGCTCGACGAAGGCGCCCTGCAGCGCGCCGAACAGGCACACGATCGGGATCATGAGCCAGTAGTTGACGCCGTGGCCGACGAGGGTCAGCCCCACCAGCGCGCCCAGCATCAGCGCGTCGCCCTGGCCGAAGTTGAGGGTGTCGGAAGTCGAGAAGGTCAGCTGGTAGCCGAAGGCGATGACCGCATAGATCATGCCGAGCGCGATGCCGCTGAACACCAGTTGGGTCAGGATCTGCATACGGAGTCCGGTACTTCAGGAGATGGAAAAACGGCCGCGCGAGGCGGCCGTTCCTGCGGATGTCACTTCTTCTGCGGCATCGCGCCCTTGGCGTTGACGTCCTTGAGCTTGACCTCGGAGGCCGCCTTGAAATCGGCCTCGTAGGCGTAGACGACGCGCTGGCCCTTCACTTCGCCGAACACCGGGATGTTGGCGGTGATGGCCTCGTGGTCGGTCTTGGTGAACGGCTTGTTGTAGGTCGTCACCACGCCTTCGACCGGCGCCTTCAGGTCTTCCAGGGCGGCCTTGACCTTGGGGCCGTCGGTGCCGCCGGCCTGCTTGATCGCGGCGGCCAGCAGGTAGATCGAGTCGTAGCCCTGGGCGGCCGACACCGGCGAATCGATGCGGCTGTTCTTCGGGTTGAAGGTCTTCAGGTAGTTGACGATGAAGGACTGGCGCTTGGGCGTGGTCGGTTCCTGGATGAAGGTCTGCGGCATGCGCGCGCCTTCGCCGCCGGGGCCGGCGTTGTCGATGTAGTTGGCCATCGACAGCGTCCAGCTGCCGACCATGGGCACCTTCCAGCCGAGCTTGGTCATGCCGTTGGCGATCTGCGCCAGTTCAGGCCCGATGCCGTAGGTCAGGATGGCCTCGGCGCCGGCTTCCTTGGCCTTGAGCAGCTGGGCCGTCATGTCGACGTCCTTGATGTTGAACTTCTCGACGGCGACCGGCTTGATGCCCTTGAGCTCCAGCGCCTTCTCCAGGTCGGCGCGGCCGAGCTGGCCGTAGTTGGTCGAGTCGGCCAGGATCGCGACCTTCTTGAAGCCGCGGCGGGTGATGGCTTCCTCGACGATCATCGGCGCCTGGATGCTGTCGTGGGCGGCGTTGCGGAAGACGTAGTTGTCCGGCGCGTCCTTGAACTGCTGGGTGATGACGGAGCCGGTGGCCACGTTGTTCATCACCGGGATCTTGGCGTCCTGGTAGAAGCGCTGGGCGGCCAGGGCGACGCCGGTGTTGATGAAGCCGACGGTGGCGGCGACCTTCTCGCGGTTGATCAGCTCCTGGGCGATCTGGACGCCGCGTTCGTTCTTGGCTTCGTCGTCGCGTTCGATGAGCTGGATCTGGCGTCCCAAGACCCCGCCGTTCTTGTTGATTTCCTGGGCCGCCAATCGCACACCGTCGCGCATGCTGATGCCCATGGACGACGAGCCGCCGGTGAACGGACCCGAGACGCCGATCTTGATCGGGTCGGCCGCGGTGGCGGCGAAGCTGGCGGCGGCCAGGGCGGTAGCGGTGATCCAACGCGCGCTGAACTTCATGTTTGTCTCCGAATGGTCTTTGTGCATGAGGGGTCGGAATGCCAACCCGCCAACGAGGAAGCCGTCAGACAACAAACGGCCCGTCGTTGGGCGTCAGCCTTCTCGGCACATGGTGCATCAAGCGTGTCGAATTGCACGCATGCCACTACTTACTCGCAAACCCCGATCGGGGTGTTCAGCGTCGTGTCAGGTAGGTGGACGTGTCGACGCGGCGCGCCAGGACGGTGCATCGGCGGACGTCGCCGCGGTCACGCGAGGAAGGCCGCCGCGTGCCTGTCGGCGGGTCGCCGACCCGAGGTGATGTACTCGGCCAGATGCTCGCTGACCTCGTCGGCGTCGAAGCCTTCCGCGTGCATGACGTCGGGCACCTGACTCGCGCGCACGACCGACTTCGCATACGCGCGGATGAAGGTCCGTTCGATGACCCGGGCGCTGCCGAGCTCGTAGAAGGCCACCATGCCGCGGAGGTACTCGGCCTTGTCGACGTCGACGTAGGACAGCGGCAGCATTCCGGACTCCAGCAAGGGCAGATTGGCGGCGATGCGCGCGGTCCGCTTGTTGCCGTTGGCGAAGGACTGGATGTAGGCCACGCGGGTCAGCAGGTAGAACGCCGCCTGCACCGGATGCAGCGTCCGGGCAATGGCCATCACCTGGCCCAGCAGCGAGGTCGCGTGGCCGGTCCCCGGTCGGAAAGGCGGCAGGTAGGCCGACTGGCGGAGCCGGATGTCCTGGTACTCGCGGGGCTTGCCGCGCTGCTCGATCGGCAGGAAGTGATCGGAGTCGCAGACCTCCGCCAGACCATGGTCGTCGGTCAGCAGCGCATGCATCTTGCAGACGTTGTCGACGCTCCACTCGCGGTGCGACCAGAGGTGCTCGGCGACCCGCTGGTGGTTGAGCGCGAGCACCGCCTCGTCCATCGGCTTGGACGGGTTGCGCTCTCCGCATTCGAGCAGGGTGGCCGTGTCGAGGACCGAGTAGCTGCTGCCCTCCAGCAAGGACGACGCCCAGGTGAAGTCGACGAGGAACCCGGTGAGGAACGCGCGATCCAGCGGTCGGGCCAGTGCCTGGATGAAGGCACATCGCCCGGCCCGCATCGGAGACAGGCCGGGCTCGGGATCAAGGAACTCGTCGCGGAAGGGCGCGGCCGGACGCGCTTCCGCGGGCAGTGAGAAATGGCGATCTTCTTCCGGGAATCGGGGGACGGTGGGCGTGGATCGGGCAAGGACGGCGTCGTTGTGCATGGGGCCTCTCAGGAATCATGAGAGCCCGCATTCTTCGGATTCACGCGCGAAGAGAAATGACCCGAAGTTGCCGACCGCACCGGCCTCGGCGCCGACATGGAGAGGGACGGGTTGCCGGGTTCCCACCCAGAGGTGTCATGCCCTCCTTCGCCTCGGCGCTACTCATGCGGTCCGGCCTGCAGGTCAAGTCCTGCAGGGTGTTTTGATCCTGTTGAAGGAAGTGAGTTGCGACATGAATGACATCCATGAACTGGACCTGGGCCAGATGCATCTGATCGGCGGCGGCTGCGTCGAGCCGGCGGCCATCGTCGGCAGCATCATCCGGGGCTGGGGCGCCGGCAAGCTGCTGGACGCGGCCTGGGACGCGATCCGGGACCACAACGAGTCGGGTGAGGCGGCCGAGTTCCAGACGGGCGCCGGCGCGGGCGCTGGCACCTTCGGCTGACCTGACCGGACCTCGCCGAGGATCGGTTGTCGGTTATCGGCGGGCGCCGTCCGCAGCCGCGCGGTGACGCAGGCTGCGGGCGGCGAGCGCCGCGACCGCCAGCACCGCCAGCGCATACCCGACCAGCGCGCCCCAGCCGCTGTGGTCCCAGAACCATCCGCCCATCGCGCCGAGCGTGCTGGAGCCGATGTAGTACGCGAGCAGGTAGAGCGACGCCGCATGCCCCTTGCTGCGCCCGCCCAGCGCGCCGACCCAGGCGCTGCTGACCGAGTGCGCGACGAAGAAGCCGATGGTCAGCAGCACGATGCCCAGGATCACCGCCGGCAGCCAGGTCGCCAGCGTGAGCAGCACGCCGGTGATGGCCAGCGCGATGCCCGACAGCAGCGCCGGCGCCCGCCCGAAACGGTCGGACAGGCCGCCCGCCGTCGCCGACGCGGCGATGCCGAAGAGGTAGGCGCAGAAGATCAGCCCGATCGCGCTCTGGCTGAGCGAGAACGGCGCGCGCATCAGCCGGAAGCCGGCGTAGTTGTAGACCGCGACGAACATGCCCATCATCAGGAAGCCCATCGCGAACAGCAGCGGCAGCATCGGATGCGTCAGGTGCCCGCGCCACGCGGCCACGTGCTCCGAGAGCTTCACGCCGGTCCGGCGGACGAAGTGCTTGGACGGCGGCAGCAGGAACCAGAAGCCGACCGCCGCCGCCAGACCGAGCACGCTGACGACGAAGAGCGCCGGACGCCAGCCGAAGGCGTCGCTCAGGACGCTCACGCCGACGCGCCCCATCATGCCGCCGAAGGCCGTCCCGCCGACGTACTGGCCCATCGCGCGGCCCAGGCCCTTGGGGTGGATCTCTTCGGCCAGATAGGCCATCGCCACCGCCGGCACACCGCCGAGCACCAGCCCTTCGATCGCCCGGGCGACCAGCATCGCGTGCCAGCTCGGCACCACCGAGGCGATCAGGTTCAGCACCGCGGCCATCGCCATCGACGCGAACATCAGCCGCTTGCGATCCATGCTCTCGGACAACGCGCCCGCGCACAGGATCGCGAACGCCAGCGCGCCCGTCGCCAGCGACAGCGACAGGGCGCTCGCCGCCGCGCCGACGTGGAACTCGGCCGCGAACAGCGGCAGCAGCGGCTGCACGCTGTAAAGCAGCGAGAAGGTCGTGAAGCCCGCCAGGAACAGCGCGAACGCGATGCGACGATAGGCCGTGGTGCCGGGCTCGGCGTAGTCGTGGAGGAAGGCGGCGGCACCCGCCGCCCCAGGGGCACTGCTCATGGGAAAGACAAGGGTCCGTGGCGGCTCATCGTCGGCCGAACATCATCTGCCCGGCCAGCGCGCGCTTGAGCGGCGGCAAGGCCTGCAGCGCGGCCAGGCCCAGGCCCCGCGCGGCCGGCAGCCCCGGCCATCGCCAGGCGAAGGTGCGCGCCAGGAAGTCGGTCGTGAGGATCGTCGCCCAGCGGTCCGGCGCGCGCTGCCACTCGACACGTCGCAGCGCCGTGTCGATGCGCGGATCGCGCCGCAGCGCCTCGACCAGGGCGAAGGCGTCACGCAGGCCGAGGTTCAGGCCCTGCCCCGCCACCGGATGCAGCGTCTGCGCCGCGTTGCCGATGCGGATGCGGCGGCCTTCGACCAGCGTGCGCTCGGCGTTCAGGCCCAAGGGGAAACACTTCAGCGGACCGATGGTCTGGAGGCGGCCGACGCGGTCCGGCAGCTGCTGCTGGATCACCATCAGCCGTTGCGCGTCGGTCAGGCCGGCGACTTCGTCTTCGTCCTGCGGCTGGCACCAGATCAGCGCGGCGCGGCGTTGACCGTCGCGGTCGGGCAGCGGTAGCAAGGCCAGCGGACCGCGCCGCGTGAAGCGCTCGTAGGCCACGCCCGCCGGGCTGTCCGGCGACAAGGTCACCGTGCCCACCCAGGCGTTCTGCTTGTAGTCGTGCGCCAGCGCCTTGCGCGCCTGGTCGGAGAACACGCCGCCCTCGGCGACCACCGCCAGGTCGAAGCGCTCGGCGATGCCGGCGTCGATCTCGACTTCGTCGGGACGGTCCTGCTTGATGCCGTCCACCGCCTGGCCGAAGCGGCTGATCAGGCGTTTCGGCTCCAGCGCGCTCGCCTGCTGCCAGGCGGCCTGCAACGGGGCCACGAGTTGCCCGTAGGCCAGCACGGCGCCGAGCTGCGGCACCGACTGCTCGGCGGCGGACAGGTGGACCTCGGGCTCGCCCGACGGGCCGAACCACGGACTGGAGAGCGTCGGCGGGGCTTGGCTCACGTGGACCTCGCGGATCGCCTGCGCCTGCGCCGCGGGCCACACGCGCAGGCGCTGCAGCAGCTGCACGCTGCCCAGCGACAGCGCGATGGTGCGCGGGTCGCCGGAGACGTCGCGCTCCAGCGGCCGGGCGTCGAAAAGGCTCACCTGCGCCTGCGGCAGGTAACGCGCCGCCAGCAACGCCAGCGCCAGGCCCGCCGGGCCCGCGCCGATCACCGCGAGGCGCAGCGGCGGCGCATGGCCGTCGAAGGAGGCGTCGAAGGCATCGGCGTCCGCGGAGGCGGCGCCGTCATGGGCGGCGGAGTCTGAAGGCTGGGGCATGGCATCGACCCGTGAAACGGCTCCGGTCGCGTCAGGCGACCGGCAGCGGATCACTATATCGCCGCCCTCCCCCGCGCCGCTCAGACCGCGACCAGCTTGCGCCCACTCGCGCCGGGCAGCGTGCGCAGCGACTGCGCGACGGTCGCCGTGTAGTCGCGGTTCAGGATCGTGCTGACGAAGATCCAGTCGCAGCGGCACTCGGTGGCCGTCGCGGTCACCGCCATGTAGCCGCGGCGCGAGGTATCCGCGTAGACCAGCGGCCCGATCAGCTGCGTCAGCGCGCCGGCGAACTGCTGCGGGTTCTCGTTCGGCACGTACTCCTCGAAGCCCGGCGAGGTCACCGACGAGGTGGCGAACTCGACGCCGATCTGACGGTTCGACAGGTCCAGCAGGTCGTTGGCCCAGGCGTTGTGCGTGTCACCGGCCAGCACGACCAGGTTCTTGTCCAGCTGGCGCGCCGTGCCCAGCAGCGTCTCGCGCGCGACCGGGTAGCCGTCCCAGGCGTCGAGGTTGTAGGGGATGCTGGGCGCAGCCAGCACCGCCTGCTCCTGCGGTGTCAGGCTGGCCGGATTGCTCTGCGCCTTGGCGACGATCGCCGCGTACTGCGACACCGACACGCCGGTGCCCGGCGCGGTGACCTCGAACAGGATGGGCGCCGGGATGTTCATCCGGCCCATCAGCACCTGCTGGCCCAGCACCTGCCAGGTCGCCGTCGAGGCTTGCAGCTGCGTCTGCAGCCACTGGCTCTGCGTCGCGCCCATCAGCGTGCGGTCGGTGCGGGCCATGTCGGCCTGGAACTTCGCGGCGTCCAGGCCGGTCGGGGTGATGTAGTCGGCGTAGTCGAGCTGCTCGTCGCGCGCCAGGACCCGCGTGTCCAGCATGTGCAGCGACATCAGCGCACCGAAGTTGAAGCTCCGGTACGTGGTCAGCGGATCGCTGCCGTCGCGCACCGGCAGCCACTCGTGCCAGGCCTGGACGGCGGCGGCGCGGCGCACGGCGAAGTCGCCCTCGGTGGCCGGCTGGTGGTTCTCGGCGCCGTTCTTCCAGGTGTCGTTCGCGACCTCGTGATCGTCCCAGACGGCGATCATCGGCAGCGCGGCGTGCAGCTTCTGCAGATCGGCGTCGGCGCGGTACTGCGCGTAGCGCCGGCGGTAGTCGGCCAGCGCGACGATCTCCTTCTGCGGTTCGACCACGCGGCCCAGCGCCGCCGCGCCGGCGCTCCCGTACTGGCCGGGGCCGTACTCGTAGATGTAGTCGCCCAGGTGGACGGCAACGTCGTAGCTGTCGGTCTCGGCGCGTTTGGCCGCCTCGGCGTAGACGTTGAAGTAGCCGGTCGGATAGTTCGAGCACGAGAACACCGCCAGCCGCACCTGCGCCACGTTGGCGGCCGGCAGGGTCTTCGCCCGACCGACGGTCGAGGTCGCAGCGTAGGCCTTGAAGCGGTACCAGTAGCGCACGCCGGCCTGCAGGCCGGTGGCGTCGACCTTCACGCAGAAATCGCCCGAGGCGCGCGCGGTCGCGTCGCCCCTGGCCACGACGGACGCGAAGGCGGCGTCGCTCGCCACTTCCCAGCTCACCGGCACGTCGCGCACATCGGCGGCGTCCTGCGCCAGCACGCGGGTCCAGAGGATCACGCGGTCGCTGAGCGGGTCGCCGCTGGCCACGCCATGGCTGAAGACGACCGCGACCTGCGGCGCATCGTCGCCACCGTCACCGCCGCAGCCTGCCAGCGGCAGTCCCGCCAAGGCGCCGGCTGCCAGCGCGCCGCGCACCAGATGGCGCCGGGTGTGGTCGATGGTCTCGGAGGACGAGAGGGGCTCGTCGTGCTTGAGCAGGTTCAGCAGGGGCTTCTTGGTCATGGTCGGGCGAGCGGTGGGCTTGCGGAATGAGGATGAAGCACGCGCAGTCGCATGTGCGCTGCAAAGTGTTCGGCTTCACGGTGACATCACGACGACAGCCGGCACGGGGCATTCGGCATGCCGTCCGACAGCCGCCCGGGGCTTCCGCTACGCTTGCGCTCCTCCGGGAGATCGCCTGAGGGCACTCCGGCAAAAGCAACCGTGGAGCAACGCATGCAATACCGTCGACTGGGCCGCAGCGGCCTGCAGGTGTCCGAACTGTCCCTGGGCTCGTGGGTGACGTATCACAACCAGGTCGATACCGGCTCGGCCGTCGAGCTGATGGCCGCCGCCCGCGACGCCGGCATCAACTTCTTCGACAACGCCGAGGCCTACGCGCTCGGCAAGAGCGAGGAGATCATGGGCCAGGTCTTCAAGCAGCTGGGCTGGGGCCGCCACACCTACGTCGTGTCGACGAAGTTCTACTGGGGCATCGACAAGTCGGGCACCACGGTCAACTACAAGGACACGCTGAACCGCAAGTACCTGATGCAGGCCATCGATGGCTCGCTCAAGCGCTTCGGGCTGGACGAGATCGACCTCGTGTACTGCCACCGTCCCGATCCGCACACGCCGATCGAGGAGACCGTGCGCGCGATGAGCGACATGATCACGCAGGGCAAGGCGCACTATTGGGGCACCAGCGAGTGGAGCGCCGACGAGATCCGCGCCGCCTGGGAGATCGCCGAGCGCCACCACCTGCACAAGCCGGTGATGGAGCAGCCGCAGTACCACCTGTTCCACCGCCAGCGCGTGGAAAAGGACTACGCGCGGCTGTATGAGGACATCGGCCTGGGCCTGACCACGTGGAGCCCGCTGGCGTCCGGCCTGCTCACCGGCAAGTACCGCGACGGCATCCCCGAAGGCAGCCGCGGCGCGCTGGAGAGCATGTCGTGGTTGCGCGAGCAGCTGCAGGAGCCGCAGCGCAACGCGGCGGTCGCCGAGCTCGGCAAGATCGCCGACGAGTTGGGCTGCACGCTGGCGCAGCTGGCCATCGCGTGGATCAACCGCAACCCGCGCGTGTCGACGGTGATCCTCGGCGCGAGCAAGCTCTCTCAGCTGCAGGACAACCTGGGCGCGCTGGCCGTCACGCCCAAGCTGACGCCGGAGATCCTGGCCCGCATCGACGCGATCACGCTGCCGCTGGCGAAGTAAGCCCTCGGGGTTTATCCGCAGACCGCCCGCCAAGCCCCTCATTGACGGGGCCGGGTTGTCGCGCCGGTGCCGCAATCCCGCCGGGAGGCGGGCTAGCATCCCGCGCGATGCTGCGACGACGTGCCGTTCCCCTGCTGCCGAGTCTGTTTGCCGCCGTCGTGCTGGTCCTGGCTGCTGCCATGGCGATCGCGCCGCGCGGCGTCGCGGCGTTCCCCGACGAGGCCCGCGCCGATCGGGACCGGCCCGCGCCGCCCGAAGTGTCGCTGCTCGCGGAACCGCGCTTCGAGACCGTCGGCATCGACGCGCCGGTCCCGCTGAACATCATCTCCGCGGTCGCGCAGGACCGCGCCGGATTCCTGTGGATCGGCACCGGCGCCGGGCTGGTGCGCTTCGACGGCTACCACTTCCGCCAGCCGGGCGCCCCGATCGAGAACGGCGTGCGTTCGGCCCGCAGCCTGGGCTTCATCCGCGCCCTGCTGGTGGCGCGCGACGGCCGGCTGTGGATAGGCACCGAGGCCGACGGCCTGGCCGCCTACGACCCGCAGAGCGAGAAGCTGTCGCTGTTCCGCTCCGACGCCAATCCGCAGTTGCCGCGCAGCGCGGTC
Organism: Roseateles sp.; assembly: GCF_036486225.1. Classification (GTDB taxonomy): domain Bacteria; phylum Pseudomonadota; class Gammaproteobacteria; order Burkholderiales; family Burkholderiaceae_C; genus Roseateles. Next base: position 976 of record NZ_DASVNZ010000328.1, on the reverse strand, counting down.
TCCGCCGGCACGATCCGCGCGCTGGCCGAGGACCGCGACGGCCAGCTGTGGATCGGCACCATCGGCCACGGCCTGGACCGCTACGACCCGGTCGAGGGCCGCTTCCAGCATTTCCGCCAGGGATCGCCGGGCAGCCTGCCCGATGACCGCGTCCAGTCGCTGGCCATCGACAGCGAAGGCTCCCTGTGGGTCGGCACCTGGCAGGGCCTGGCGCGCAAGCGCGCCGGCTCCAACCGTTTCGAACCGGTGTTCTCGACGCCGGGCAAGCCAGGTCTTGCCGGCAAGATCGTGCTGAGCCTGTTCGTCGCCCCCGACGGCCGGGTCTGGGCCGGCACGCAGCAGGGCGACCTCGCCCTCGTCGATCCAAAGACCGGCGAGGGCACGCTGCTCGAGCGCGCCGAGGACGCGGTGAACGGCTCCGTCAACACCTTCGTCGCGCTGGACGACCGCCATCTCTGGCTCGGCCGCAACGGCGGGCTGGAGCTGCGCGCCGTCGCCAGCGGCGAGCTGCTGCGGACCATGAAGCACGACCCGCTGAACCGCGGCAGCCTCGGCGGCAACGAGGTCCGCGCGCTGATGCGCGACCGCGCCGGCTGGATCTGGACCGGCGGTTATGGCGGCGGCCTGCAGCGCCACAACCCGTCGAACACCAGCACCTGGGTGCGCGGCCGCGACCCGGGCAAGCAGGCGCAGCTGATCGATCCGAGCACCCGCGCGATGGTGCAGCTGGCCACCGGCGAGATCTGGCTGGGCAGCAACGAGAGCGGCGTGACGGTGCTCGACGAGCAGCTGCGCTCGATCGCCACCTTGCGTCCCGCGCCGGGGCAGCGCGGCGGTCTGTCGGGCGGACGCATCTCCAGCCTCGTCCAGATGAAGGACGGGACGATCTGGCTCGGCAGCGACGGCGGCCTGCACCAGTACACGCGGGAGCGGCAACTGCTGCGCGTCATCCAGGCCGGCACGGGCCGCGCGCGGC
>NZ_DASVNZ010000326.1:0-8997 GCF_036486225.1 Roseateles sp. | reverse complement strand
GGTCGGGCCGGTCGTGGCGCAGGCGGTGAGCAGCAGCGCCGCGGCGGCGATGGCCGTCAGCTGGATCGTGTCCCTGTGGATCATGGATCGATGTGGTCGTGAGTCCGTCCGTAACCGGCCGGACCGTGTTGAGAAAGCGGGCGTGGCGGTCGTGGCGACGCCTGGCCCCGGTGAAGCGGGCAATGTGCGGGGCCCGGGCCCGCGCGTCAATGCGCACTAACGAGCGCGCGGCCCTTGCGAACCGCGCATGTGGCGATGATCGCCCACACCGACGTCCCCCACCCGTGCCGGAAGTGACCCGGTCACCCAGGAAAGGGGGCGGCCTACACTGCCCCGCCATGAGTCCGCATCGCACCCACCTCCTCTACCTGCACGGCTTCCGCTCGTCGCCGCGTTCGGCCAAGGCCTTGCGGATGGCGCGCTGGACGGCGGAACAACGTCCGGACCTGGTGTTCGCCTGCCCGCAGCTGCCGCCGTCACCGCGCGAGGCGATGGCGCTCGTCGACGCACTGATCCGCGACTGGCCGCGCGACACGATGGCCGTGATGGGCAGCTCGCTCGGCGGTTTCTATGCGACCTCGGTGGCCCAGCGCACCGGCGCGCGGACCGTGCTGCTGAATCCGGCCGTCGACCCGGCCCGCGACCTCGCGAACTACATCGGCGAGCAGACCTGCTGGCAGAACCCGGAGGAGCACTTCTTCTTCCGGGCCGAGTTCGTCGACGAACTCGTCGCGCTCAACGTCGGCGCGCTCGCGCATCCGGAACGGATGCTGGCGGTGATCGCCAAGGGCGACGAGGTCCTCGACTGGCGCGAGATGCACGCCCGCTACGCGCACTGCCGGATCAAGCTGCTGGAAGGCAGCGACCACGGCCTGGCCGACTTCGACGACTACCTGGACGAGTTGACGGCGTTCCTCGAGCTCTGAGCCCTACTTCCGTCGTCCGGTCGCTTTCAGGAGCAGCAGCGTCACCAAGCCGGTGAGCACGACGATCAGGCCGACGACGACCCAGAAACCGTGCTTGTGCTCGAGCAGCGGCAACCCGCCGACGTTCATGCCGAACAGGCCGCTGATCAGGTTGATCGGCAGCGCCAGCACGGTGACCATCGTCAGCACATACAGCGTCTGGTTGTTCTCCTGCGCGACGCGCGCCGAGGTCTCGTCCTGCACCGCGCGGATGCGTTCCTGCAGCGCCTGGATGTCGCGCAGCACCAGTGCGAATTCCTCGCTCGCCTGCTGCAGCTGCTGCTTGTCGTTCGCCACCACCCACTCCGGCGGATTCGACAGCATGCGCAGCAGCGCACTCGGTTCCGGCGCGAGCAGCCGCTGCAGACGCACCATCAGCCGCCGCAACGCGGCGACCTCGGACCCATGTCCCGAATGGCGTCCGGCAAGCAGCGCGTCCTCGATGTCGTCGACCCGCTCGGTGGCCTGGCGCACGATGCGTTGCAGCTCGTCGGCCTGGTCGCGCAGCAGATGGTCCAGCAGCGCGACGCTGGACCGCGGCCGGTCGCCGCGCTTGATCGCCATCCGCAGGCGGTCCACCGAGCGCAGCGGCGCGCGCCGCACGCTCAGCACCAGGTGCTCGCTGACCTGCATCCACAACGTGGAGACGTCGCCCACGTCGAAGGCGAAATCGAAGGTCACGTCGTTGAGCACGGCGAACAGGTGCTCGCCGACGCGCTCGATGCGCGACGAGCGCGATCCCTGTTGCTGCGCCTCGTCGAAGCTCTCGGCCAGCGCCGCGTTGCGGCGCAGCCAGGGCAGCGCGCCGGCGTGCGCCAGGTTCAGGTGCAGCCACAGGTAGCCGCCGTCGGGCTGGGACAGCCGGGCCTGCGCCTGCGCGAGCGTGGGCAGCGTCTCGGTCGGCCGGTCCGGATGGATCCAGAAGCCGCAGATCAGGCCGTGCTCGTCTCCGCCGTATGGGCCGGCCAAGGCGCCGGTCATTCCGCCCGGCAGCTGCGTCGTGTCATTCATCGCCATCCGCGGATGGTAGACGCGCGATCGCCTCGCCCATGCGGACGCGCTGCCCGGTCTGCAAGCTCGCCGACAGGTTCACGCCGGGCGGCAGGAACACGATGATCGTCGAGCCCTGCTCGAACCAGCCCATCTCTTCGCCCCGCGCATGATCGTGACCGACGTCGAAGCGATGCGGGCCGGGATGATCGGGACGCAGCGTCAGGTCCAGCGCATGCAGCCGCAGGCTCGCGACCAGGATGGCCGCCACCGGCACCAGCGCGATCGGAGTGCCGTCCGGCAGCGTGCATTCGACGGCGGCACGCACGTTGCGGCAGAACAGGCGCTCGACGCGCTTGAGCGCGATCGGATTGACATTCCACGTATCGCCCGCAATGTGGGTGACGCGCTGGATGCGCAGGTCGGCTGGCGCGTGGAAGCGGTGGTACATCGCCGAGGTCAGCCGCAGCGTCACGTAGGTGCCGTTGAGGTAAGGCGCCGCACGTGTGGCATCGCCGAACAGGTCGGCGATGCGGTAGTCCATGCCCTTGGCCTGCAGCGCCATGCCGCGCGTGACCGGGCCGTGCGCCCCGACGATGGCGTCGCAGGGGCTGACGATCGTCCCCGGCGCCGGATCGATCGGTCGCCGCCCCGGCTTCAGCCGGCGCGTGAACACGTCGCGCAGCGAGCGGTAGCCGTGAGCGGGCGGCTCAGCTTCACTCAGGTCCAGGTCGGTGAACATCCGCCAGACGGCGACGCTGAAACGCGTCAGCGCGGGGCTGTCGATCCGGGCGTACCAGCCCATGAAGCGGGTCAGCGCCAGGCGGGGAACGCGGTTGGTGAGGAGGAAGTTGAGGGACTCTTGCTGGGTCAGACGGTCACGCCAGCGGGCCAGTTTCATAGACATGTCAATTCCGTCGGATACACCCCGGTAATTTGCCAACGCTGTGTGACAGCTGAACGAGGCTCCGGAGGCCCATGCCCATGTCGACGACGTTCTTCACTTTTGACCTGTTGCCCGTCGCCGCCGCGGCGGCGGGCCTGTTGGCGCTCTACTACGCGCCGACCGGCTGGCGCCGTCTGCAGCTCTCCCGGGCCAAGCACCCGTCGCTGGCGGGGCACTCGCGGATGGCGGTTCGGCTGGCGCGGCTGATGCCCACGCAGCGCTTCGACGACGCGCACTTCTTCAACGCGGACGACGCGCCGGCCGACATCGTCGCGACACGGCGCTCCAGCTTCGCCGCGCTGTCGCGCACGCTGAAGACGCGGCACGCGCGCAGCATCGCCGCGACGCAATCGATGAAGCCGTCGCTGCCCGACCTGCAGTTCACCAGCAGCTACCGGGTGCCGCCGTCGTTCAGCCCGCTGGTGCAGCGCGAGCTGCCGCTGGGCCCGGTGATGGTCGCGAGCGACGGTCACTGGCTGACCGACTTCGACGGCGAACGCTTCATCGACCTGGCCGGCAGCTACGGCGTGAACCTGTTCGGCTACGCCTTCTATCAGCGTTGCATCGCCGAAGGCGCGGCGCGCGTGGACGCGCTCGGACCGGTGCTCGGCGTCTACCACCCGCTGGTCGAGGACAACGTGCGCCGCATCCTGTCGCATGCGCGGATGGACCAGTTGTCCTTCCACATGTCCGGCACCGAGGCGGTGATGCAGGCGGTGCGGCTGGCCCGATATCACACCGGGAAGACTCACCTCGTGCGTTTCTGCGGCGCGTATCACGGCTGGTGGGACGAGGCGCAGCCGGGCCCTGGCAATCCGTTGCCGGCTGAGCGCACCTACACGCTGCGCGACATGCACGAACGCAGCCTGCAGGTGCTGCGCACGCGGCGCGACATCGCCTGCGTGCTGGTGAACCCGCTGCAGGCGCTGCATCCGAACAAGCCGGCGCCGGGCGACGGCTCCCTGGTCGACAGCTCCCGGCGCGCGTCCTACGACAAGGCCGCCTATGCCGCCTGGCTGCGCGACCTGCGCCAGGTCTGCACCGAGCGCGGCATCGCGCTGATCTTCGACGAGGTGTTCATGGGTTTCCGCCTCGGCGCCGGCGGCGCGCAGTCGTATTTCGGCGTGCAGGCGGACCTGGTGACCTATGGCAAGACGCTGGGCGGCGGATTGCCGGTGGGCGTGGTCTGCGGCCGCGCGGCGTGGATGAAGCGCTTCCGCGACGAGCGCCCCGCCGACGTCTGCTTCGCGCGCGGCACCTTCAACACGCATCCGTATGTGATGGGCGCGATGTCGGTGTTCCTCGACGCGTTGGAAGACCCCGAGCGCCTGCGCCAGCTCGACGAGCAGGACGATCAGCAGGACGGTCGGCGTGCGCGGCTGAACGCGGCGCTCGAGGCGGAACAGCTGCCGCTGCGCGCGGCCAACATGTCCTCGATCTGGACGCTCTACTACACGGAGCCGTCGCGCTACAACTGGATGCTGCAGTACTTCCTGCGCGAGCAGGGCCTGGCGCTGAGCTGGGTGGGCACGGGCCGGCTGATCTTCAGCCTGGACTTCAGCGAGTCGGACTTCGAGGAGGTCCAACGCCGCATCGTCGCCGCGGCCCGCGCGATGCGCGACGGGGGCTGGTGGAGCAACCCGGCGCTGCCGACCAACAAGGCGATCAAGCGCAGGCTGCTGATGGAGACGCTAGGCCTGCGCAACTGATCTCGCGCTATCCCCCATACCTACCCGGCTCCTCCCCCAAACGCATCCCTCCGTAGCGGGGCGTCTCGACATTCATTGACGAATGTCAGAGCGCCCCGTTGTCATTGGCGGCGTGTGATTCCTAGACTGCTTCGCCTTGCATGCGCATTGGCGTGTGCCACGAGGAGCTGTCACATGTATTCATCGTTCGCCGTCGCCAATGCGTTCATCGAGCGCGCCCTGGATGGGCGCCTTCGAGACCTCAACGCCATGAAGCTGCAGAAGCTCATGTACTTTTCCCAGGCGTGGCATCTGAAGGTGAAAGGAACGCCAGTGATCGACGACACCTTCACGCGTGGAGAGAACGGACCCGTTCTTCCCTCGATTCATCACCAAGTGAAGGCCTACGGATCTCGACCTGTTACACAGACGATCAGGATCCTGTACGGCGACGACGATCGAGAGATCTGGCGCGTTCCTGGCATGCAGCCCTATGACAAGAGTCGGTGGGATCTGATCGACATGATCAGTCGTCGCTACGGCTCCCTGACGCCGAAGGCCTTGTCGGATCTGACGCACCTGCCGGGCTCCGCATGGTCCCAAGGCCGAGCGATCGGTGATGTGCTACTGAACGATGTCATTCGTGCCGACCCGACGCTTTGAGCATGCACGATCACTTCAACGCGTGGGATGCGCCGGACATCGTTGCATCGCCCGACCGTTCGGCGTCGCAGGCCCGGACCGTCAACGACGAACTCTCGCCCGATGCTGGCCCATTGCCGGACGCCGTGCCAGCCGAAACGATCGCCGACATGCGGGCGAATCGTCGTCTTCGTCAGGTCTACGCCGGCAAGGCCTATGGATTGGCAACCGCCTGCCTCCTGATGTGGACCTTGTTGCTCTCCGCTCAGGGATTGATCAAAGTCATGACCGGGCTAGAGACCTGGTCCGACCAGGTCCTCATCGCCGTCACCACCGGCGTCACCGTCAGCGTGCTGGCGGCGTTCCTGGGGGTGATCCGAGGGCTGTTTCCGGGGAAGGACGAACGCGCTCCCGCGCCTCCTTGACGACCTCCTCGATTGCCTTCACCACGACCTCCGGCTTGTCCCGCTGGATGTAGTGCCCCGAACCTTCGACCGGCTGAAGCGACTTGCCGCCGACCAGCGGCAGCCAGTTCGGTTCCAGGTTGTGCACCATGGTCTCGAAACCGCTCGCCATCTCCGTCGGCGAATAGACCGTGCGCGTCAGCACCCGCACCGGCACCTGCGGCCGCGGCTTCTGCCACAGCGTATCGATGCAGTCCTGCTGCTGCAGGAACTCCGCCTGCATCATTCCCCGGAACACGCGCCGGCTCATGTTGTCCAACATGTTCGCCATCACCGGCACCTCGACCTGCATGCGCCGCAGGTGCAGCGGATGCGTCGCGTCGACGAGCACGATGCCCGCGACCTCGTCCGGATAGAGCCGCGAGAACGCGTACTGGTACAGACCGCCGATCGAGTGGCCGACCAGCACGTACGGCGGCTTGATGCCGGCGCTCTGCAGCAGCCCGTGCAACTCTGTCGCGATGCCGCAGGGATTGCGCGGTACCGGCGGCGTGGCGGTGCTGTCGCCATAGCCGGGGCGGTCGTACGCGAAGACGCTGTAGTCGGCGCGCAACTCGTTCAGCACCTTCGCCCACGGATCCCGGCCGTCGCCGAGTCCTGATTGCAGGACGATCGTCGGCTCGCCGTGGCCCACCTTGGTGAAGACGATCGGGCCGCCGGTCACGCGCTGGTTGCCGGTGTTCGGCATCGGACTGGCGCAGCCCGTCAACAAGGCGAACACGGCAAACAGGGCCGAGAGGGCCGGAAAGGCCGTCGCCAACGACATCGGCGCCCGAAGGCGCCGTTCAACTCCAGACATGCGGGAACTCCTTCTTCCGGCGAACCGGCCTGTCCCCGCATCCACCCGCGTCCGCGCGCGCCCCTCAGGGAGGGACCGCGCAGCGCGTCATCCCTGGTGGATCAGGCCGCCTGCTCGCCGCTGCCGGCATTGTGCCCATCGTCGCGCGGCCACAGCGCCGGATCCAGCCGCTCACCGCGCAACAGTTGCAACGGCGCCCGGTGGTACAGCTGGATGTCGTGGAAGGGGTCCGTGATGATCTTCGTGGCCCAGGCCACGCCGGTGCGCAGGTCGCGGATCACCGCCAGCTGCAGCACGCGGAACACCAGGCCGCCGACGCCCAGCCAGAACCAGACCAGGCCGAGCTGATGCAGGTACTCGGTGAAGCTGGCGGCCGGCGCGAACAGGCCGAACAGGCCCGGCTTCAGCCACAGCGCGACCGGCGAGGCCGCCCACAGCGCCATCAGCACGACCTTGCGGCGCAGGTTGTAGCCGATCTTGATCTCTTCCTTGTGCTCGTGGGTCGCCTGGTTGACGTGGTCGTAGCCCTTGGGCTCGAAGAAGAAATGCCCGGCCTGGCGGCTGGTCATCGACACGCCCCACGCCAGCAGCGCCGACCACGCGGGATCCACGAGCAGCAGCCCGTAGGCGACCACGAAGCAGCAGGCGCTCAGCAGGTGCAGCGACTGGTTGATGCGGCAATGGTGGTAGTAGCGGTGGTCGTCCCAACGCTGTTCATTCAGAAGTGCCAGAAAGTCCTTCATGGGGCCCTCGTCCGTGAAATGAGCGGTGAGCGTGACGGCAATCGATGGCAGTGCCGTGATGGCACGATGATGCATCGATGACGGACGCGTGGCGACTGTGTCCATCGGCCGTGTCAGGCGCGTGACGAACTCCACCGTCACAGAACTGTTGCGTTCGCGACCCATCATGCGCGCCATGACGACACCGGCGATCGAACTCGAAGTCGACGAGCTCCCCACACGGCAGCGGCATTTCCGCGTCGCGGTCGTGACGGAGACCTACCCGCCCGAGGTCAACGGCGTGGCGCGCAGCATCGCCTGCGTGGTCCAGGGCCTCCAGGCCAGGGACCACGCGGTGCAGCTGCTGCGTCCGCGCCAGGCGCCCGCCGGCACGCCGGCGGCGCCTGAGGCCCCGATCGACGAGGTGCTGATGCGCGGTCTGGCCGTGCCGCGCTACCCGCATCTGCGCATGGGCGTCGTGTCCAAGCGCACGCTGGTCAACCTCTGGGCCAGCAAGCGCCCCGACATCGTCCACATCGCCACCGAAGGCCCGATGGGCTGGTCGGCCCTCCAGGCCGCCCGCCAGCTCAAGCTGCCGGTGGTGTCGGAATTCCGCACCAACTTCCACGCCTACGCCCAGCATTACGGCATCGGCTGGCTGCGCCGGCCGCTGCTCGCCTACCTGCGCAAGTTCCACAACCGCTGCCACTCGACGATGGTGCCCAACGCCGCCCTCGCCGGCGAGTTGATGGCGCAGGGCTTCCGCCATGTCAGCGTCATTGCGCGCGGCGTCGACACCCAGCTCTTCCATCCCTCGCACCGCAGCGAGGCGCTGCGCGAAAGCTGGGGGGCCGCCCCGGGCGATCCCGTGCTGCTGCACGTCGGCCGGCTCGCCGCGGAGAAGAATCTCCAGCTGCTCGTCGACCTCTGGCCGTCCATCCGCCAGCGCCATCCGCGCGCCCGGCTTGTCCTGGTCGGCGACGGTCCGGCGCGGGCCGACTTCCAGCAGCTCCTGCCGCCGTCGGCCAACGTCGTCTTCGCCGGCATGAAGCATGGCGAAGAGCTGGCTGCGTGCTACGCCAGCGGCGACCTGTTCGTCTTCCCCAGCATCACCGAGACCTACGGCAACGTGACGCCTGAAGCGCTCGCCAGCGGGCTGCCCGTGATGGCCTATCAATACGCCGCGGCGGCGTTGCTCGTGCGCGATGGCATCAATGGCGGACTTGCGCCATTCAACGATCCGACCAGTTTCCAGGCGCGCACGCTGGCGCTGCTCGACGATCTGCCCCGATTGCGCGCGATGAGTCTTGCCGCGCGATCCAGTGCGGAGTTGCTCGACTGGGACGGCATCGTCCAAGGCATCGAGCAGGTCTACGCCTCCGCCATCGACGGCACTTCCGTCGCACTGCGCGTCGGATCCCATCTCTCGGGTCTTGAAGCCCGCGCGCACTGAACCACTGTTGTAGACGAAGGGCGCCCGGGGCCGGCGGCGTCTTCCGCCTTCCCCTTCTGACTGGGTGCCGTCTGTCTGAGCAAAGCGAACCGAAGGTGAGCGGCGCGAGTTGGCGCCCCAAGGCGGACGACGCCGCCGGCCCCGGGCGCCCTTCGTCCTGCTCGGTCGAGTCAGCCGACGATGCCGCTTCCTGCGACATCGGGAGACAGGGGTTCTCGACGACCGCGCTGCCGGATCATCAGGATCAGCACGCCGGAGAAGACGAACACGCCCAGCCCGCTCATCAGCCAGACCAGCGGCACGCCCAGCGCCTGGAGCAGCGCGTAGG
>NZ_DASVNZ010000321.1:0-1617 GCF_036486225.1 Roseateles sp. | reverse complement strand
CGGCTCTGGGAGGGCGCGCGCGAGGCGCTGGCACCGCTGCAGCCGCGGGGCACGCAGGCGCTCGACGCCTGGATCGCGGCGCTCGGTCAGACCCTCCAGCAGCTGGGCGCCGACGAGCAGCTCAAGCGCCAGCCCGCGGGTGGACCGCAGGTGCTGGAGGCGCTCTGGCTGAGCAAGACGCCGTGGCCGGGCTCCGGCCACGAAGCGGTCCTGCGGGGCGCGCAACTGACCGCGTCCGAATTCGTCGACTGGGTCTCGCAGACGCTGGAGGCCGGCGAATACAAGCCGCCGCTCGAAGGCGGCCTGCAGATCATGATCACGCCGCTGGCGCGGACGATGCTGCGCCCGTTCGGGGCGATCGTGCTGCCGGGCGCGGACGCCGCGACGCTGGGGCCGGTGCCGCCGGGGCCGGTGCTGATCGGCGACACGTTCGCGCGCGAGCTCGGCCTGCCGACCGTGGAAGGCAAGCGGCAAGCGCTCGCCTGGCAGTTCGCGCAGCTGCTGCGCGCGCCGGCGGTGACGTTGCTGCGCCGCGGGCATCTCGGCAGCGAGCCGCTCGCGGCGAGTCCGCTGCTGGACCGGCTCGACCTCGCGCTGCAGGCGGTGGGGCAGACGCTGCCGCATTGGCACGATCCGCGCATCGATGCGACCGTGCCTTCGGCGCACGTCGACCGCGCCGCCGCGCAGGCGCAAGGGCGGCTCCCGTCGGCGTTGAGCGCGAGCGCGGTGGAATCCTTGCGTCAGTGCCCGTACCAGTTCTTCGCCCGTGTGCTGCTGGGGCTGCGCGAGGCCGGCGAGCTCGATGTCCAGGCCGACAAGCGCGATTACGGCACCTGGCTGCACGCGGTGCTGCATCAGTTCCACACCGAACGCGTGGAGGAGCGCGATCCGCATCTCGACGACGACGCCCGCTTGCAACGCGCCGCGCAGGAACAGATGCGCGAGCTTGGCCTGGCGCCGGCGGAATTCCTGCCGTACTCGGCGAGCTTCGCGCGCTTCGTGCCGGCCTACCTCGGCTGGCTCGCGGAGCGCGAGACCGAAGGCCAGCGTTTCGAGCGCGGCGAGGTCGATCGCCGCGTCCATCCCTGGGCGGAGATCGAGCCCGCACTCGCGGAGCTGGCGCTGCTCGGGCGCATCGATCGGATCGACGATGCCGCCGATGGACAGTTGCTCATCGACTACAAGACCGGCAGCCTCAAAGGCTTGAAGGACAAGGTCGCGAATCCGCTGGAAGACACGCAGCTCGCCGTTTACGCCGTGCTGATGGGCTCGCCTGCCTTACTCCCTCTCCCGCTTGCGGGAGAGGGCAGGGGTGAGGGCCAGCGGCCTGGGCAGTCCGCCGGCCCGCTGCGTGCGCAGTACCTGGCCCTGGACGACGCCAAGGGCATTGCCGAGATTGAGCACGAACACGTGGAAGCGACCACTGTCGTGATGCTGGACGGCCTTCGCCAGGACCTGATGGCCATCCACGCCGGCGATCCGCTGCCGGCGCTGGGCGAAGGCGTGGCCTGTGCCTACTGCGAGATGCGCGGCCTGTGCCGTCGCGACGATTGGGAAGGGGCCGCGCCGTGACCGCGCCGACGAACGACATGACGCCGGGCGCCGCATCCGCAGCCG
>NZ_DASVNZ010000306.1:0-5798 GCF_036486225.1 Roseateles sp. | reverse complement strand
GACATCGGCGCCTGGGCGGCGGGGCAGGGCATCGTCACCGCGGCGAAGGGCGCCTGACCGGCTGATCGGCCACGCCACACGGCGAATCGTCGCCCTGGGAGTTCCGGAAGCGCCATCTCAGCATCCGACCGATGGAGCGGGGTTCCCGCCGTCGCTACCGTGCTTGTCATCGAGCACATCGGAGGCGGCATGGCGCAGCATCAACGTGCGTCCGGACGGCCGGAAGGAGCGGACCGGGAACCTGCCGCGACGCCGTCGGCGCGTGGCACCCGCCAACTCGCACCCGAGGGCGCGGCAGCGGCGTGGAGCGACAGCCCGCGGCAGACGGCGCAACGCCAGTTGGTGGGGACGCTGGCCGGGCGCGACGCTGCGCCGGCATCGACACCCAGGTCGGTTCCGGGGCCAGTCCCGGTTTCGGCAGGCACCGCCGCGCCCGGGCGCCCCGTCGCGCAGCGCGCGCTGATGGCGGGCGTGGGCGACGACACCTACCGGACCGAAGCGACCAAGAACCTCGAATTCGAGGAACACGTCGGCCGCGCGCTCGCCTCGGATGGCGACGTGATGCACGCCGCCGAGCAGATCCGGCTCTATTCCGGCGCGCCGTCCAACTTCGTGTCGATGACGCCGGAGGACCGCCAGGAGCTGTCGCACCTGGTCGGACCGATCGGCGGCGCGCGCGACCTGCGCGAGGACCGCAACACGCTCGACGCCAACGTGCTGGCCACCCACCTGAAGATCGACCGCGCGTCCAACCGCGATCCCCATGCGCCGGATCCGACGCGTCGGAACAACCGCTTCAACCGCGTCAGCTCGCCGGACAACCCGATCTATCCGTGGAACATCCACGACTTCGACACCGACCTGTTCAAGATCGGCAACTGGGACGAGCTCCCGCCGCGGATGGCCGAGCAGATCCGCGAGCGCTGGGAAGAGAAGCGTCTCGACGACGAGTCCTACGCGCTGACCATGTCGCTGACCAGCCTGCGCGATGTCGTCGGCCTCTCGGGGATGGATGCGAAGGACATCGTCGCCCTGCTCAACCAGGCGGAGCGCAAGACCTTCCTCTACGACATCCTCGCGATCAAGTGGAGCACCTCGGAGGACCTCGAGGACGAGGCGTCCGACGGCACGCCGCGGACGGACAACCCGCTGGGACCGGAATACCGGCAGCACAACACCGGCAACCGCGCCAACGTCGTGCTGGCCCACGACGCGATCGATCCGGCCGTCGGGAAATGGGTCGCCGACGCGCTGCTGCACAACAAGCCCATCATCTCCGGTCCCAGCGGACACACGCTGCGCTACCTGAACCACTGGGCGGAGATGCGGCAGAGCTACCTGCTGACCAGCGTGGTCTTCGGCGTGCTGGGCATTCCCTTCGACCTCAGCCGTCTGCCGTCGCTGGAGGTGGCCCGCTTCGTGATGATGGCCAACCTGATGCCGCCCAAGGACCACCACTCGTACCACGAGATCATGGGCGCCTCCATCGGCATCAGCGACTTCCTGAGCACGCTGACCTACCCCCATCCCGAGTCCTACGCCGACCTCAACGCGCACCCGATCGGGCAGCGGGCGTTCCAGCAGGCGACCCGCGCGACGACGTCCCCCAACACCAAGCCGCTGCCCAACCCCTGGGCCAGGCAGGGCACGCCCACGATCAGCGGCTGGCCGCCGTCGACGGCGCAGGACCTGTTCGGCGTGCTCATGCGCTTCGCGTCGGACGCGGAGACGGCCGAGCTGATCCTGCAAGGTGCCGGCAGCCGGCTCCGGATCGCGGTGATCCCGCTGGTCGAGGAGGCCGCGAGCAACCGGTCCATCACCGGCACGCAGAAGGAATTCGTCCTCGACACCATCCGGCGGATGGGCTGAGAGCGACACGCGCATCGGCGCGCGCCAGTGGACCACCGGCGTGCGCCGCGTCAATGACCCCCGAGGGAGAGACCCATGGACAGACACGACACCTTCACCACCGACGACTTCGCCGAGGGCCTGCACCTCGGCCTGCACGGGCCGCGACTGCGGCGGCATCGGCCGACGGCGGCGCTGGCCGGGCAGCCCACGATCCCCGACGAGGACGTGCCGCTGCGCCAGCTGTTCACGCGCATCATCGACGCCGGGCTCACGAGCCTGCACGGCAAACCGAAGCCGGCGCACGTGCTGGTGGTCGGCGCCGGTCCGGCGGGGCTGTGCGCGGCCCATGAGCTCAAGCGCGCGGGGCTGACGGTCAGCGTCTTCGAGAGTTCGCACCGCGTCGGCGGCCGGGTGAAGACCATCACCGCGCCGTTCACGCCCGAGCTGCATGGCGAAGGCGGCGCGATGCGCCTGCCGCAGGACCACGAGCTGGTCCATGCCTACCTCGACAAGTTCAAGCTCAAGGGCCAGCTCGAGCCCTTCGAGCAGGCCAACAAGCTGATCTATCTCTCGACCTACGGCAGGACGCTGACCTACGACGAGTTCAACCGCCTGCTCGTGGCGCGCGATCCCGGGTTGCTGGCCTGCTTTCCGAAGCTGCGCGAGGAGGAGAAGGGCAAGACCATCGACACCCTCTGGGACGCCGCGGTCCAGCCGGTGGTCGCGGCCTTCGAATCGGTCTACCGGAACGATCCCGCCAACATCGCCGCGGCGTACCGCCACGTGACGGCGCTCTACGACCGCTACTCGCTGCAGACCTTCTTCGAGCAGGTGGCGGGCTGGTCGCAGGATTGCATCTCGCTGTACGACCTGGGCTCGCCGCATGTGGTCCTGGACAACGCCTTCATCGAGTCCTGGAAGGATGCCTTCCTGTCCTCGCAATCGGGCGGCGAGACGGCCGGCATGCAGCAGATGGCGCAGGGCATGCAGCAGATCCCGTCGGCGTTCATCGCGCCGGGGCTGGACGCGACGCTGAAGGACGACATCCGCTACGGCGCGCGCGTGGTGGCGGTCAACCACTGGCCGGCCGGGGGACCGGGACGCAGCGTCGAGGTCCTCTACCGGACCAACGGCGGGGAGACGCGCTCGGTGTTCGGCGACCGCGTCATCTTCGCCGTGCCGTTCACGGTGCAGCGACTGATCAAGACCAATGTGCCCTTCGGCGTGCCCAAGACCAATGCGATCCGCGAGCTGCGGTATGTCGAGGTGACGAAGATCCTGCTGCAGTTCAAGACGCGCTGGTGGGAGCAGTACCTGGAGGGCAAGGGGCAGGGCAAGGACGGCGGCGTGGTCACGGACCTGCCGATCCGCTACGCGATGTTCCCGGTGTCGACCTCGGCGCAGTTCAAGCACGGCCAGGAGCGCGGGGTCATCATGGCCAGCTACACCTTCCAGCAGGATGCGACCGGCACGGGCGGCATGAACAAGGACGCCTCGGTCGAGATCGCGGTCGACAACCTGTCGACGATCTTCGGCAAGGACCTGGTGCAGGACAACTTCGAGGTGGGCACCTCCCAGGTCTGGTCGGCGGACGCGTTCTCCGGCGGCTCGGCCTTCGCCTACTTCGCGCCGATGCAGAAGACGCGGCTGTTCCACGCCATGATCGCGCCGGAATGGAACGGCCATGCGCACTTCGCCGGCGAGCACAACAGCTACTCCCACGGCTGGATCGAGGGCGCCTTCCAGTCGGCGTTGCGGACCGCGTACCAGGTCTATCTGGCGCAGTTGCCGCGCTAAGCCCCGGCGCTCTGCGCCATCTTCGCGAAGTAGGCCGACTTGCCGGTCTTGTTGAGCTGGTACCAGGCCTCGAGCGTGGCGGGCTCGTAGATGTCGAGCGTGTCGAAGATCGCGCGCGCGAAGTCGAGCGCCGACATGCCGCCCGCGGTGAGCAGCCCGCGGTCCGACACGACGGGCTCGTCCACGTAGCGGTCGCTGCCGGCGTACGCGTCGACGCCCTTCAGGTAGGACAGCGCGTTGCTCGTGTGCTGCCGGTCGTCGAGCACGCCGAGCCGCGCCAGGCCCGCCGTCGCGCCGCAGATCGCGGCGACGCGCTTGCCGGCGTCGAGGAACTCCTTGGCCTTCTTCGCCGCTTCCATGTGCTCGCCCTTGTCCCAGCCGGCGCCGCCGGGAAGGATCAGCAGCTCGCTGTCGTCGGGGAACAGCGTGGTCAGGCGGATGTCGGGCATCACCGACAGGCCGCCCATCGAACGCGTCAGGTTCGCGCCGGCGGCGGCGACGGTCTTCACCTGCCAGTCACCGGGCGTCTTCTGGAATTCGGGCGTGTTGATGCCCGCGACCGCGTAGGCGGCCTCCCAGTCGGCGAAGCCCTCGAAGAGGTAGAGATGGACGGTGCGGGTGGGGGTGCTCATGCCGGGATGGCGGCAAGGTGCGTGCCCGCCGGGCGCCGCGCCCGAGCAATCAGCCGGGCAGCTTCCTCACCATGAAGAACTTCGAGCCCGCGACGCCGTGCCCGGGGATCTCCAGCTGGACGCTGTAACCCAGGCGCTCGTAGAACGGGCGGGCCTGGAAGCTGAAGGTGCTGAGGTAGAAAGTGTCGCAGCCGCGCTCGATGGCGCGTTGCTCGAGCGCGAGAACGACCGCGGTGCCCACGCCGGCATGCCGATGCGCCGCGTCGACCCAGAGCTGCTTGAGTTCGCAGCAGCGCCCTAGCGTGCGGCCGACCGCGCCACCGATGACGCGACCGCCGGCGTCATATGCGGCGCTCGACAGCCCGCGCTGCCCGTCGAAGGCGCCGTGGTCGCCGAAGGCCTCGTTGTGCTGGTCGAGGCCGGCGTCGACCAACGCGGCCAGACCGGGCTTGGGATCGTCGAAGGCGGCAGTGGTGAAGGTGCTCATGGAATCAGCGCCTTGGTCAGCCGGACCATCATGGTTTGCGTCAGCTGATTGGGACCGCGTTCGGATTCGGCGTAGCCGTTGCGGTCGTACAGCGCGATGAGAGGTCGATTGGTCTCTGAAGTCCAGGTGCTGGAGAGCAGGACATGGCGCTCGCGGAACCAGAACTCAGCGCGTGCGAGAAGATGTTGCGCGACACCGAGCCGACGTGCCTTCGGTGCGACATAGGTCGTCGAGATCAAGCCAAACGGCGCGGCGCTGTGCGCTCCGGCGTCGGATTCGATCCGATAGATCGTTTGGCCGACGATGTCGCCGTTCGCGTCCTCGGCGACGACGACCTCCGCGGCGCGGCCGTCCAGATGCCACCGCACGCGGTCACGCAGCCAGTCCATCGAGTACATCGTGCCGCCGGCGTCTTCGCCTTCGACTTCGATCAGGGTCGCGCGCGTGCGCTCGGCGACGAGGTCGATGGCGGCGGTGTCGGCGAGGGAAATCGGGCGCAGCAACATGGATGAACGGCGAAGAACGATTCGCCATGTTAGGCGGTTGGTGATTCGGAGACACTCGTGTCATGCCTGCCTTTCCGCCGCTGGATGCGCCGCCGCTGCGCCTCGAACCCGTTTCCGTCGAGCATGCCGATGAGATGCATGCGGTGCTCGCCGATCCGTCGATCTACGAGTTCCTCGAAGAGGACGAGCCACCCTCGCTGCAATGGCTGCGCGAGGCCTATGTCCGCCGTGCGAAGGGTCAGTCGCCCGACGGCGACGAGCAGTGGTTCAACTGGATGATCCGGCGCGACGACGGACGATTGATCGGCTATGTGCAAGCCACTGTTGAATCGCCCGAGGTTTGCTGGATCGCCTATGTGCTGGCGGCCGAGGGGCGAGGGCAGGGGCACGCGACACGCGCGGTGACGGCCATGGTCGACTACCTTCGTGGCGCCTACGACATCCAGCGATGGTTGGCGTCGGTGGACGCCGGCAATGCGCGGTCGATCGCATTGCTTGAGCGACTCGGCTTCACTGAAGCCGATG
>NZ_DASVNZ010000301.1:0-8049 GCF_036486225.1 Roseateles sp. | reverse complement strand
TGCTGGACCAGGAGCAGACACTGCGAAAGGCCGCCTCCGGTCAGTACAGCCAGGTGGCCGCGCTGATCGCGGACGAGGACAAGCTGCGCAAGGAGCTGTCGAGCGAGGCCTTCAAGGCGCTGCCGAAAGAACAGCGCAAGCCGCGCGAGGACGCGTTGAAGGCGCTGCGCCAGCAATTGCAGGCGCAGCAGGGCGCGGCCGCCACGGCGCGTGAGGCGCTCGCGGCGCAGCGCCAGCAACTGGCCGTCGCGTATCCCGCATACGCGGACCTGATCACGCCGGCAACGCCCGGCGCCGCCGCGCTGAGCGGCCGCCTGCGCCCGGGCGAGGGACTGCTGGTCGTGCACGCGCTCGATGAGCAGACGCTCCTCTGGCTGCTGCGCGCCGATGCGCCGGCGCAGTTCCGCGCGGTGCCGGAGGGCGCGGCTGTGCTGGCCCGGCGTGTGAAGGCGCTGCGCCAGCGCATCGACCTCAGTGCGATGCCGGCGGGGCGCGAGGCGCCGCTCGCGCAGGCCTTGCCGGAACTGCATGCGCTGTATCGCGATCTGCTGGCGCCACTCAACCGGCAGGGGCTGGACACCTTGATCGTCGCCGGCGACGGACCGCTGGCGGGACTGCCACTGGCGGCGCTCGTGACCGAAGCGCCCGCCGCGGGCCGGCCGGTGGCCTGGCTGCTGCGGCAGCAGGCCGTGGTGCAGTTGCCGTCAGGTGCGTCGTTGCAGGCGCTGCGTCGGGCCGCTCCACCGGCAGCCGCACCGAAGGCCTTGCTCGGTTTTGGAGACCCCGTGTTCGATCGTGGCGTCGCCCAGCCACCGTCCATGCAGGCCGCGCAAGCCGCGCAGATCGCGCAGATCGCGCAGACCGGGAAGAGCCTGCCCTCCGCGCAAGCCGCGCAGAGCAAGCCGGGCGCGACGGTGCGGCATCTGCTCGCCCCGACGCCCACGCGTGCCGCCGGCAGCTACGACGCCCAACTCGGTTTCCGTTATGCCGACATCCCGCCGCTGCCGGAGACGCGCGCGGAGCTGCTTGCAATCGCGCGCACGCTCGGCGCCGATCCCGTCGCCGACCTGCGATTGGGCGCGGCGGCGACGCGCAGCGCGGTGCTGGCCGCGCCGCTGGCCGATCGTCGCGTGCTGGCCTTCGCGACCCACGGGCTGATGCCGGGCGAACTGCCGGGCATCTCGAAGCCGGCCTTGGCGCTGGCGGCCGAGACAGACGAATCCGCGTCACCCTTGCTGGAGCTCGACGACGTGCTCACGCTACGCATGAACGCCCAGTGGGTGCTGCTGTCGGCCTGCAACACGGCGGCCGGCGAGCAGGGCGGCGCGGCGATGTCGGGGCTGGTGCGGGGCTTCTTCTTCGCCGGCGCGCGGTCGGTGCTGGCGACACATTGGGCGGTGGAATCCGCCTCCGCCGCCGCATTGACCAGCGCGGCGCTGCAGCCCGCCGATACTCGCGCCGGCGGCCTGCGGCGGGCGCAGCTCCGGCTCGCCGATGGCCAGGAAGGGCAGGGCCGCTGGACGCATCCGTACTACTGGGCGGCCTACGCGCTGTTCGGCGATCCGGCGCAGTGATGATGTCGCCCGCCGCATTTACCCGTGATGAACACACCATGACGACAACGATGACACACGTGCTGAGGGACGCCGCGCTGATCGCGGCGATGACGATGGTCTCGCTGGCCGCGCGCGCGCAGGCCTGCGAGGTGGCCGCGCTGGCGGGCGACGCGACGCGCGTGGTCGCAGGCCAGGCGCAGCCGCTGAGGCTCGGGGACAGGGTGGGCGAGGGCGCCCAGCTGCGCACCGGCGACAACGGCCGCGTGCGGCTGCGCTGCCCGGACGGGTCCAGCCTGGTCGTCGGCGATCGCAGCCAGCTGACCCTGACCCGTCTGAACCTCGGCACCGACGCGGGCACGGGCGTGATGCCCGGTTATGCGGACGGCGCGCGCGATGTGTCCCTGCTGCTGGAACGCGGCCTGCTGGGGCAGAAGGTCACGCCCTCCGGCTCCGGCAAATGGGAGGTCCGCACACCGTCGGCGGTGACGGCGGTGCGGGGCACCGAGTTCCTCGTGGAAGTGGGCGACAACGAGCAGACCTCGGTGCATGTGCAGTCCGGCCAGGTCGCCGTGTTGCCGGGACCGCGCGCCGCGGGCCGCACCCGCGGGCTGGGCGCGCAACTGCCGGTCGTCGTCGAACGGGCCGGCGGCACTGAATGCGACGTGTCGCAGGGCTGCACCGCGGCGACGCCATGGCCGGCGGACAAGGTCCGCGCGGTGCTGGACCGGTTGTCGGGGGTCTGATGAAAGTCCCGTCGCGCTGGGCCTGGGCGCAGTTGATCGTCGCGCTGCTGGTGACCGCAGCCGTGGCGATGCTGTGGCTGTCGCGCCTCCAGGCCGGACCGCTGGCGCGTCTGGACGGCGTCGTGCAGGACGCGCAGACGCAGTGGCGCGGCCGCCTCGCGCCGGGTACGACCTATCCCATCACGCTGGTGCGTTTCGACGATGCCAGTGCCGCGCGCTTCGGCGGCATGGCGCCGGGGCGCCCGCTGCTCGCGGACGCGATCACGCGGCTGCAGGCGGCCGGGCCGCGCCTAATCGCCATCGACATGCTGCTGCTCGACGCGAAGCCCGACAGCGACGCGATGCTCGCGGCCGCCATGCGCGGGGGCGCGCCAGTGTTGCTGCCGTTCGCGCTGCCGCCTGCGGCGGGCGGCAACGGCGGCGCGGCTGCGGCGGCCTCCGCCGCTTCCTCTTCTTCGCCCTCTTCTTCGCCCTCTTCCTCTGCGGCCTCCGGCCCTGCCGGCAACGCGCCGCCCGGTCTGCTCGTGCAGGCCTTCATGCGTGCCGAGGGCACGCCGCGCAGCGCGCTGCTGCCCGAGCGCGCCGACGCACCGCCGGAACCGCTGCTGTCGGCGGCGAAGTCGCTCGGCCATGTCCAGGCAGAGCGCGAAGCCGACGGCGCTCTGCGCCATGACCTGCCGGCGTTGCTCTTGGATGGCGAGGTCTATCCGTCGCTGGCCGTGCGCATCGCCGGCGACGCGATGCGCCAGCCCTGGTCCGAGGCCACCTTGCGCTGGAGCCGGGATCTGCGCTGGGGGTCGCTGCGCGTGCCGCTAGATCTCCTGTCGCGGCAGGGCGTCAACTACTACGGCCCGGCGGGCACGTTCCCGTCGGTGACGATGGGCGACCTTGTCGACGGCAAGGTGCCCGAGGAAGCGCTGCGCAACCGCATCGTGATCATCGGCGTGTCGGCGCTCGGCGCCGGCGACCATTTCCCGAGTCCCTTCGACGCCGGCCTGCCCGGCATGGAGCGGCTCGCGACCGTCGTCGACAACATCCTGACCGGGCGCACGCTGACACGGCCGTCGTGGGCGTCGCTCGCGGAGCTGGGGGCCTTGCTGGTGCTGCCGCTGCTGTGCGCGCTGCTGCTCGCGCGCGGGTCGCTGTGGCGCGGCCTGCTGGTGGTGGCGCTGCTGGTCGGGGGTGGGCTCTACGGCGCCCAGTGGGCGTTCGAAGAGGAACACCTCGTCCTGTCGCTGGCCTATCCGCTGCTGGCCGTGGCGGCGGCCAGCCTGGCCGCGCTGACGCTGCGCGCGCTCGCCGACCAGTCCCGTCGGCGCGAGGCGCTTCGGCGCCTGACCGTGAGCGAGGAGCGATACGCGCTGGCCGCGCTGGGCGCCAACGACGGTCTCTGGGACTGGGACATCGCCGGGGATCAACTCGACGTCTCGGCGCGCTGGCTTGCGCTGATGGGCGACGCGCGCGCGCCGGGCGAGGCGCCCGCCACCGGCGTGAAGCGTGGCTTCTGGCGGCGCTTCGTGCGGGGCGCGGCATCGGACGCGGCGCGCGCAGGCATCGAGCGCTTCACGCGGCCGTTGGATGAGGCGGCGGCGGGCCTGTTCCGCGCCGATCTCGACGCTCA
This sequence comes from Roseateles sp., assembly GCF_036486225.1. Lineage (GTDB taxonomy): Bacteria > Pseudomonadota > Gammaproteobacteria > Burkholderiales > Burkholderiaceae_C > Roseateles. The sequence goes on along the minus strand of NZ_DASVNZ010000301.1, from coordinate 4,129 downwards.
TCTGCAAGGCCGCAGCTTCCAGTTCCACCACGTGCTGCATTTCGAGCAGGGTGGTCAGACGCGAGCCCTGCTGGCACGCGGCGTCGCGGTGCGGCAGGACGGCAAGCCGGTGCGCATGGCCGGTTCGCTGACCGACATCAGCGAGAACGAACGTCTGCAGGCCCAGGTCGCCCACGAGGCGCTGCATGACCGGCTCACCGGACTGCCGAATCGCGCGCTGTTCATGGAGCTGATCGCGCAGCGGCTGGCCAATCCGACACCTGGTGTCCCGATCGGCGTCGCGCTGGTAGGGCTGGATGATTTCCGCGCTTTCAACGAGCGCCACGGCCTGATGGCCGGCGATGCGGTGCTGGTCGAGAGCGCACGGCGACTGGCCGGCGGCACCGGACGGACGGCGCGCGCGGGGCGCGTCGTCGCGCGGCTGGGCGCGGACCAGTTCGGCGTGCTTTTCGAGGCCCGCATCGAGGCCGGCGCGCTCGTCGATCGCGTGCCCGAGTGGGCGCTGGCGCGCATCGAGGAACCTTACCTGTTCGAGACCCTCGACGTCGGCCAGGGCGCGGACGCGGGTGCGGCCCCTCCGACCCTCCCCGCCGCCTCCGCCCCGACTGCCCCGACTGCCCCGACCGCTTCAGCGGCGGCGTCGTCCACGCGCACCGGCGCGCACCGCCTCACGGCGTGCGCCGGCTGGGCGTTCACGGGGCAGGGCAACTTCAGTCCGGACGATCTGATGTCCGCCGCGGAAAGCGCGCTGGCCAGTGCCAAGGCGGCCGGCGCCGGTCATGCCCGCCTGTTCGATCCGGCGCGTCAACTGGTCGAGCAATCGCGGCGCTGGGTGAAGGAGAACATCGCGCGCGGCCTGGAGGCGGGCGAGTTCCAGCTCCATTACCAGCCCTTCGTGAGGCTGTCGGACCGGGCGCTGCTCGGCTTCGAGGCCCTGATCCGCTGGAAACATCCGACCCGCGGCATGGTGATGCCCGGCGACTTCATCCCCGTGGCCGAGGAGAGCGGCCAGATCGTCGAGATCGGCCGCTGGACGCTGATCGAGGCGGCGCTGCAGCTGCGTCGCTGGCGCGAGATCGGCTTCAAGGGCGAGATCGCGGTCAACGTGTCGGGCGTGCAGCTGGAGCGGGACGACGAATTGCTCAACGACGCGCGCGAGACGCTCAAGGCGCTCGGCGACGTGCCGGCGTCGCAGCTCAAGCTCGAGGTCACGGAAAGCATGGCGATGGCCAATCCGCAGCGCAGCGCCGAGGTGCTGCAGGAGCTGGCGCGGATGGGCTTCAAGCTGTCGATCGACGACTTCGGGACGGGGTATTCGTCGCTCGCCTACCTGCACCGTTTCCCGTTCGACACGCTGAAGATCGACCGCAGCTTCGTGATGCGCCTGGGCGCCGGTCGCGAATCGCGCGAGATCGTGCGCACCATCGTCGGCCTGGCCGACGCGCTCGGCAAGCAGACCTTGGCCGAAGGTGTCGAGGAAGAGGCGCAGGCGGTCCTGCTGGAGGAACTCGGCGTCCAGGTCGCGCAGGGCTGGCTGTTCGCCAAGGCCTTGCCGCCCGAGGACGCGAAGCGGCTCATCCAGACGGTGCCTTGGAAGAAGCCCGGCGCCTGATCCCAGGCGCCGGACCGCTTCCTGCCGCGGCCGTCATGCCGCGGCCGTCACTTCACGGTGAAGGTCCCGACGACGACGCCGTCGCCGCGGCCGCTCAGGCGCAGGACGATGTCCTTGTCCTGCTGCCGCGCGGTCGCGAACCCGGTGGACAGCCGCACCATGATCGTCGTCGAGGGCGCGATCACCTGCTGCTGGTGGCCGAAGAAGTTGGCCTGCACCGTGTAGGTCCCCGGCTTGGCCACGCGCAGCGAGAACTCCTCGGGGCCGTAGCCGCCGGTGAAGTCCCGCGACATGCGTCCGCCCTGACGCGTCAGCGCGTTGCCGTAGTACGCGCGCTCGCCGTCGGGATCGGTCACCCACAGGTCGATGTCGGTGTTGTCCGCGTCCCAGCTCATCACCACGCGCAAGGCCAGCGGGAGCGGGCGGCGCAGCCGCGCGTCGATCGCCGACAGGTCCAGCGCCTTGCCCTTGAGCCGCGAGCGTTCCGCGATGGCGTTCAGCTCGGCCAGCGCGATCAGCTCGACGTCGGGGAAACGGTTCTGCCACGGCCGGTTCACGACCTCCGCGAGCAGGTCCACCGCGCGTTGCGGCTCGCCCGCGTCGGCCCAGGTCAGCGCGAGATCGCGGTAGGACTGCGGCTCGTCGGGCGCCAGGCGCAGCACTTCCTCGAGGATGGGGATGGCGTCGCGCGGACGGCCCGCCTGCTTCAGCCGGTAGGCCAGGATGCGCAGCAGCTGGCGGTTGCCCAGGTCCATCTCGGCGAGGTTGGACAGCACGCGCAGTCCGAGTGCGGTCTGCCTGCGTTCGATCAGGCGGTCCGCGACGTCAAGGAAGAACGCCGAGCTGCGCAGGTAGGACGGCTTCTCGTCCAGGTAGATCGCGTAGAGGTCCTTGTCGGCCGCGCTCTTCAGGCGCTGGGCGTAGACCTCGTTGGGCTGCCAGGCGCGCAGGGCGATGTCGCCGTCGTCGGCCTGCCGCGCGCCTGGGGTCGTGGGAGCCTCGCGCAGACGCTGTGCCGGTGCTGCCGCGGCTGCCGTCACCGGCGCGGGGGATGGCGCTGCCACGCGCTCTTCCCGCGAGGAATCCGCAGCGATGGGACGGAGGGGGGCAGGCGCCATTGGGGCCGGGGCCGGGGCTGGCTCTGCCGGACGAATCACCGGTGCAGGTGCAGGCGCGGGGGCGGGTGTTGTGGACAACGTGATCGGGGCAGGCCTGGATTCCTGATGCGGGTGCACCGACATCGGCATCGGCGGCTCGAACGGGCGCGGCACCGACGCGTCGCGCCGGCTCTTGGCGGCGATCTGCTCGGCCACCTGCCGGGCGGCCGCGCGCATGGCCGGCGTTTCAGCCCACCACAGCACCTTGTCCTCGAAGCGCTGGATCACGTCGCGGCGGGACTGCGTGCGGTCGTCCTGACGCGCCGCGGTGCGCGTGGCCATCAACCGTTCCCATTCGGCGCGCAGGTCTTCGGGCGGCTCGATGTCGTGGCGGACGTAGTCGGCGGCGGTGTCCAGCACGATCAGCGAGGTCTCGCGCGTCACCAGCCCGAAGTCCATGCCCAGCCGACGGATCGCCTGGCGCTGGCCCGCGCGGTCGGCCTCCAGCCGGCCGAGGCGGAAACTGGCCCAGCGATAGGCGGCGAGCCCGACGGCCGGTGCGGCTTCGGACGTCTCGGCCGGGTCGGCAGACGTCGACGGCGTCGACAGCGTCGTTGCTGCGATCGACTCGGCGGCGGCTGCCACGCGCAAGGGCACCGTGATCGACCGGGGCGCGCCGCCGGGATTCGAGAGCAGCACCTTCATCGTCGCCTGCGGCTGCGTCATGACGCCGGCGATCAGCAGGCGGCCCGCCTGCGGAAGGACGGATCCCGTTTCCCACTCGCCGGCGCCCAGGCCGCTGATCTCGAGCACGCGAGGCCGCTCTTCGGCCATCAGGCGCACCGCCTCGGCGGTGTCCGCCGTGAGCAGGTCCGCGTAGGACCCGCCGCGCGATTCGGCCAGGCGGCGCAGGGCCGCCTCGGCCGCGCCCGCCGAGGCCGAGAAAGCGAACAGCGGCTTGCCGGTGGCCGGCAATCCGCCAGCACCCCAGGTGCCGAGGCCGTCCGAAAACAGCAGCGTCACGTCGCTGCCGTCGGGTGTGTCCATCGCGCCGAGCGCCGTCGCGCCGTCATACGGCACGCGTTCGAGGCGCTGGCGCAGCGCGCGCCAATCGCCGTCCCGGATGACGAAGCGCTCCACCGGTTCGGCGTCGTTGCGGACGACCTTGAGCCGCACCTCGACCGAACGCAGTGTCCGGAACCATTCGTCCAGAAGCGCGAACTCGCGGTCATGGTCCCGTGCGGCGCCCGAGGCGGACGCGTCCCACACCAAGCCCACCGTGCGCGGGACCGGCCGCGGCGACGGTGCCGTGTCGACCGGCACCTCGGCCAGGACGTAGGTCTTGCCCTTGAATCGCTCGGTGGTCACCGCCGGCGCGGCGAGGCGGGCCGGCAAGGCGATGCGCAACTCGCCGGAGGCA
>NZ_DASVNZ010000076.1:0-5947 GCF_036486225.1 Roseateles sp. | reverse complement strand
AGGCCGGCCAGGTCTTCGGCATTGGCGGTGAACGCGACGATCAGTCGCGACGGATCTGTGGCCACCGCCCCCAGCGGGTTCCCGGCTTCGATCGCGGCCATCTCGGCCGCTGTCTTCACGATCACCGGCACCTCGACGGCCAGGCCGTCGATCAGCACCTGGCGGATGCGCGCCGGCAGCTTCGGCGAAGGCACGGCATCGAACACCGCGTTGCCGCTGTTGAGCAACGTGCGCACGTTCGTGCAGCCCAGCCCTTCGAGCAGCACACGCCACTCGGCCATCGGCACGCGCTTGTTGCCGCCGACGTTGACGCCGCGCAGCAGCGCGACGTGGCTCTGTCTTCTAGCGGCCATGGCGGGCTTTGGGGCTGGTGACGAGGCCTTGCGCCGCGGCCCAGGCCGCGACATCGTCGCGCCGGATCGCGGCCGCCATCAGCCCCGGGAAGGCGTCGGGCGTGCAGGCAAACGAGGGCACGCCCAGCGCCGCCAGCTTGGCCGCGAGCGCGCGGTCGTAGGCCGGCGCGCCCTCGTCGCTCAGCGCGAGCAAGGCCACGCACTGCACGCCGCTCTCGACCAGCGCGGCCGCGCGGCGCAGCAGTTGCGGCTCGACGCCGCCCTCGTACAGATCGGAGATCAGCACGAAGATCGTGTTGCGCGGCTCGCGGATCAGCGACTGGCAATAGGCCACCGCGCCGTTGATGTCGGTCCCGCCGCCGAGCTGGACGCCGAACAGCAGATCGACCGGATCGTCGAGCTGCTCGGTCATGTCGACCACCACCGTGTCGAAGACGACCAGCTTGGTGCTCACCGCCGGCAGCGACGCGAGCACCGCGCCGAAGATGCTCGAGTACACGACCGAGTTCGCCATCGACCCGCTCTGGTCGATGCACAGCACCACCTCGCGCTGCGGACGCCGCGCCTTGCGGCCGTAGCCGTGCAGCGTCTCCGGGATCACGGTGCGGAGTTCCGGCTGCCAGTGGCGCAGGTTGGCGCGGATGGTCCGGTGCCAGTCGATCTCCGACAGGCGCGGCCGGCGGTTGCGCTGGCTGCGATCGAGCGCGCCGGTCACCGCCGCGCGCATCGGTTCCTCGAGCCGCTTCATCAGCTCGTCCACGACCTGCCGCACGACGCGGCGCGCCGTGTCCTTCGTCCCCGCCGGGATCACCCGCGACAGGGCCATCAGGTTCGCGACCAGGTGCACGTCCGGCTGCACGCCTTGCAGCATCTCGGGCTGCAGCAGCATGTCGCGCAGATGCAGGCGCTCCAGCGCGTCCTTCTGCATCACCTGCACGACGGAACTCGGGAAGTACTTGCGGATGTCGCCGAGCCAGCGCGCCACGCGCGGCGCCGAGTTGCCGCGGCCGCCACGGCGGTCATCGCCGAGTCCGCCGCCGTCGCCGTACAGCGCGCTCAAGGCCTGGTCCATCTCCATCGCGTCGCCTTGCAGGCCGCCACAGCTGTCCTCGGCTTCGCCGCCGAGCACCAGGCGCCAGCGGCGCAGACGATCCGCATCGGACGTGGTCACGGATGCGGATGCGGATGCGGATGCGGATGCGGATGCGGGGTCGGTCACGGTGGCCGCCGGGGCCGTCAGGTCGTCAGGCGTGCTCATGCCTCCACTCCCAGTATCAGTCGCAGCAGCGGCAAAGGAAGCGCGGCGCGCGCATCGTCCCATTCAGCCGCAGCCATCACGGTGCCCGCCCCGCCGCCCTTGCGCGCCGCGCGCTGACCGAGGTCGCGTCGCTCGCCCGCGTCGAAGTGCGCGAAGGTGCGTCGCACCAGCGGCAGCACGCGGATGAAATGTTCGTCGTCGAGCCCGCCCAACCAGGCATCGACCAGCGGCCAGACGCCGTCGTGATGCAGCAGCACGACGGCATTGCGATTCAGGAATCCGTCGAGCCACGCCGCCGCCTTGGCCGGCTCCGCCGCGCGCGACAGCTGCAGCGACATCGCGGTGCCCGCCTCGTCCGCCGTGATCAGGCCGTCGTCCAGCAGCAGCCGCGTGCACAGGCCGCGCAGCAGCGCGTGCGCGCCTTCGCGTGCGGCCAGTTGCGAGATGGCGGCGCGCCATTGCGACGAGGGCTCGGACTGACGGCCCGGATCGCGCAGCCGTACCGCCGCCTGCGCGCCGAGCAGCCGATCACGGACCTTTTCCGACGCGGCCTCGTCCAGCGAATCGCCCATCAGCGGCAGGCTGATCGCCGCGCGCGTCACGAGGCCGTCGAAGACGTGTCCCACCATCGCCGCGTCGGTCTGCCTCACATTGCCGTAGCGGAAGACGTTGGCCAGCGGCGGCAACGCGCCCAGCAGTTGGTCGGCGTCGCCGGTGACCGCCGCATGGTCCTGCAGCGCGCGAGACGCGATCGTCACCGCCTCCGGCAGGTCGGCGAGCAGCACGCGGTCGACGAGTTCCGCCAACGCGGCCAGATTCGCCGACTTGCCGCAGCGCTCGGCGACCGCGGTCGTTGCGGCCTGCGCGACGGACTGGCCCCAGCGACTCGCCTCGATCACGCGCAGCGCGAACTCCGGCTGCCATTGCAGCGTCCAGATCTCGTGGAAAGTACCGCGCGAGGACTTGCCCGTGCGCGCGATGTCGCCCCAGGGCAGATCGATCAGACGCAGCCGGTGCAGCAGATGACTGCGGGCGAGGTCGTTGGGTTGGCGCAGGTCGAGGTCCAACGTCTTCTGCGTCGCCTCGGGCTTCATCCGCAGCGACTTCTGCAGCTGCTCCAGGTTGCGCTGCAGCGGCACCGTGGGCACGTCGGCCGGCACGCCGCCCAGGCGATCGCCGATGACCAGCTCATCGCGGATGAAGCCGAGCACCGCCTCGTCGCCCAGCGTCATGACGGTGCGCGTGGCCTCGTGCAGTTCATCCAGGCCCGGCGCGGGCCGCTGTCGCAACGCGGCGAGCGTGTCGGCGAGGCGGGCGGCCTCGATCAGGTGCGCGGAGGAGCAGTCCAGGTCGCGCTCGCGCATCAGCCGCGCGACGCGCGCCAGCCAGCCGATCGCGCGGGGACGGCGTTCGCCGTCATTGCCATCCTGGCCGCCCTGCCCGCTCAGCCACAGGTGTTCGTACCAGCCCGGCGAGTGGATGCCGGCGCCGTAGCCGCTTTCGCGCGCCAGGTGCCGGTAGGTCCATGGCACCCAGGTGCTCGTGACCTTGAGCTTGGGCACGCCCTTGAGCAGCGTCTGGTCGGCCTTGGCGGTGACGTCGGCCCGCAGGCCGCCCAGGTGCCAAGCGCCGCAGACCACCGCGATGCGCTCGAAGCCCTCCTTGCGCGCCGCGCGGATGCACTGGCGCATGTGGGCCTCGCGCAGGACCTCGCGGTGGGCGCGCGGCGTCTGAGGATCGAGCGTCTCGTCGTCGCCGGACTCGGCGCGCAAGGTCGTCATCGCCTCCGAGATCGCGGCGAACAGGTCCTCGCCGTCGCCGCGTTCCTCGACCATGTGGTTCCACCAGGTCTCGCCGTCGGCGTAGCCGGCCGCGCGGGCGAGCCAGTCCAGTGGATCGCCGCGGCGCGCCGAGCGCTCGGCAGGTTCCTCCGTGGAATCAGGCTCCGTCGATCCCGGTGTCGATTCCGGCGTCGGTTCTGCGGTCGGCTGCGCGGCCTCTTCTTCCCTCGCCTTCTCCAACGCAAGCGAGATACCGACCGGAAGATCGATGAAGCGGACCGGCACACCCGCGAGCCCGGCCCAACGCAAGGCCTGCCACTCCGGCGAGAAGCTCGCGAACGGGTGGTAGACCGCGCGGTCGGACTCCTCCACACCGTGCGTCAGCAGCGCCACCGGCGGCGTCATCGCAGGATCGAGCACGGCGGCGACGAGGCCGTCCGCCTCGGGCGGACCCTCGATCAGCACGCAGTCGGGCTTCAGCGCCTCGAACGCCGCGAGCAGGCTGCGCGCGCAGCCCGGGCCGTGGTGCCGCACGCCGAAGTAATGGACCGGATCGCTCATGGCCGCTTGGGAATGGTCAGGGGCTGGGGACGCGGGGATCGCGAGCGTCAGGATGACGACCGGCGGCTCAGGACTGCTCGCGGCAGGCGCGATACAGGTCCTTCCAGTCGGTGCGTTCCTTGACGACCGTCTCCAGGTATTCGTTCCAGACGACCTGGTCCTGCACCGGATCCTTGACGATCGCGCCGAGCAGGCCTGAGGCCACGTCGCGCGGACGCAGCACGCCGTCGCCGAAGTGTCCGGCCAGCGCCATGCCGCTGTTGATCACGGAGATCGCCTCCGCCGTCGACAGCGTGCCGCTGGGCGACTTCAGCTGCGTCTTGCCGTCTTCGGTGCGGCCGTTGCGCAGCTCGCGGAAGATCTGCACGATGCGCCGCACTTCCTTGAGCGCCGGCGGCTCGGCGGGCAGCTGCAGCGCGACGCCCAGCTCGGCCACGCGCTTGACGACGATGGACACCTCGGCGTCCTCGCTGGCCGGCACCGGCAGCACCACCGTGTTGAAGCGGCGCTTGAGCGCGGCGGACAGTTCGTTGACGCCCTTGTCGCGGTTGTTGGCCGTGGCGATCACGCTGAAGCCGCGCGTGGCCTGCACTTCGGAGCCGAGCTCGGGCACCGGCAGCGTCTTCTCCGACAGCACGGTGATCAGGCAGTCCTGCACGTCGGCAGGGATGCGCGTCAGTTCCTCGATGCGCGCGATCTTGCCGTCGCGCATCGCCTTCATCATCGGGCTGGGCACCAGCGCCGCCTCGCTGGGCCCGTTGGCCAGCAGCTGCGCGTAGTTCCAGCCGTAGCGCAGCTGTTCCTCGCCGGTGCCGGCGGTGCCCTGGACCAGCAGCGTCGAATCGCCGCTGACCGCCGCCGACAGGTGTTCCGACACCCACGATTTCGCGGTGCCCGGCACGCCGTACAGCAGCAGCGCGCGGTCGGTGGCCAGCGTGGCGACGGCGATCTCCATCAGCCGCTCGTCGCCGATGTACTTGGCGCTGACCTCGAAGCCGTTCTCCAGCGTCCCGCCCATCAGGTAACGCAGCACGGCCCACGGCGACATCGCCCAGTTCTCCGGACGCGGGCGCGTGTCCTGGCGCTTCAGCTCGGCGAGTTCCTCGGCGAACTGGTGCTCGGCATGGCGGCGCAGCAGCTGCGAGGCGGCGGAGGTCTCGGTGGAAGTCGTCATGAGGTCCTCGGGATCGGATCGGATGAAAGGGCGAGCAGGACGCGGCGCAGCGCGGCCGTCTGCGCGACGGCCTGCAACTGCTCCGCATGGGCGGCGGTCTCGTCGGCGGCGCGGACGTCGGCCAGCGACGCATACGCGGGCAGGCTGTCGGCGTGCACGACCGCGCCGAAGTCGGCCAGCATCGCGCGCACGGCGTAGTCGTCCTTCAGCGTGCCGGCGCGGGCGCGCGTCAGCAGTTGCGCGGTCAGCGCCTGCGAGAGGTCGGCGCCGAGCGTCTCGCCGCCGCTCGCGGCCGCGATCAGCGCCGACAACGGCAACGAGCCCTGCTTCAGGTGCCGCAGCCAGTGGCGCTCGCGACGGGCCTGCGGCAGCCAGCTGAGCGCCTGCGCGGTCTGATGCATCTGCAGCGGGACGTTCAGTTGCGCCGGATGGGCGGCGGACGCCTGCAGCGCGTCGAGGAAGGCCTCGCACCACTCGACCTCTCGCGTCGCGGCGAGCACATCGAACCAGCCCCGCATCAGCGCCTCGGCCCAATCGGTCTTGCCGGCCCAGGCGAGCAGCTCGGCGGGCGTCATCGAGGTCGTCGCGGTCCACCAGTCCAACGGCACCTGGCGCACCAGTTGATAGAGCCACCAGGCACGCTCGCCGAGTTTCTCGGCGGACGGGCGCGCGGCGACGATCTGGTCGGACGCCCAGTCGGGGGTCGCGGCCTCCGGGGTGTCGATGACCCAGTGCTGCCGCAACAGCGCGGGCTCCCGACGGAGGAGCGGCGACAGCCGCGCGATGGCGCGGCGCGGATGCGCGGCGTCCGGCAGACGCA
>NZ_DASVNZ010000289.1:0-10325 GCF_036486225.1 Roseateles sp. | reverse complement strand
GGCCTGTCGGGGACGGACGTCGCGCGGCAGCTGCGCGCGATGCCGGGCGCGGAGCCGCTCGCGCTGATCGCGATCACCGGCTGGGGGCAGCGCTCCGACCGCGAGGCCACGGCCGCCGCGGGCTTCGACGCGCACCTGGTGAAACCGGTGGAGTTCAACGAGCTCGAGCAGGTGATGCAGGAGCTGCTCGACGCCGACCGTTAGCCGGCCGGGGCGAACCGTGGGCTGTCAGACCGTGGGCAGTCAGACCGTGGTGGGCCATCAGACGGTGGGTACGGTGCCGCCGTCGATCACGAACTCCGTCCCCGTGATGGCGCCGGCCTGGTCCGACACGAGGAAGGCGATGAGGTCCGCGACCTCGCTCGGCTGGTTCGGACGCCCCAGCGGAATGCCGCCCAGCGACGCCATGATGGTCTGACGGGCCTCATCGACGGTGCCGCCCGCCTGCTCCGCCACGCGGGACATCAGCGCCACCGCGGCCTCGGTCTCCGTCCAGCCGGGAGAGACGCGCACGACGCGGATCCCCTTGGGGCTGAGCTCCTTCGACAAGGCCTTGCTGTAGTTGGAGAGCCCCGCCTTGGCCGCGGCGTAGGCCATGGTGGCCTCGGGCAGCGGGAGCACGCTCTGGATGGACGTGACGTGGACGACCACGCCCGATCCCTGCGCGAGCATGCCGGGCAGCAAGGCGCGATCGAGCCTGACGGCCGACAGCAGGTTGAGATCCAGCTCGCGCTGCCACTCCTGGTCGTCGAGCACCGCGAAGCCACCGGCCGGCGCCGCGGAGCCTCCGACCACATGGACGATCGCGTCGACGCCGCCCCACTGCCGAAGGACGGCATCGGCGACGGCGCGGACGCCGTCGGCAGTCGCCACATCGGCCTCGATGAAGCGGGCCTCGTGTGTGCCATCGGGACGATGACGGGCGGTGGTCAGCACCTCGAAGCCGGACGCGAGCAGGCGTTCGACCACGGCGCGTCCGACGCCTTTCGTTCCTCCGGTCACGAGGGCACGACGGGGACGGGATTCAGTACTTGAAGACAATCGGAACTCCTGTTCTGGCAACAGCGGGTGGCCCCCGCGAGTGCCTCATCTTCAGGAGCCCTGCCCATGCTCACAAGCACGCACCAGAAAGTAAGTGCCGCCATGACTCCACGCCCGAGCTACACCGCGCTGAGCGCCGCCATCGGCCTCGAGGCCGCCTGGTCGCTGCTGGACGGCCGGTGGAAGCTGCTGATCCTGTTCAACCTCTTCGGCGGCCAGGTGCGGCGTTTCTCCGAGCTGGAGCGCGCGATCACGGGCATCTCGCCGAAGATGCTGACCCAGCAGCTGCGCGACCTGGAGGCGGACGGCCTGGTCGAGCGCATCGTGCATGACGAAAAGCCGCCCCGCGTCGAGTACGCGATGACGCCGTGGGGGCAGTCGCTCTGCCCGGCCCTGGATGCGCTGCTCGCCTGGGTGGAGCACAAGCCGCAGGCTTGAGGGTGGGCCGGATCGTCCGGGTCAGTTCACCATCGCCGCACCGGCCACCAGCGCGACGACGCCCATCAGCAGCAGCGGGAGATAGAGCCCCGCGAGCAGTCCGCCGCGCCAGATCCCGCCCCACCAACTCGTGCCATAGATGGTCCGCAGCGCGATGACGCCGTGCAGCAGGACCAGCGCGACGATGACGGTCGCCGCGGCCGGCACCACGATCGCGAGCAGGTAGGCCGCGAACCAGCACGCGTGCAGGTGGAGCGCGAAGACGAAGTGCTGGGCGTACTTCATCCGGCGCCGCAGGAAGATGAACGCCAGCAGGCCGGCGAAGACCGGCTGCATCAGCAGCATCGCGTACGGGGCGAGCTTGTCCATGCGCTTCTGCACCTGGGCGGCGGAGGAGCCGCTGGCCAGCCGCTCGCCGATGCCGTCGAGGCGACGCTGCCACCCGCTGCAATTGCTGCCGGGACTGGAACAGCTGCCTTGGCGCGCTTGCGCGATGGTCTGCTGATCGCGGGTGACCGTGAGCCCGTGATCGCCGGGCAGCAGGTGCACGGCGATGAAGAACACGAAGCTCAGGCTCAGGTACAGGCGCAGCGGCTGGACGTAGCGCCGGCGCCTTCCGATGAAGTACTCGCGGGTGAGACGCCCCGGCAGGAACAGCATCGCCCAGAGGGTCCGCCACAACGGCCCTTCGAGCGCGACGTAGTGGCCGATGAACTCATGGATGAACTCGCGCATCGAGGCCGCGTGCAGATGGGCCTCCTGACCGCAGTGGGGACAGAAGCTTCCGCCGGGCTGGAGCGCGAGGTCGCAGTTGTGGCAGGTCGCGGCGCCAGAGGTCGAAGGGTGGGCCGGAGAGAGAGGCGTCATTGCAGGCGGCTCCGAAGTCGTCGTGGGCGCGCGGGCTGCTCACTCCCTGCCGGTCGCGCGGGCACGATGATAGGTCGGGACTGCGCGCGCCCGACATGGGCCTGAGTGGATCGCGGGCGACTCGGATCTTCCGCTCCCCAAACTCAGCGGCATGCCGATGGACTGAGCAGGCACGGCTTCCTATCGTGCAGCCTCGCGGCCGGACGCCGCCCGGAGGCTGCATGCGCGCAACGGAGTCGACATCGGCAGGGAGTCCTCGAGCGGCGGCCGAGCGCCAGCCTGGCAAGACGGGGTCGGCGACGACCGCGGCCCCTTCGGTCGCACCGTCCCGCCGGATCGCGCTGCAGGCCTACGTCGACGCGTCACCGGGCCTGCAGGCGCAGCGGGCCACGCTGCAGTCCACCTTCGGCGCCAGTTTTCAAGCTCGACCGGCGGTGCCGATACAGCGCAAGGTGGGATTCGAGTACGAGATGACGGACATCAACACCCGTCGTCGGAACTTCTTCGGCAACGGCACGCATCCCCACGACAAGGGCTACGTGCTGCGCCAGTTCCCCGGATTCCAGTTGACGGCGGACGTCGACGTCAACGGGGCCAGTCAACTCGAGGTGATCATCAAGGAGATCGACGAGACCGACGCCAACGAGGTGTTGAACCTGGTCACCCACACGGCTCCGGGCGCGGTTGGCGCGATCAATGCCATCGCCGCCAGCAACGCCGCCGCCGCATGGACGCGCGCGAACCAGATCGCCGGGGTGGGCGGCAGCGGCTCCGACGAATATCGATTCCTGGGGAACGGTGCGGCCAACATCGTCGGCCAGCTCCAGATGACGGGCGGCATCGATCCCGCCAAGCTGCTGGATCATCTGACCGGCGCGCAGGCGCAGAACTATCTGGCGACGCTGGCCCCGGTGGGCGCCAATGCGGACGACGACGCGGCGCGCGGAACATTGGGGCCCTACGAGCCGGTGGCGGTCGGCGGCGGTCTCGCGGTGGGACCGCATGCGGCGGTCGCGGTGAACGGGACGGGGGCGCTCAACGCGCTCACACAGGCGGAGCGCGACCACCTCGCGGGGATCGTGGCGCTCATGGCGACGATTCCCGTCACGGCTCGATCGGCGGCGGGAATCCTGCCTTACGCGAAGTCGGCGGCGGGTGCGCATCTTGCGCGAACCGACTTCTCACGCATGTTGAAGAAGTTGTCCAACCCCACCAAGGCCGCGCTGACGCCGGCGGACATGCGGCAGATCGTGCTCACGACCATCAACGCCGCCCTGCCGCCGCCCGGAGGTGTCGTGATCGGCGATCCGGTCTTCCCCGCCGGGGCGGTGGCCGGCGGCGGCGCGAACCTGGACGCCCTGACCATCCAGGACTGGGTCAACGACGCCTTGCCGACCGTCGGCTTCTTCGGCGGCTACAACAAGGGCGTGGACCGACTGACCAAGAAGCACTTCCCGGGCGGGAAGGCGGAGAAGGCCCAGATGGAGTCCCTCGGCAGCTACGGCAAGAAGCTCGATCCCGGCGACTTCCCGATCCTGGAGTTCCGCACGTTGACCGGCGTGGTGATCGGGGAACTCACGGAGCAGCTCCGGCGGCTGCTGGCCTTCATCAATCATTGACGAGGACGCCCTGGCCGCGCGGGGGGACACGTCCGCGCGTCCGGTCTGCCAGGCACGTGGGTGCCTGGCCCCTGGGCGCTGGCATGCCGGTTGCCTGTTGTCGGCAAGGGCCTCTGCACGAGGCCGCAGCACAAGAGGAACCCGTCATGACCATTCGCCACCTCGCCGTCGCCCTCGTCGGCACGACCGCCCTGCTCACCGGCCTCGGTGCCGCGGCGCAATCCGTCGGCAAGGCCTCCGATCCCGCGCGGGACGTGGGTCGCGCCGCGCCCGGACAGGACAACTCCTACTTCAACGTGACGGCCAAGAACCGCATCCCGGCGCCGCTGCTGCCGCTCAAGAGCGGCCAGTGCGTGATCTGGTATCCCGAGAAGGGCATCGCGGAACACACCGGGCCGATGCCGTGCAAGCCGCTGCCCAAGGTCGAGCCCGGCGGCTGGCTGATCGCGCCGTCGAAGGATCCGGTGATCCTGGAGGCGGCGGTCTATCACGCGGAGAACCCTGGCGTCGTCATCGCCCGCGGCGCCTTCGACGCCCGCACGCGTTACCTGGTCCGCACGCTGGATCCGGACAGCAAGATGGACATCGAGAAGGGCAAGGCCAAGCGCTGAACGGCGGCTGCTGCCGCTGGTCATGCGCTCGACGACAGCCCGCGCAGAAAGCCGATCAACGCAGCATTGACGGCGTCCGGCGCCTCCTGCTGCAACCAGTGTCCCGCGCCCGCGATCATCGTCGACGCCGACAAGCGGGGCACCAAGGCGGGCATGGCCTCGATGATCCGATCCATGCCGGGCATGGCCAGCCCCACGTCCCGTTCTCCGATCAGATGGAGCGCGGGCACCTCGACCTTCACGCCGTCGAACGCCGCCTGCAACTCCCAGTTCCGGTCGAGGTTGCGGTAGTAGTTGAGACCGCCCCGGAAGCCGCTGCGCTCGAAGCTCGCCACCAGCGCCGCCAGATCGGACGGCGGCATCCACGCGGGGAGCGTGTCGGGGTCGGGCAGTGCCGCGAGCAGGCCGACAGCGCGGTCCACCATGCCGAACGGATTGGGCGTGCGCGCATCGTTGCGCGGCCCCGCCTCTCCGGACGCGGCGAAGTAGATCTGGCGAAGCGTCTTGCCGACGTCGCGTTCGAACTCCTGCTCGGCCACACCGGGCTCGGAGAAGAAGTGCGTGTAGAAGCGCGCGGTGTCGGTCCTTGGAAACAGCATGCTCGGCCGCATCGGCGCGCGCCCCATCAGCGGCACGCCGAGCGCGACCACGGCGCGGAACCGGTCGGGCCGGAGCTGCGCCGCCTGCCAGGCCAAGGTCGCGCCCCAGTCCCCGCCGACGATGACGGCCTGACGTTCGTCGAGCACGTCGAGGAGCGCGATCAGGTCGCCCAGCACGTCGAGCGTCGTGAACGCATGGACATCCGACGGCGACTCACTGCCGCCATAGCCGCGAAGGTCCGGTGCCATCGCCCGGAAGCCGGCCGCCGAGAGCGCCTCGAGCTGATGCCGCCACACCAGCGAGGTCTCCGGGAAACCGTGGCAGAGCAGGACCAACGGGCCCTCGCCCTGCTCTCTCAGATGCAGGCGGATGCTGTTCACTTCCAGGGTGTATTCACGAGCGGCGGTCATGGCGGCAATGAGCGATAGTGTCGAACCCGAAGAATATCGTAACTCGTCAAGTTGCACAAAAGACCCATGGCCCAGGACACCCGACTCGCCCGTCTGCTGCATGTGCTGATCCACATGCATCTGCATGGCGGCACCACCACGTCGGCGACGCTCGCCCAGATGCTGCACACCAACGCGGTGGTGGTGCGACGGACGATGGCGTCCCTGCGCGCGGCAGGCCTGGTGGCTTCCACGAGCGGACGCGGCGGCGGTTGGGTGCTGGCGCGCGAGCTTGAACGCGTCACGGCTCGGGATGTCTACGACGCCATCGCCCACGCGACGACCTTCGCGATCGGCCCCGCCCAGGACAACCCCAGTTGCCCGGTGGAGGCGGCGGTGAACGGCTTGCTGGGGGAGGCCCTTCAGGACGCCGAGAGCGCGCTGCTGCAGCGGCTGGGCGCCCGAACGCTGGCGGATCTCGCGCAGGAGATCGTTGGCCGGAAGAACGCCGCGCGACCCCGCTCGCCGGCCCGCGCGCCGGATCCGGACGGCAGGCAGGGTGGCGCGAAGATCAAGGCGAAGCGCTGAGCGGGTTCAGGTGCTCCGGCGCGAGGTCTTGGCGGAAGCGATGGCCTTGCTTTCCTTGCGCAGCTTCGTGGAGACCGGACAGACCTGCTGCACGAAGCTCGTGAGGGTGTTGGCCAGGCTGTCCTTCTGCAGGCTGTAGAAGACGAACTGCCCGCGCTTCTCGGCCTTCACCAGGCCGGCGTGCTCCAGGATCCTGAGGTGCTTGGACAACGACGGCTTCGTCATGTCGAAGCGGCTCGCGATGTCGCCCGCCGAGAGCTCCGTCTCGGACAGGAAGGCCAGGATCTTGCGCCGCGGCGTCGAGGCCAGCGCTTCGAAGACTTTATCCATCGCCGCATCTTAGCCGCCGCGTCGATCGCCTTCGCCATTTAGCTAGTTAGCCATTTAGCTAATTAACGGTTATGCTGACGCCATCGCAGGAGTCCGCATGTCCACAGATCCCCGCTCTTCCGTGCCGCCCGCCGTCGATGACGTCGTCGGACGTCGCACGGTCTACTACAACAGCGCCTGCCCGGTCTGCGACGCCGGCGTGTGTGCGCTGCGGGAGCGCATCGACGAGCGCAGCGTCGAATGGGTGGACGTGCACCGCCACCCGGAACGCCTCGCGCCGCTGGGCCTCGACCTGGAAAGCGTGCGGGAGCGGCTGCACCTCGTCGACGCCGACGGCCGACTGCAGGTGGGCGCGCCGGCGCTGCTGACGACCTGGTCGCTGCAGCGCCGCGGGGGCTGGCTCCTCAAGCCGCTGGGCCTCCCCGGTCTGCGGACCCTGACGTCGTGGGCCTACATCGCCTTCGCCCGCCTCCTGTACCTCTGGAACCGCCGCCAACGGCACTGGTGAATCACCCTCAAGACAAGGACAACAAGATGACGACGCACACCAATTTCGACGCCGCCGAGCTCGACAAGTTCCAGGCGCTGGCCTCGCGCTGGTGGGACGCCGGGTCGGAGTTCTGGCCCCTGCACGCGATCAATCCGCATCGGCTCGAATGGATCGACCGGCTGGTCTCGCTGCGGGACAAGCGCGTCCTGGATGTCGGCTGCGGCGGCGGCATCCTGGCCGAATCGATGGCGCACCGCGGCGCGGAGGTGCTCGGCATCGACCTCGCGGACAAGGGACTGAAGGTCGCCATGCTCCATGCGGCGCAGAGCCAGGCCTCGGTGGCCTACCGCCATGTCGCTGCCGAGGATCTCGCGAGCGAGTGCCCGGGCAGCTTCGATGTGGTGACGTGCATGGAGATGCTCGAGCACGTCCCGGATCCCGCGCAGGTCGTGGCCGCCTGCTCGGCGCTGGTGAAGCCGGGCGGATGGGTGTTCTTCTCCACGATCAACCGATCGCCGCTGAGCTGGCTGGTCGCCATCTTCGGCGCCGAGCGGGTGCTCAAGGTGCTGCCGCGCGGCACGCACGACTACGCCAAGTTCATCAAGCCGGCCAAGCTGAAGGCGATGGCGGCCACGGCCGGCCTGGTGCTGCGAGAGGAAAAGGGGCTGCGCTACAACCCGATCACCAGGACCTTCCGCCTCTTCGGATGGACAGGGGTGAACTACATGCTCGCCATGCAGAAGGCCTGAGGCGCGAGGGTCGTCAGACTTCGCGCACCAGCCGCAACTCGACTTCCCAGTCGACATAGGTCCACTCGCGCGTGGCGCGCAGATCCCGCAGCAGCGTGTCGAAGATGGGCTCGTCCTGCGGCGCGTATTCGAACCAGGTCAGGAAGTCGAAGGGCTCCGACGTGGGCAGGTCGCGGCAGTGGTGCAACCGACGCGCGATCGCCGGCAGCGCCTGAAGGCCGATGGCGATGTGGCGGGAGTCCGCTTCGAAGATCCGGCGACGTTCGTCCTGGGTCAGCGCCCACCAGGCCGCGTTCTTGCGGATCGGGATCAACGCCGCGCGGGTGGCGGCTGGACGTCCCAAGGACTCCTGCCGACTGACCAGCGCGGCTTTCTCGTCGCGCTCCACGTAGCGCTCGTTGCTTGTCACGCCGCTGAGCATCCAATGCGCGGGATCGAACTGCGACGACGTCGGTGTCAAGACTGTCAGCCCGGCCACGTCCGGCAGCGCTTCGCCGATGATCGTGCGCTGACTGAGCACCTTCCAATCGCCGCGGTCAGCGCCGACGAATCGGAAGTACCGCGAGCTGTGCGATGGGCCAGCGCCGGCCCCGCCATGAGATGTCGCTTGAGTGCTCACTGTCATCCCTCCCCCATTGCCGCGTTGATCCGATTCTTTCAGGCAAGACCCGACCCACATGCCGCCCACCGCCCAGATGCGCGAGGGGATTTCAGTATCCGTTCAGACGCGTCGCCGCATCTCGGCGGGATAGTCGACGAAACCCTGTGACCGGTAGAGCGCGCGGCCTTCGGGCGTGGCGCCGAGGTTGAACTCCCGCACGCCGGATTCACGGTCATGCGCGATAGGCGGCACGTGCGGGTCACTCGTATTTTCAGGCGGCTGCAATGCAGCGAAAGAGGACATAGCCATCTTGCTAGTGCACTCAGCCGGCCGCTGCGTTCAGCCGCGCCGCAGGGCGTGAGCTGCAACTGCCGACTAGGTTGCATTTTCGAGGGGCGCTACGAAGCAACGCTGGACCCACTCACGAGCTTCCTCCTCGCTCGCCGCGTACAAGACATCGAACTCATCCAGTAACTCCCGCCACGACGTGCTTTCGTCTGCAGACAATTCCGCAAGCTCCTTTCGAAGGGCTTCTGTAACGCCGGCGTTGCGAGCTGTACGAACTAGCATGGCCACAGCTGCGTGCTCCGACAGAGCGAGGTCGGGGCTGAAGACCGTATACAAGCAGTGGCGTACGTTCGGGTAGTTCGGCATAGGTAGGCGGAATTCGTTAACCAAGCTTGCCCGGAATTTGAGCATGTGTGATTCGGCTCCGGTCGGGTGGCTTTCCTTCGTACATGCCCGCCTTGCGATGGGAGGCCAAGGAACGCTCTCAGCCTCGAGCGGAAGTCGCGACTGTGCCGGCGTTCCACGCGAGCGAATCCGGTGTATCAAGAAGGCTCGCCGGGGAAGAAATCATGTTCACAAAAATGAGCAGCAACGTTGCTCGTCGCATCATGCCGATCGCACTGCTTGCGGCGTTTGCCGTCGCCGCACTCTCGGCATGCGACAACAAGATCTGCAGCGACGGCCCTTCTTCAGCATTCGAATCTCCCGCAGGAACCTTCCGCGCTGAGCTCAGATCAGGAGGATGCGGCGGATTCTCCAGCACCGAGACAGGCCTGGTCCTTATCAAGAAGGGCAGCGATGAGATTCATCGCGGCTACTTTGGCGTCAACGCGCGGCTCAAGGGCATCAACGCCAAATGGCGGGATGAGAAGCATCTAGAGATATCTGGCTTCCAGATGGAAGACCTGCTCTGGTACCGGCAAGGCGGCGATCTGGGGATCAGGATTACCTTGCGTCCCAACTCCTCTGCTTCAGGCGGTCAATAGAACCTCGCAAGCCTGAGGCTTGGAAACGCCCTGCCTGAGAACTCTCAGCCTTACTCGCAGTTGGCCAACTCGATGATCGCGAAGCCCTCGCGCGCGATCTCCTCGACGACCGGTTCCGGCGCGATCTCCATGTGGCAGAAGCGGCACTCTTCGGCCGACAGCTGATGCGCAGGCAAACCTCTCGCGGCGAGGTACTTGCGGCCGAACGCCAGCACCTGCTCCTGCGCTCGTGAAGCATCCGGGACGAGGATGTCGAAGTGCATCAAGCGGCCGTCCGGCCGGGTGACGTAGGTGTCGAATACGGCGATCTTCATGGGGTCCACATCAGGGAAGTGTTGAGGTATCCCAGTGTGGAAGGTGCCCGGTCCGCGTATGCCACTGAACGTCCAGCGCCCGCATCGATTCGTCCTGCGGGGCGGGATCGCCGTCGATGCAAGTCTCAAGCAGCGTCCGACTCGTCCTGCGCCACCAACCCTTGCCGCCACTCCCTCGGCGACCGCCCCACCCGCTGCGTGAAGACCCGCGACAGCGCGGACGCATTCGCATAACCGAGCTGATCGGCGATCTGCTTGATCGAGCGGCCCAGTCGCAACTGCTCCTGCGCCAGGCTCAGCCGCCAGTCGGCGAGGTACGCCGCCGGCGCCTGCCCCACCAGCTCGCGGAAGCGCGCCGCGAAGGCGCTGCGCGACATGCCCGCGCGCTCGGCCATGCGCTCCAGCGACCACGCC
>NZ_DASVNZ010000283.1:0-2773 GCF_036486225.1 Roseateles sp. | reverse complement strand
GCCGGCCTTCGCCGCCGCGGCCACCAGCACCGCGCCCGGATCCGAGATCGCCGGCGTGCCCGCGTCGCTCACATACGCGATGCGTTCGCCCGCCAGCAGCCGCGCGACCAGTCCTTCCGCCGCCTGCTGCTCGTTGTGCTGATGCAGCGCCACCAGCGGCTTGTGCAATCCGAGCCAGCGCAGCAACTGAGCGCTGACGCGCGTGTCCTCGCAGGCGACCGCGTCGACCAGGCCCAGCACGTGGATCGCGCGCAGGCTGAGGTCGGCGAGGTTGCCGATCGGGGTCGCGACGACGTAGAGCGTGCCGCCCGGGTGTTGCTGATGTCCGGCCGCGGCAGAGGCGGCGGCGATCAGCGAAGCGGACGGGGACGTCGACATGTTCAAGAAATTCTCCAGGGGAAGCGCGGACACCACCGGTGCCGTGGACAAGCAGGCCCGCGGCGCCGAGGCCGAACAGCGCGCGCTCGACCATCTGCGGCGCCAGGGCCTGCGGCTGGTGGCGCGCAATTATCGGGTGGCGCGCGGACCGTCCGCGCGCGGCGGCGAGGTGGACCTGATCCTGCGCGACCGCGACGGGACGCTGGTCTTCGTCGAGGTCCGCGCCCGGGAAGGCGATGCCCATGGCGGCGCGGCGGCCAGCGTGACGCGGGCCAAGCAACGGCGTGTGATCTTTGCCGCGCAATGTTTCCTGCGCACGCAGGCCGTGCTGCCGCCTTGCCGCTTCGATGTCGTGGCCATCGACGGCGACGGCATCGAGTGGCTGAAAGGCGCCTTCGACGTGCCGGCGGAGCATTGAGACGCCTTTATCATCCCCGCACCTATGTTGGAACAACGCATACAACAACAATTCTTCGAAAGCGCGGACCTGCTGTACCAGATCGCCGAGGGCCTGTCGCGCCCGCTGGCGGTCGCGGCGCAGATGATGGTGGACGCGCTGACGGGCGGCGGCCGCGTGCTGAGCGCGGGCCTGGGCATCTCGGCCGCGGACGCGACCTACATGGCCTCGCTGCTGTCCGGCCGCTTCGAACAGGAACGCCCCGGCCTGGCCGCGATGGCGCTGGACGCGCAGGCGCAGGGCTACGCCGATCCGGCGTCCGCGCTGATGCGCCAGATCCAGACCTTCGGCCATCCGGGCGATCTGCTGCTGCTGTTCGAGGCCCAGGCCAGCGGCGCCGCCGCCGCGCTGCTGCAGGTGGCGCACGGCCAGGAGATGAGCGTGATCGTGCTCAGCGGCACCCAGGACGACGAGTGGCGCGGCACGCTGCTCGACACCGACGTGCAGCTGCGCGTGCCGCACAGCCGCTTCGCGCGGGTGGCGGAGGCGCACCGGTTGCTCTCGCACTGCCTCAGCGACGCGATCGACCTGCAGCTGCTCGGCGCGGGCGAATGACCTTGAACCCGACGGCGATGCCGACGACCTCCCTCCCGACCTCGAAGGACCTCCCGATGACCCAGACCCGTTGGACCCGCCGCCTGATCCTTGCCGCCGCGCTTGGTGGCGCCCTGCTGCAGACCGCCTGCGTGCCGCTGATCGTCGGCGGCGCCGCGGTGAGCGGCGCGCTCGTGGCGACCGACCGCCGCACCTCCGGCACGCAGCTCGAGGACCAGGGCATCGAGCTCAAGACCTCCAACCGCATCCGCGAACAGCTCGGCGACCGCGTGCACATCAGCGTCAACAGCTACAACCGCATGGTGCTGCTGACCGGCGAGACCCGCAACGACGAGGACAAGGCCGCCGTCGAGCGCATCGCACAGGGCGTCGAGAACGTCAGCACCGTGCTCAATGAAGTGGGCGTCGGCATGCTGAGCTCCTTGTCCAGCCGCGCCAACGACGTCGCCATCGCGGCCAAGGTCAAGGCCAGCCTGGTCGATGCGAAGGATCTGATCTCGAACGCGTTCTATGTGGTGGTCGAACGCGGCAACGTCTACATCATGGGCCGCGTGACCGAGCGCGAAGCCAACCGCGCGACCGAGATCGCGCGCGGCGTGCGCGGCGTCCAGAAGGTCGTGCGCGCGATGGAGATCATCAGCGAGGCCGAGCTCGCCGCGATGGGCCAGACGCCGGTCAAGGCCAAGGACAGCCAGTGACCGGTCGCCGCGGGTTGACCGGTCGTCCTGGCCGGTCGTGCTGAGCGGTCGTCCTGAACGCTGCCTTGATCGTCCGGCGCGCCGCGCCGGCCGCATCCACCCTCGAAGGGACCGCCACGGCGGTCCTTTTTTCTTGTCGCAACGCCTGCGCCGGAAAAAGGGGCGCATCAGTGTCGGGTGCCCCGTGGGCGGTGCGATCTCGACTCGTCGCTTTTGAGCTTTTTTGCGAGTCCTTTGACTTGCCTCACACATGAAGGCAATCGCTGCTGACGGATCGGCCAGCGCTGCTCATGATCGCGCCTCCCTCAATAAGCAAAGCGGAGGCCGAGTCGATGTACTTTCCCTATCTCCATGGCAAACAGAAGGAGGTGCTGGCCTTGCGGCACCTCGCGCCACTGCTCGGATCGGAAGCGCGATTGCAGCCGGTGCTGGAGCCGGTGCGCCAGGCGACGACCTCGGTGCGGCACACGCTCGAGGCCTGCGAGGCGCATCGGCTCCAGGTCTGGCTGGTGATCAACCCGGTGCGCCAGGATTTCGAACTGCTGGCGCCGGCGCAGTCGCTGGAATGGGGCCGCCAGCTGTTCACGTCCCTGCCCACGCGGCAATGGATCCATCCGACCCTGATGCTCGGCCCGGCCTTGACGCCGGCGGTGTTGCGGCGCTTCGTGCAGCTGTTCTGATCTAG
>NZ_DASVNZ010000257.1:0-8895 GCF_036486225.1 Roseateles sp. | reverse complement strand
GCCGCGCTGGCTGCTGCTGGCGACGCGGCAGGTCGCCGCGCGGCCGGCCTTCGCGGTGCTGCAGGTCGGTTCGCTGTCGCTGGGGCTGCTCGCGCTGGCGCTGCTGGTGCTGATGCGCACCGACCTGATCGAGAGCTGGCGCGCCGCAACGCCGGTGAATGCGCCGGACCGCTTCGTCATCAATATCCAGCCGGAGCAGGGCCCGGGCTTCCGCACCGACCTCGACAAGGCCGGTGTGAAGGACTACGACTGGTACCCGATGATCCGCGGCCGTCTGGTTGCGATCAACGGCGAGGCGATCAAGGCCAGCCGGTTCACCGAGGAGCGCGCCCAGCGCCTGGTGGAGCGGGAGTTCAACCTCAGCCACAGCGCCGAGCTGCCGTCGCACAACCTGATCGCTGGCGGCAAGTGGACGCCGGAGGACAAGGAAGGCGTGAGCGTCGAGCAGGGCCTCGCGGAGCAGCTTGGATTGAAGCTCGGCGACACGATGCGCTTCGACATCGCGGGCGTGCTGGTCGATTCGAAGATCACCTCGCTGCGCAAGGTCGACTGGGGGTCGATGCGGGTCAACTTCTTCGTGCTGTACCCGCGCGCGCAGATGCCGGAGCTGCCGGTGAGCTACATCTCCGCGTACCGCTCGCCGGAGGGGCAGGGCGCTGCCGCGGCGCTCGATCGAAAGCTGGTCAACGAGTTCCCCAACCTCACGCTGATCGACGTCTCCGCCGAGCTCAAGCAGGTCCAGCAGGTGCTGGAGCAGGTGATCATGGCGGTGCAACTGCTGTTCGCGGTGGCGCTGGCGCTGGGCGTGGTCGTGCTGCTGGTCGCGGCGGTGG
This sequence comes from Roseateles sp., assembly GCF_036486225.1. Taxonomy (GTDB): domain Bacteria; phylum Pseudomonadota; class Gammaproteobacteria; order Burkholderiales; family Burkholderiaceae_C; genus Roseateles. The sequence continues at coordinate 8,062 of NZ_DASVNZ010000257.1, read as the reverse complement.
GGTCACGGGATGCGCGCACGCGGGAGTTCGCGTTGATGCGCGCCTTCGGCGCGTCGAGTGCGCTGCTCGCGGCGGTGCAGCGCGCGGAGCTGCTCGGACTGGGCGCGCTGGCCGGCTTCCTCGCGGGCCTGGCGGCGCAGGCGCTGGGCTGGGCGCTGACGCACTACGCCTTCGAATTCGAATGGCAGTTCAAGCCCTGGGTGCTGATCGGCACGACGATCGGCGGCGCGCTGCTGGCGCAGCTCGCCGGCTGGTGGGCGCTGCGCGGTGTCCTCCAGCGCCCGGTGGTTCAAACGCTGCGAGAGGCGGACACCAACTGACGGACCGCTGGGCCTGGCTGACTGCCTAGTCCGCTGGCCCTCACCCCCACCCTCTCCCGCAGTGCGGGAGAGGGTGGGGGTGAGGGCAAGCGGCGGTGGCAGTACGGAAGCCTTCAGCGAGCGGCCGCAGCGCGCTCCGCCGATTCCATCGTGTTGACCAGCAGCATCGTGATCGTCATCGGTCCGACGCCGCCCGGCACCGGCGTGATCCATCCGGCGACTTCCTTGACGCCGTCGAAGTCCACGTCGCCGCAGAGCTTGCCTTCCTCGGTGCGGTTCATGCCGACGTCCAGCACCACCGCGCCGGGCTTGACCATGTCCGCGGTCAGCACGTTGCGCTTGCCCACGGCGGCCACGACGATGTCGGCCTGGCGCGTGAAGTGGGCCAGGTCCGGCGTCGCGCTGTGGCACACCGTGACCGTCGCATTGGCCTGCAACAGCAGCATCGCCATCGGCTTGCCGACGATGTTGCTGCGGCCGATCACGACGGCGTGCTTGCCCTTGGTGTCATAACCGATGAACTCCAGCATCTTCATGCAGCCGTAGGGCGTGCAAGGCTTGAAGCCCTCCTGCCCGACCATCAGCGCGCCGGCGCTGGCGACGTGGAAGCCGTCGACGTCCTTCTCCGGCGCGATCGCCTCGATGACCTTGTGCGCGTCGATGCCCTTGGGCAGCGGCAGCTGCACCAGGATGCCGTGGATCGCCGGATCGTTGTTCAGCGCTTCCACGCGCGCGAGCAGCTCCGCTTCGGTCATCGTGTCGGCGTATTTCTCCAGCACCGAATGCAGGCCCGCGTCCTCGCAGGCCTTGACCTTGTTGCGCACGTAGACCTGGCTCGCGGGGTTGTCGCCGACCAGCACCACGGCCAGTCCCGGCTTCACGCCCTGGGCCGTCAGCGCGGCGGCGCGGGTCGCCACTTCGGCGCGCAGTTGCTTGGACAGGGCGTTGCCGTCGATCAGTTGTGCGGTCATGTCGGTACTCCGGAACTCGAGAACGAAACTCTGAAATGAAAGAGGCCGCACAGGGCGGCCACAAGGGATGAGGGATGCGGAAGGAACTCAGCCGGCCTTGGCCTGCGTGTTCGCGCCGAGCGCGATCTTCAGCAGGTCGGCGACGGTGTTGGCGTTGAGCTTCTCCATGATGTTGGCGCGATGCGCTTCCACCGTCTTGATGCTGATGCCCAGGTCGTCGGCGATCTGCTTGTTCAGGCGGCCGGCGACGATGCGTTCCAGCACCTGCGCTTCACGCGTCGTCAGGCGCGACAGCAGCGCGTCGCGGCTGGCCGCTTCCTGCTGCGTGGCGAAGGCGCCGCGAGCCTGGTCCAGCATGCGCTCGACCAGCGACAGCAGTTCCTCTTCCTTGAACGGCTTCTCGATGAAGTCGACCGCGCCCTTCTTCATCGTCTGCACCGCCATCGGCACGTCGCCGTGACCGGTGATGAACACGATGGGGAGCGGGCTCTTGCGTTCGATCAGCTTGTCCTGGAGTTCCAGGCCGCTCATGCCTTCCATGCGGATGTCGGCGATCAGGCAGGCGACTTCGCGCGGGTCGTAGCGGCTCAGGAAACTCTCGGCGGAGTCGTAGCACTTGACCCGGTAGTCCTTGCCTTCCAGCAACCATTGCAGGGAATCTCGCACGGCCTCGTCATCGTCGACGACGTAGACATTACCCTTCTTCGGAATCAAGCTCATGGTGTTGCGGCAGTGTTGTGTGCTGTGCCCGTCCCTGCGTCGCCGCTCTTGTCCAGAGGGGCGAGTGAAGACTCCGGACGCGGGATGTCCACGGGGATCGTGAACGCGAACCGGCACCCGACGATGGACGGGCCATTGTAGAGGTTCTCGGCACGGATCCGACCCTGGTGGGACTCGATGATGGACCGGCATAACCCTAGGCCGATCCCCAATCCATCGGCCTTCGTGGAGAAGAAGGCCTCGTACATGCGCTCGATGACCTCGACCGGCAGGCCCGGTCCCATGTCGGTCACCGAGAACTCGATGTTGGCGCCGAGCTCGGCGGTGTGCTTGGGCACGACGCGCAGCTCGATGTGCCGGCGCGAGGGCGGCAGCGCGGCGTTGTCGATCGCCTCGGCGGCGTTCTTGAGCAGGTTCAGCAGCACCTGTTCGATCAGGATCGGATCGACCCGCATCACCGGCAGCCGCTGCGCGACGTAGGTGTGGATCTGCACGTTACGCCGGCGCAGTTCGATGCCGGCGAGTTCGACCGAGTCCTCCACGATCGAGGCCGCGAACGCGGGCTGGCGCTGCGGCTCGCTCTTCTTCACGAAGGCGCGGATGCGGTGGATGATCTGTCCGGCGCGCTGCGCCTGCTTGGCGGTCTTCTCCAGCGCGACGATCAGGTCGTCCTTCTGGATGTTGTCGCCGCGCACGCGCGACACCATGCCGTTGCAGTAGTTGGTGATCGCGGTCAGCGGCTGGTTGAGTTCATGCGCGACGCTCGAGGCCATCTCGCCCATCGTGATCAGCCGGCTGGTGACCTGCGCCTTCTCGGTCTGCTGCTGCTGCTGGGCTTCGGCATGGCGGCGCGCGGTGATGTCCGTGGCGATCAGCATCTGCGCCAGGCGGCCGTCGGTCCACTGCAGGTAGCGGGCGCGGACGTCGAACCACATGTCGAGCTGAGCGATGAACACCTCGCGCGAATCGCCGCCGACCTCGGTCAGGTGCTGGGCCGGCAGGCCGCCGAAGTCGTCGACGTCCTCTTCATCGCCATGCTCGCCATGGCCGTTCGCGCCTTCCGCGTAGCTCGCGTCCTGGGTGCTGGTCGCGCCGGCCAGCCCGGCCGGCTGCGAACCCGCGAGCATCGCGTGCCCCTTGGGATCGGCGCCGAACCACAGCCGGTAGCTGCGGTTGGCGAAGAGCAGTTCGCCCTGTTGCACCGACAGCACCGACACCGCCGCGTCCAGGCCTTCCAGCACCGTGGTGAAGCGTTCATGCGAGGCCGACAACTGGTCGCGCACCCGCTTGGCCTCGGTGATGTTGGTCATCGAGGTCATCCAACCGTTCTGCTTGCCCTTGGGGTCGATCAGCGGCGAGACGTACATGCGGGCGTCGAAGATGCTGCCGTCCTTGCGCATCACCTTCACCTCTGAACCGCCGGCCGGGCTGCGGCCCTGCATCTCCTGCTGCAGCAGGCGCAGGTTCTCCTCGTAGCGGTCGGGCGGCCAGTAGGGGAAGGGCGGCTTGCGGCCGATCAGCTCGGACTCGGCGAAGCCGGTCATCGCGCAGAAGGCCGGATTGACGTAGCTGATGCGCGTCTCCAGGTCCATCGCCCGCATGCCGGTCAGCATGGAGTTCTCCATCGCGCGCCGGAAGTTGGTCTCGGCGGCCAGCGCGTTCTGCACCTGCGCGCGGCGGCGCATGTGCTTCCAGGTGCCGAGCAGCATCCAGACGGTCAGCACCGACAACGCCATCACCATCCAGAACAGCGTGTTGGAGATCAGGCCGATCGAGGTCCGGTAGCCCTGACCGCGCAGCACCAGGCCGGGCGCGGGCGCCATCGGCACCTCGTGATAGATCGGGGCGCGCGTGATGCGCTTGCCCGGCATCGGCGTCACCGTGCTGGCGACGACCTGCTCGCGCGGATCGAGCACCGCGACCGCATGGCGCGAGGTCAGCTCGTTGGGCACCGAGTAGCGCAGCAGGCCCTCGACCGCGTATTCGGCGATCAGCACGCCGGCGAAACCGGCGCGGTCGCTCAGCGGCAGCTGCAGCTGGAAGACGGTCGAGTTGTTGGCGTCGGCGAAGGAGGCCGAATACACGCGCGTGCGCCGGTCGCGCGCGCCCTGGAAGGCGCGTTCGGGCTCGCTGTTGGCGTGGCCGTTGGGCATGGACGGGTCGCTGCCCTCCAGCGTCATCAGCGACTCGGCCTGCTCGCCGATCGCCGCGACGCTGACGCGCTTCTCGCGGCGCGCGTTCAGCCAGGTGATGTGGGTGATCTCGGGCCGGTTGCGCGCGATCGCCATCGCGCGCTGCGTGAACTCGAGGTTGTCGATCGAGCGGTTGGCCAGGTCGCGCTGCAGCGGGATCAGCAGGTCCTCGTTCTCGATCAGTCGCGAGCGGATCTGCTGCTGCGCCATCTCGGTGTCGCGCTTGACGGCTTCGGCCTCGCGTTCGATCTCCTCGTTGCGCAGGTACCAGAAGGCCGAAACGATCGCCGCCAGGAACAGCACCACCGACAGCAGCGGCCCCAGCGTCGCGAAGCGGTCCTGCCGCGACGGGGACTGCCGGCGCCACCACGCCGACACCAGGCGTTTGACGGGATTCAGGGCACGGCGCGCAAAGCCTTGGACATCGAGGCGGGACAACATGGGCGCGATTATCCCGGCGCCTTCAGCCCGACCCGGCCCGGGCGGCCCCGGGGCATTCCCGATCCGGGCATTCCCGGATCGCATCGTGAAAGACATCCGTCACGAAAGCAGGCCTCCAAAGGCCATTGCATTTCATTATGTGGAAACGCATCGCGCTATTTGGAAAATGAACGGCTTATGCGACACTCCGCCGCCATAGCCCTTCCGGTGGGGTTGGCCGCGTGCGAACGCACGACGGCGCGCGCATGACGGTTCTCGCAAGTTCGGGCACAGTGACCCGTTCGATCCGAGCGTCTCGTGCGGCGGTCCGCCCCCAGGCGCACGCCAGATGCCCACCAGAAGGCCGTGATTGAGACAAGGAGACAAGACATGTCCGCGCAGCCCCAGTCGTTCCTCGGCGCATCCGCCAATGACACCGACGCCCTCGAAACCAAGGAATGGCTGGACGCCCTGTCCGCCGTCATCGGTGAAGAAGGCGGCGACCGTGCCCACTTCCTGCTCGAGACCCTGATCGACCACGCGCGTCAGGCCGGCATCGACGTGCCCTTCTCGGCCACCACGGCCTACGTCAACACCATCCCGGCCGACAAGGAAGAGCGCTTCCCCGGCAACATCGAGATGGAAGAGCGCCTGCGCGCCTTCATGCGCTGGAACGCCATGGCCATGGTCGTGCGCGCCAACCGCCTGCATCCGGAAGACGGCGGCGACCTGGGCGGCCACATCTCCAGCTTCGCCTCGCTGGCGACCATGCTGGGCTGCGGCTTCAACCACTTCTGGCACGGTGACGACACCGGCGAAGGCGGCGTGCACGGCGGCGACCTGCTCTACATCCAGGGTCACAGCGCGCCCGGCATCTACGCCCGCGCCTTCCTGGAAGGCCGCATCACCGAAGACCAGTTGAACAACTTCCGCCAGGAAGTCGACGGCGTCGGTCTGTCGAGCTATCCGCATCCGAAGCTGATGCCCTCGTTCTGGCAGTTCCCGACGGTGTCCATGGGCCTGGGCCCGCTGATGGCCATCTACCAGGCGCGCTTCCTGAAGTACCTGCACGCCCGCGGCATCGCCGACACCTCCCAGCGCAAGGTCTGGGTCTTCCTGGGCGACGGAGAGATGGACGAGCCGGAAAGCCTGGGCGCCATCGGCCTGGCCGCGCGCGAGAAGCTGGACAACCTGATCTTCGTCGTCAACTGCAACCTGCAGCGCCTGGACGGCCCGGTGCGCGGCAACGGCAAGATCATCCAGGAGCTGGAAGGCGAGTTCCGCGGTTCCGGCTGGAACGTCATCAAGCTGATCTGGGGCTCCTACTGGGATCCGCTGCTGGCCCGCGACAAGCAGGAGCTGCTGCGCAAGGTCATGATGGAGACGCTGGACGGCGACTACCAGGCCTACAAGGCCAACGACGGCGCGTTCGTGCGCAAGCACTTCTTCGGCAAGCATCCCGAGCTGCTGAAGATGGTCGAGAACATGTCCGACGAGGACATCTGGCGCCTGAACCGCGGCGGCCACGACCCGCAGAAGGTGTACGCGGCGTATCACAAGGCGGTGAACACCGTCGGCCAGCCGACCGTCATGCTGATCAAGACCGTCAAGGGCTACGGCATGGGCAAGATCGGTGAAGGCAAGAACACCGCGCACCAGACCAAGAAGCTGCAGGACGAGGACATCAAGGCCTTCCGCGACCGCTTCAACATCCCCATCCCGGACAGCGAGCTGTCCAAGATCCCGTTCTACAAGCCGGCCGACGATACGCCGGAGATGCAGTACCTGCATGAGCGCCGCAAGACCCTGGGCGGCTATTTGCCCAAGCGCCGTCCGCAGGCGGAAGAAGCGCTGAAGGTGCCCGACCTGGCGACGTTCCAGGCCGTGCTGGACCCGACCGCGGAAGGCCGCGAGATCTCGACGACGCAGGCTTACGTCCGCTTCCTGACGACGCTGCTGCGCGACAAGGAACTGGGCCCGCGCATCGTGCCCATCCTGGTCGACGAGGCGCGCACCTTCGGCATGGAAGGCCTGTTCCGCCAGATCGGCATCTACAACCCCGCGGGTCAGAACTACACGCCGGTCGACAAGGACCAGGTCATGTACTACCGCGAGGACAAGGCCGGCCAGATCCTGCAGGAAGGCATCAACGAAGCGGGCGGCATGGCCAGCTGGATCGCCGCGGCGACGTCGTACTCGACGAACAACCGCGTGATGATCCCGTTCTACGTCTACTACTCGATGTTCGGCTTCCAGCGCATCGGCGACCTGGCCTGGGCGGCGGGCGACATGCAGGCGCGCGGCTTCCTGCTGGGCGGCACCTCCGGACGCACGACGCTGAACGGCGAAGGCCTGCAGCACGAGGACGGCCACAGCCACATCCTGGCCGGCACCATCCCGAACTGCATCAGCTACGACCCGACCTTCGCGCATGAAGTCGCCGTCATCCTGCACTCCGGCCTGAAGCGCATGGTCGAGAACCAGGAGAACGTCTACTTCTACCTGACGCTGCTCAACGAGAACTACCCGATGCCGGGCCTGAAGGCCGGAACCGAGGAGCAGATCCTCAAGGGCATGTACCTGCTCGAAGAGGCCGTGCAGCCGCAAGGCGCGCAGCCGCTGACGGTGAACCTGCTGGGTTCGGGCACCATCCTGCGCGAAAGCCAGGCCGCCAAGAAGCTGCTGGAATCGGACTGGGGCGTCGGCGCCAACGTCTGGTCCTGCCCCAGCTTCAACGAACTGGCCCGCGACGGCCAGAACGCCGAGCGCTGGAACCTGCTGCACCCGACCGAACTGGCCTGCGTGCCTTACGTGACCCAGCAGCTGAGCAAGGTGCAGGGCCCGGTGATCGCGTCGACCGACTACATGAAGAACTACGCGGAACAGATCCGCGCCTTCATCCCGGCCGGCCGTTCGTACAAGGTGCTGGGCACCGACGGTTTCGGTCGCAGCGACTTCCGTTCCAAGCTGCGTGAGCACTTCGAGATCAATCGCCACTACATCGTCGTCGCCGCGCTGAAGAGCCTCGCCGACGAGGGCAAGATCCCGCAGGCCAAGGTCGCGGAAGCCCTCAAGAAGTACGGCATCAACGTCGACAAGATCAACCCGCTGTACGCCTAAGCGTCGGACTCGGAGACAACACAAATGGCATTGGTGGAAGTCAAGGTTCCCGACATCGGGGACTTCAAGGACGTCGCGATCATCGAGCTGCTGGTCAAGCCCGGCGACACGGTGAAAGTGGAGCAGAGCCTGGTCACCGTCGAGTCCGACAAGGCCTCGATGGAGATCCCGTCCTCCGTGGCGGGCGTCGTCAAGGAAGTGAAGGTCAAGATCGGCGACACGATCAACCAGGGTGACCTGATCGTCGTGCTCGAGAGCGATGCCGCCGGCGCTCCGGCGCCCGCTGCTGCTGCGCCCGCACCCGCGGCTGCCGCTCCGG
>NZ_DASVNZ010000229.1:0-13665 GCF_036486225.1 Roseateles sp. | reverse complement strand
CAACGTGATCGCGGCGATCGACGCCGGCGCGGACCGCTTCGACGCGTCGCTGGGCGGCATCGGCGGCTGTCCGTACGCGCCGGGCGCGACCGGCAACGTCTGCACCGAAGAGATCGTCCACGCGTTGCAGTGCATGGGCTGCGACACCGGCGTAGACCTGGAGCGGCTGATCGCCGCGGCCAAGCGTCTGCCGCCGCTGATCGGCCACGCGGTGCCGAGCCAGATCGTCAGCGCCGGCCGCCGGCTGGACCTGCATCCGCGGCCGCGCGACTTCGACGCGATCCGCGAGCGCGCGCTGGCCCGCGACGCCTGAGTTTTTCCCGCTTCACCCCCAACGACAACGCCGCCACGAGCGGCTTTCCCGGAGACAAGACCATGAACCGAATCCGCCGCCGCCTCGCCGTGGCCGCTCCCGCCGTTGCGCTGATCGCCACCGCCGCCGCCGCACTGGCGCCGATGACCGCCGCGCACGCGCAGTCCTATCCGAACAAGCCGATCACGATGCTGGTCGGCGCCGCGCCCGGCGGCACCACCGACATCGCCGCGCGCATGCTGGCCGAACCGCTGGGCAAGGCGCTGGGCCAGACGGTGGTGGTGGACAACCGCTCCGGCGCCAGCGGCGCGCTGGCGGCCGTCGCGACCAAGCGCGCGGAGCCGGACGGCTACACGATCCTGATGCAGTACTCCGGCTATCACGTGATCACGCCGCACATCCAGAAGGGCGCGTGGGAGCTGAAGGACCTGCGCCCGGTCGCCAACGTGCTGACGGCGCCGCAACTGATCGTGCTGCGCGAGGGCGTGCCCGCGAAGACCACCGCCGAGCTGATCGCCTATGCGAAGAAGAACCCCGGCAAGCTGTCGTTCGCGTCCTCGGGCAACGGCTCGCTGCAGCACGTCACCGGCGTGATGCTGGAGCAGCAGGCCGGCATCCAGATGATCCACGTCCCGTACAAGGGCACGGGCCCGGCGCTGCAGGACCTGCTGGGCGGGCAGGTCGATCTCACCTTCGGCACGCCGCCGCCGTTCATGCCCTTCATTGCGGCAGGCAAGCTGCGCGCGGTCGCGGTGACGGGCAAGGAGCGCCTGTCCTCCCTGCCCGACGTGCCGACCGCGACGCAGGCCGGCCTGCCCAACCTCGACGCGGGCTCGTGGTTCGCGGTGTTCGCACCGGCGAAGACGCCGCAGGCGGTGGTCGACAAGCTGACGACCGAGATCCAGAAGATCATGGCCACGCCCGAGTTCAAGAAGAAGGCCGCCGAGCTGGGCGCGACGGCGGACTACATGAACCCGCAGCAGCTGCAGGCACATTCCGATGCCGAGTTCCTGCGCTGGGGCAAGGTGATCAGCTCGGCGAAGATCCAGGCGGATTGAGCGACCTGCCCGATCAGCTCGGAGGCGCCAGCGTCGGCGGGATATCTTCCGGCGGAGGGGACCCCGCAGCGGCGTCCGCCGCCGGCGGTGGAAAGGCCGCGATCGCATCGATCAATTGCGCGGCCTGCCGTCGGGGAGTTTCCGCGAACAGGCTGGAGGCTGGGATCTGCTCCTTGAGGTCGGGCATGAGCGCCTCCGCGCTCGGTAGGGACGCCGGCGTTTCAGGTGCCACGTCGGCATCTGCCGGACCGGCGACGGGATCGTCGCCGGGCAGGGCAGCCTGATCGGGCGGATCGATCGGATCGATCGGATCGGCGGGACGATGGCCCGCGGGATTGTTCGCGGAAGGGTCAGGTTTTGACATCAGCACAGCTCCATGGGAAGAGCGTTGTCAGTGTGCGTGTGACACCCTTCGTTCGCCTGAGCTTGTAACAGCGTCTCCCGCTCGGCACCTGGCGTCGACCGTCTCAGATCGCCACCAGGCCGCGCACCTCCGCCGTCTGCATGTCCGCGTTGTTTCCCCGCGCGATGACGCTCCCGCGTTCAAGCACGAGGAATTCGTCGGCCAGTTCCGCCGCGAAGTCGTAGTACTGCTCGCATAGCAGGATCGCGACCGGGTGGCCGTCGAGGCCCTCGTCGGCCAGACGTCGGATCACGCGGCCGATGTCCTTGATGATGCTGGGCTGGATGCCTTCGGTCGGCTCGTCCAGGATCAGCAGCTTCGGGGACGCCGCCATCGCCCGCGCGATCGCGAGCTGCTGCTGCTGGCCGCCGGAGAGGTCGCCGCCGCGGCGCCTGAGCATCTGCTTGAGCACCGGGAACAACGTGTACAGGTGCTCCGGGATGGGCGTGCCGCCGGGCTTGCTCGCCAGGCCCATGCGCAGGTTCTCCTCGACGGTCAGGCGGGCGAAGATCTCGCGCCCTTGCGGCACGTAGCCGATGCCCGACCGTGCGCGCTGGTACGGCGTCGCGCGCGTGATGTCCGCGCCGGCCAGCGTGACGCTGCCCGCGCGGATAGGCACCAGGCCCATCAGGCTCTTGAGCAGGCTGGTCTTGCCGACGCCGTTGCGCCCGAGCAGCACCGTGATGCGCCCGGGCGAGGCGCTCACCGACACGTCGCGCAGGATGTGCGAACCGCCGTAGTACTGCTGGATGCCGATGGCCTCGAGCATCGGCGAGACGGCGGCGGCGGCGCCCGCCGGTCCGGTTCGTTCCTGAAGTTCAGCGTCCAAGATAGACCTCGATCACGCGTTCATCGGCTTGCACTTGTGCGAGCGTGCCTTCTGCCAGCACCGAACCTTCGGCCAGCACCGTCACCTTCTCCGCGATGCGGTCCACGAAGCCCATGTCGTGTTCGACGACGATGATGCTGTGCTTCCCTTTCAGCGTCAGGATCAGCTCCGCGGTGCGCTCGGTTTCCTGGTCGGTCATGCCGGCCACCGGCTCGTCGAGCAGCAGCAGCTTCGGGTCCTGCACCAGCAGCATGCCGATCTCCAGCCACTGCTTCTGTCCGTGGCTCAGCAGGCCGGCCGGGCGCGTCATCTGGTCGTCGAGGCGGATCAGCGTCAGCACCTCCGCCAGCCGGTCCTTCTGTGCGCCGCTCAACACGCCCCACAGCGACGCGCGCAGCGCGCGCGAACCCTGTAGCGCGAGCTCGAGGTTCTCGTAGACGCTGAGCGCCTCGAACACCGTCGGACGCTGGAACTTGCGGCCGATGCCGAGCTGCGCGATCTCGGCCTCGCTGTGGCGCAGCAGGTCGATGGTGCCGCCGAAGAACACCGTGCCGCTGTCGGGCCGGGTCTTGCCGGTGATGATGTCCATCATCGTGGTCTTGCCCGCGCCGTTCGGTCCGATGATGCAGCGCAGCTCGCCGGGCGCGATGTCGATGGACAGCCCGTTGATCGCGCGGAAGCCGTCGAAGCTGACGAACACATCCTCCAGGTACAGGATGCGGCCGTGCGCCAGGTCCAGCTGGCCCGGCAGCACCACGCGGCCGTAGCCGGGGCCGCTCGCGGCGCGCAGCCGCTCCTGGCCTTGTTCGAGCAGGTCGGGGCTCATGCCTTCGTCTCCACGGTCTTCTTGCCGAACTTGCGTTTGACCAGGCCCGCGATGCCGTCCGGCATGAACAGCGTGACCGCGACGAACAACGCGCCCAGCAGGTACAGCCAGTACTCCGGCGCGAACTGCGTGAGCCAGCTCTTCGCGCCGTTGACCGCGAAGGCGCCGACGATGGGCCCGACCAGCGTGCCGCGTCCGCCGACCGCGGCCCAGATGGCGATCTCGATCGAGTTGGCGACGCTCATCTCGCCCGGGTTGATGATGCCGACCTGCGGCACGTACAGCGCGCCGGCCAGCCCGCAGATCAGCGCCGACAGCACCCAGGCCGCCAGCTTGTAGGGCAGCGGCGAGTAGCCGCAGAACATCAGCCGCGACTCGGCGTCGCGCACGGCGCTGAGCACGCGGCCGAACTTCGCGCGGGTCAGCCAGCGCAGGCCGAGGTAGCAGCCGACCAGCGCGACCGCGCTCAGCACGAACAGCGTCATGCGCATGCCCGGCGTCGTGACCGACAGCCCCAGCAGCCGCTTGAAGTCGGTGAAGCCGTTGTTGCCGCCGAAGCCGCTCTCGTTGCGGAAGAAGAACAGCATCGCGGCGTAGGTCATCGCCTGCGTGATGATCGAGAAATACACGCCCTTGATGCGGGAGCGGAACGCGAAGAAGCCGAAGACGAACGCGATGCCGCCCGGGATCAGCAGCACGAGCAGCATCGTCGCGAGGAAGCTGTCGCTGAAGGTCCAATGCCAGGGCAGCTCTTTCCAGTCGAGGAAGACCATGAAGTCCGGCAGCGTGCTGCGGTACTGGCCGTCGGTGCCGATCTGGCGCATCAGGTACATGCCCATCGCGTAGCCGCCGAGCGCGAAGTACAGGCCATGGCCGAGCGAGAGGATGCCGGCGAAACCCCAGATCAGGTCCATCGCCAGCGCGCACATCGCGTAGCAGCAGAACTTGCCGAGCAGGCTGATCCAGTAGCCGTCGACGTGCAGCGCATGGCCGGCGGGCACCAGCAGGTTCAGCGACGGGAGCAGCACGCAGGCGACGGTCAGTGCGGCCAGCACGGCGATCCAGCCGCTGCGGGTGAGCAGCGCGGGGCGCTGCGGGAGCAGCAGGGCGGCGCCCGGAGCGGCTGAGGGGTCAGGCGTTGCGCCGGCGGGTGCGGGGAGGGGGGACGTCGCGGTCATGAGGGGATCCCTGCGCATTCAGGACTCCTGTGCGCGGCCCTTGACCGCGAACAGGCCCTGCGGCCGCTTCTGGATGAAGACGATGATGAAGAGCAGCACGGCGATCTTGGCCAGCACCGCGCCGACGACGCCTTCCAGCGCCTTGTTGGCCAGCCCCAGTCCGAGCGCCGCGAGCACCGTGCCGGCGAGCTGTCCGACGCCACCGAGCACCACCACCATGAAGGCGTCGACGATGTAGCTCTGGCCGAGGTCCGGGCCGACGTTGCCGACCTGGCTCAGCGCGCAACCGGCCAGGCCCGCGAGTCCGGAGCCGAGCGCGAAGGCGTAGGTGTCCACGCGCGCGGTGGGCACGCCCATGCAGGAGGCGATCGGGCGGTTCTGCGTGACGGCGCGGACGAACAGGCCGAGCCGGGTGCGCGCGATCAGCAGCGACATGCCGCCGAGCACGACCAGCGCAAAGACGATGATCACGAGCCGGTTGGCCGGCAGTGCGAGGCCGGGCATGAGACCGGGCAGGAGCGCGAGCGAGCCGCCCATCCACGACGGGCTTTCGACCGCGACGTTCTGCGCGCCGAAGAGCGAGCGCACTGCCTGCATCAGCACGAGGCTCAGGCCCCAGGTGGCGAGCAGCGTCTCCAGCGGCCGGCCGTAGAGCCAGCGGATCACGGTGCGCTCCAGCGCCGCGCCGACCAGCGCGGAGGCGAGGAAGGCGGCCGGCATGGCGACGATCAGGTAGGCGTCGAACCAGCCGGGCAACCACTGGCGGAAGGCGACCTGGACGAGGTAGGTCGCGTAGGCGCCGATCATCATCAGCTCGCCGTGCGCCATGTTGATGACGCCCATCAGGCCGTAGGTGATGGCCAGGCCCAGGGCGACCAGCAGCAGGATGCTGGCCAGGCTGATGCCGGTGAAGAGGGCGCCCAGGCGTTCGCCCCAGGCGAGGGTGTCTTCGACGGCGCGCAGCGAGCGCTGCAGCGCGCGTTTCACGTCGGGGTCCTGTTCGTCGGACAGGCGCTGGTTGAGCAGCAGCCGCGTCTCGGGGCTGTGCGATTCGCCGAGCAGCTTCGCGGCGGCGAGGCGCTTGGCGGCGTCCGGGCTCGCGGCGAGCGCGGCGGCGCGAGCGAGTTTCAAGGCGTCGAGGACGGTGGCGTCCTGTTCTTTGGCGATGGCGGTCTCCAGCAGCGCGACGCGGGCATCGTCGCCGCCAGCTTCCATCAGGGCCTTCGCGGCGGCGAGGCGTTCGACCTTGTCCGCGCTCGACAGGTGCAGCGCGGCCAGCGCGCCGTCGAGTTCGCCGCGCAGGCGGTTGTTGAGCATCACGTCCTCGAGCGAGGACTGGGCGTCTTGCGACAGCGCCACCGCCGCACCGGTGACGGCGTCGACGACGCCGGTCTCGGTGGTGATCAGCACGCGCTGATCGGGACCGAGCTTCACGCGTTCGTCGGCCAGCGCCTGCAGCAGCACGGCCGTGCGCGCATCCGGCGCCGCGACGAGTCTGCCGAGCGCGGCGACGCGGTCATCGGTCTCGCCCTGCGCCACGGACAAGGCCTGCGGCTGCGTCAGCGCCTGCGCTGTCGACGCGAGGCTGCCGATCGCCAGCAGGATTCCGAGGAGCAGGGCGCGCCGCATCACTTCTTCGCCGGCTCGTCAGGCTTGCCTTCGTTCCCGGCGATATACGGGCTCCACGGCTTGGCCTTGACCGGCGCGGGGGTCTTCCACACCACGTTGAACTGTCCGTCCGCGCGGATCTCGCCGATGAACACCGACTTGTGCAGGTGATGGTTCTTCTCGTCCATCTTGGACGTGATGCCCGACGGCGCGCTGAAGGTCTGTCCGGCCATCGCCGCGATCACCTTGTCGGTGTCGGTCGACTTGGCCTTCTCCACCGCCTGCTTCCACATGTTGATGCCGATGTAGGTGGCCTCCATCGGGTCGTTGGTCAGCGGCTTGTCCTTGTGACCCGGCAGGTTCTTCGCCTTCGCATACGTCGACCACTTCTTGATGAACGCATCGTTGGTCGGGTTCTTGATCGACATGAAGTAGTTCCACGCCGCCAGATGGCCGACCAGCGGCTTCGTATCGACGCCGCGCAGCTCTTCCTCGCCGACGGAGAACGCCACCACCGGCACGTCCTTGGCCTTCAGGCCGGCGTTGCCCAGTTCCTTGTAGAACGGCACGTTGGAGTCACCATTGATCGTCGACACCACCGCCGTCTTTCCGCCGGCCGAGAACTTCTTGATGTCGGCGACGATGGTCTGGTAGTCGCTGTGGCCGAAGGGGGTGTACTTCTCGTCGATGTCCGAGTCCTTCACGCCCTTGCTCTTCAGGTAGGCGCGCAGGATCTTGTTGGTGGTGCGGGGGTAGACGTAGTCGGTGCCCAGCAGCACCCAGCGCTTGGCGCCGCCGCCGTCCTTGCTCATCAGGTAGTCGACCGCGGGGATCGCCTGCTGGTTGGGCGCGGCGCCGGTGTAGAAGACGTTCTTGCTGAGTTCCTCGCCCTCGTACTGGACGGGATAGAAGAGCAGGCCGTTGAGCTCCTCGACCACCGGCAGCACCGACTTGCGCGACACCGAGGTCCAGCAGCCGAAGATCACCGCGACCTTGTCCTGCGTCAGCAGCTGGCGGGTCTTCTCGGCGAACAGCGGCCAGTTGGAGGCCGGATCGACGATCACCGGCTCGAGCTTCTTGCCCAGCACGCCGCCCTTGGCGTTGATCTCGTCGATGGCCATCAGGACGGTGTCCTTGAGCACCGTCTCCGAGATCGCCATCGTGCCCGACAGGCTGTGCAGCACGCCGACCTTGATGGTGTCGGCGGCGAAGGCGGGCAGGGCGGCGAGGTTCAGTCCGGCCAGCGCGCCGGCGACGGCCAGGGTCTTGAGGGCGTGGCGGCGCTGCGGACGGGGTGCGCGCGGTGTGCGGGCGGATTTCGGGTGCGACGACATGGGGAGCTCCGGTGGATGAAGGAAGACTTCGACGGACTTCGCAGGACTTCGGGAAGTGACCGGATGCTAGGAAGGAGGGGCCGCGGGGCATATACGGCACATGGCGTACATCCAGCAGAATGGGCGCATGCAAGCCCATTTCCACAACGACCGCGTCTTCACCGTGCCGGGTTTCCTTTCCCCCGAGGAATGCACCGAGGTGATCGTGCTGGCGGAGCAGAGCGGCTTCGAGGCCGCGACGGTGCGACTGGAGGCGGGGCAGCAGTTGCTGGCCCACATCCGGAACAACGAACGGACGATGGCGGCGAGCGCCGCCTGGGTCGAACGGCTGTGGGGCCGCTTGCGGCAGCTGCCGCTGCCGGAGCTCGACGGCTCGCGCCCGGTGGGCCTGCCGCGGGAGCTGCGCTTCTACAAGTATTCGGCGGGCCAGCGCTTCCGGATGCACAAGGACGGGCCGTGGCGCGAGGACGGCCTGGTGAGCCGGCTGAGCTTCCTGGTCTATCTGAACGAGGGCTTCGAGGGCGGCGAGACGGGCTTCCGCGACTTCGCCGTGCGGCCCCGGACCGGCGGCGCGCTGGTCTTCGTCCACGACACCTGGCATGAGGGCGCGCCCGTGACCTCGGGCACCAAGTACGTGCTGCGCTCGGACGTGATGTACGCGCCGGTGGTCGACGGGTCGGGAGACTCGAGGTTCGATTCCGGATTCGATTCGCGGTACGACTCCAGGTACGACTCCCGGTTCGATTCGAGCTTCGGCGGTGGTGACCGCTCGTAACACCTCGAAGAAGTGTGCGTGCACCGCCGGACTCGTCATCCCGTTGATGCAACATCCCGCCCCTTGCAGGACGAGGTCCCGACCCCCGGCAATGAGGGCATGAGAAGAACTCCGAACAACAGGAAAGCACCAGGAGGTGGCGCGATGACGATGACTGGAATGACGATGACGATGCCGGCCCCGCGGCCGGACCGCGCGATGGCGCGGTCGGTCGGTGGAATGGCCAAGGCGGTGCTGGCGGCGCTGATGCTGCTGGTGGCGATGCTGACGGGCTCGTCGGCCTGGGCCGCGCGCGACGACGGCCAGTGGCAGGTGTTGAGCGCGCGCTACGGTACGTCGCAGCGCAACATCGACGTGACCGACCGGCTGCGCGACCTGGCGCGGCGCGACGACCGCGTGCGGGTGACCAACGAGCTGTTCGGCAACGATCCGGCCTACGGCCAGTCGAAGACGCTGCGCATCTACGCGCGCAACCGGGACGGCGACAACCGCACTTTCGAGTTCCGCGAGGGCAGCATCATCGACGGCAACGACTTCACCGGCTGGCGCGGCGGCGAATGGGGCCAGGGCGGCGGCAACGGCAACTGGGAAGGCGGCGGCGGCCGCGACGATGGCGCCTATGCCATCCTGGGCGCACGTTACGGCGTGCCCGAGGCGAGCATCGACGTGACCGGCCGCCTGCGCGAGCTGGCGCGGCGCGACGCCAAGGTGCGCGTGACCAACGAACTGTTCCGTGACGACCCGGCCGTGGGTCGCTCGAAGACGCTGCGCATCTATGCCCGCGACCGCAGCGGCCAGGTGCGGACCTTTGACTACCGCGAAGGCGGCTGGATCGACGGCGGCCAGTTCACCGGCTGGGGCCGGGGCGACTGGGGGCAGGGCGGCTGGAACGGCGGTTGGGACGGCCGTCCGGGCAGCGCCGCCAACCCTGGCGGCTACAACCCCGGCGGCCAAGGTCCGGTCCAAGGTTCGGCCCAGGGCCGCGTGACGATCGTGCGGGCGTCGTATGGCGCCGGCAGCCGCTGGGTCGACGTGACCGAACGACTGCGCAACATCGGGCGCGGCGGGCCGCTGGACATCCGGGTCGACAACGATCTGGCGCCGCGAGATCCGGCGGTGGGCGAGGACAAGATCCTGCGCGTGTACTACACCGTGGGCCGGGGTCCGGAGCAGATGGCCGAGGGCCGCGAAGGCCACCGCCTGCGCATCCCCTGAACGCCGCTGCGGTCGGGCAGCCGGCCGCTTGCGCTTCGGCATGACGAGAGCCCCGTGAGGGGCTTTCGTCGTTTCAGAACATCGTCGAGCGGTGCGCGCCGAGGCCCGCCATCGCGCCGTCGGACACCGCGAGCGTGACGCTGCCTGCTGCGCGCGCTGCGTCGCCGCAGGCGAAGACGTGCTTCACGCTGGTGTCCTGCATCGGCCCGACCTGGATGAAGGGGCCCATCGGGCCGTCCGCCATCGCGCAGCCGAGCTGCGCGGCGATCGTGCTGGACGGCGTCGTGCGCGGCTGGGTGAACAGGCCGTCCATCGTCAGTGTCCGGCCGTCGCGCAGGACGACGTCGGCGAAGCCGTCGATGCGGACGATCGGCGTGGGCTCGACGCGGGTGCCGCGGCGGGCGAACTCGTCGAGGTCCTCGGCGCTGGGTTCATAGACGCCGTTCAGGAACAGCGTCGGCACGCCCCAGTCGGGCAGCATCATCGCGTGGTGCTGTGCCAGCGGGGACGCGGCGACGATGCCGATCCGGCCCTGGTCCAGCTCGTAGCCGTGGCAGTACGGGCAATGGAAGACGCTGCGGCCCCAGCGCTCGGCGAGACCGGGCACGGGGGGCAGCTCGTCGCGGACGCCGGTGGCGAGGATCAGGCGGCCGGCGCTGACCGCGACGTCGCCCACGCGGAACTCCAGCCGCCCGTCCGGCGCCACGCGGGCGTCGTCGGCGAGCCCGGCCATCCATTGCACGGTCGGATAGAGCCGCAGTTGACGGCGGGCTTCCTCGGCGATCGCGCCGGGCGCGCGGCCGTCCTGCGTCAGGAAGCCGTGCGCTTCGCCGTCGTGGTCGTCGACGCACTGGTTGCGCCGCTGTCCCGCGTCGACGACGAGCACCTGCCGGCGCGCCCGCGCCAGCTGGAGCGCGGCAGCCATGCCGGCATAGCTGCCGCCGATGACGGCGAAATCAATCTTCATGGTGATGTTCCTCGAGCCGATGGGGCGCATGGCCGCGCTCGACCATGCGCTGATGGAAGTCGTGCGAGAGCGTGGCGAGCGTCACTTCGCCGAGGCGTTGCAACAACAGGGCCTCGGCCTCCTGCACGGCGTTGCCGAGCGCGTCGTTGACGGCGCGGGCGACCAGGCATTCGGGGTGTTCCTCGCGGAAGCCGAGCGACACCAGCGACGCGCCGCCGAGCGCTTCATGCACGTCGCGCAGGGTGATGCGTTCCAGCGGGCACGACAGCACCCAGCCGCCGCCGTGGCCCTTCGCGGAGGCGACGAAACCCGCCTCGCGCAGACCGCCCATCAGGCGGCGCAGGACGACGGGATTGGTCTGCATCGCGGCGGCGAGCGCCTCTGACGTGGAGGGGCCGGCGCCCTCGGCCATGTGCAGCAGCACGTGGAGGACGTCGGACAGTTGGCTGTTGGACTTCATGCAACATTATGAGTTGCATGATGAAGGCATGGTTGTCAGTGGGGACTAAGCCCTAGCCCTGAGGTTTCCAACAATCTGCTATTTCTTTCCGAGTGCGCGCGTGAGGCAATCGACGACGTCATTGATCCAACTCTTGAGGAACCAGAGCATGAAGCGCAATCAACGAAGGAAAGAATCGAAGGGAACGGAGGAGCCGAAACCCCGCTGCAAGGTCACGATCGTCGGTGAAGAGGAGATGTGGGCATACAAGCGAGCCAAGCAAGCGAAGGACTACGCCAACGTCATGTCCGGCAGGATTGACGGGATGGCCATGGGTTGGTTCTCCGAAGAGCGCATGAAGACGGTCGAGATTCTCAACTCGCCGTATTGAGCGGAGGCGCGGCAGTGGGGTCGTGTCCCTCACTCATGCTGCTGTGTCTGCTCCCGCCACTGCGCCGGCGTCCTTCCCTCCCAGCGCCGGAACGCGCGCTGGAACGAATTGGCCTCTTCGAAGCCGAGGAAGAACGCGATCTCTCCCGGTGTGAACGCGGTGTCCGCGAGCAGCCGTCTCGCCGTCTCCAGGCGCACGTGATCGAGCACCCCCTGATAGCTGGTGCCGGCCTCGCCGAGCCGGCGCTGCAGCGAGCGGGCGCTCATGTTGAGCTCGCGCGCCAACGTGTCGATGGTGGGCCGGTCGCCGCGCATCATCTTCATCAGCGCCGAACGGGCCTGCGTCTCGATGCCGACCTCGCCCAGCGCGGCAAGCTGGGCATCGAGCGCCGGCACGAGCACCGCGAGCAGATCCTCGTTGCGCGTGACGAAGGGGATGTCCAGCGCCTCGACGTCGTAGACCAGCGCGTCGCCGACGCAGCCGGTGCGCACCTCACACCCGAAATGCGCCGCGTAGGGCCGGACATCCGCCGGCGTGCGGACCAGCTCAAGACGGCGCGGCACGATGGTTCGGCCGGAGCCCGCGCGCGCCAGCGCGTGCGCCGACGCGAAGGCCCCGTCGCTGATGACGTGGGGGCAGGGCTCCTCGGCCAGGATCCAATGGAAACTCAGGCGGGCCAGGTCGCGTTCGCCTTCGCGCTCGTTGCTGCCGCCGCTGCCGCTGCTGCTGCTGCGCTCCGCGCGCACCACGCGGACCTCTTCAGGACAGCACAGGCCCTTGTAGCGCGACAGGCGGGCCAGCGCGTCGCCGAAGGTCGCCGAGTGCAGCGCGGCCACCGAGACCGCCTCCAGCTGCGACGGACCGACCTCGCCGCCGATCTTCAATCCGATGAGGGGATCCCCCGAGAGCTCGGCGACCGCGCGCCAGAAGGCGAAGAACTGCCGCGTGGTCAGACCGGCCCCGGGTCGCCGGGTGACGCCCGCGGGAATCCCCGCCCGCGCGGCGACGACATCGACGTCGAGCCCGAGCGCGGCCAGGCGCGCCGACACGGAAGTCACCATCGGGATATGCGTCACTCTCATCGCATCGCCATCCTGATCATGCGGTCGAAGAGCCGGTCGGACAGGACGTAGCGCAGGAAGAGCATCGGGGCGGCGAGGAAGCCGCCGTGGTACCGGGCCTTCGGGCGTCTGGCCTTGAGCGCCTTGATCACCAGATCGCTGATCACTGTCGGTCCGGGGTTGTTGGTGATCTGCTTCTGCAGGTCGTTGAACTTGTTGGCGAGTCCGGCGTAGGCGCCCGTGCCGGAGTACCTCAGCGCTTCTTCCGAGGCGATGCCGGCCCATTCCGACGCGACGCCACCGGGCTCGATGACGACCACGTCGATGCCGAACTGTGCCACCTCGTTGCGCAGCGCGTCGGAGTAGCCTTCCAGCGCAAACTTCGAGGCGTGGTACCAGCCGCCCATCGGTGAAGCGAGCTTGCCGCCGATCGACGAGATGTTGATGATCTTCCCGCGGCCCTGCGCCCGCATGGCGGGCAGGCAGAGCTGGACCAGCCGCGCCGCGCCGAACAGGTTGGTCTCCATCTGCCGGCGGCCTTCGGCCAGGGGCACGTCTTCCAGCGCACCGTACTGGCCATAGCCGGCGTTGTTGATGAGGACGTCGATGCGTCCCTGCTCCGCGAGGATCCGGTCGACCGCGGAGGACATCGAGGCCTCGTCCGTCACGTCCATGGTCAGCGTCCTGCCGCCGGCCGCGCGGATGTCTGCCATCCGGTCGAAGCGTCGCGCGGTGGCGTAGACGAGGTAGCCCTCGGAGATCAGCCGCAGGGCGAAGTCCTTGCCCATGCCGGAAGAGGCGCCAGTGACGAGGGCGACGGGTTGGTGTTGGGGACGCATGTCGAGGTGTGGGCGGTTGAAGTGCCGTCATGGTCCGGGAGCGGCGACCCGCGCGCCAATCCGATCCCGCCAGCCTGTCATCCGATCGCGCCAGCCGACTACGCCGGCCGACTACGCCGGCTGATCACCCCACGACCCTCGTCACACTTCCCACTGCGGATGCATCTCCCTCACCCGCGTGAGCGCCATCGCCGCCGCCGCGGTGCGGGTCTCCACGCCGAGCTTGGCGTGGATGCGCTCCAGGTGCTTCTTCACCGTCGCGGGGCTGGCGCCGAGGATCTCGCCGATGTCGCGGTTGATCTTGCCCTTCACGACCCAGTAGAGCACCTCGGCCTCGCGCGCCGTCAGGCTGAAGGCCAGGCCCAGCGAGCGGATCACCGCGACGTCCGAGACCTCGCGCATCACGATCAGCCAGTCGTCGTCGCCGGT
>NZ_DASVNZ010000228.1:0-26069 GCF_036486225.1 Roseateles sp. | reverse complement strand
CCCGCTCCGACGCCTGCACCTGCACCCGCTCCGACGCCTGCGCCTGCACCTGCTCCGACGCCTGCACCGGCGCCTGCACCGGCGCCTGCACCAGCACCAGCACCAGCGCCCGCACCTGCGCCCGCGCCCACACCTGCGCCTGCGCCTGCGCCCGCACCGGCCCCGACGCCCGAGCTGCGCGGCGTCGAACTGGCGCAGACCCATGTGATCCCGGCGGGCGGCCGCACGCTGCAATCGCCCAACGAGGTCAAGAACAACACCAGCCGCAAGCTGCAGCTGGTGGCCGATCGCCCCGCGCTGCTGATGCTGGAACCGGCCGGCGGCGTGACCACGCTGGTCGTGCGCGCGAAGCTGGCGGACGGCCGCACGCTGGGTCCGCTGACGATGAACGCGCCGGGCAAGCTGCCCGCGGCGGACGGCGGCGGTGCCGCCTACTCGACGGTCAAGTACAGCGCGCTGCTGCCTCGCGAGTGGTTGCAGATCGGTGCGACGCTGGAAGTCGGGAACGTCGATTTCTCATCGCCGCGCAAGGTCGCCTTGACGGTCACGCCGGCGACGACGCTCAAGCATCACACCGTCCCGATGTACCTCTTCGGCGCCCGCGCGGCGCAGTCGGTCGTGGCGGACTTCAAGCTCGGCGTCGCGTCGACGGCCGGTTATGCGATCGACGTCGAGTACCGCGAGAAGCTCCCCATCGCGAAGCTCGACACGCGCGTGGCCGGCGCGGTCACGATCGATCAACTCGCGGTGCCCGGCCGCAACGACGACAGGTTCTGCTATCCGGCGATGACGGTCTCCTCGTGGGCCGACTACCGCGCCATCGACGGCGACACCAACGCGCGCATGCTGCGCATCCTCGGCGACATGCGCGGCTGGACGGGCAACCGCGACGGTTCGTTCGCGGCGGGCTTCTACGGCTTCGTCCAGACGATCACCGGCGGCAAGCAGGTCGCGGCCTCGACCGGCGGCGGACTCGGCGGCGGCGGTGTGGCCGTGTCGGGCGGAGACTACCGGCCCGACACGATCTACTCGGCGATCTTCAACCACGAGATGGGCCATGCCTACGGGCTGCCGCATGCGGACGCCGCCGCGGACGCGGGCGACGATCCGTATCCGATGGGCACGAAGAGCGGCTCCAGCTGGGGCTTCGACAGCGTGAAGCAGCAGTTGCTCACGACGCGCGAGTTCAGCGGCCAGGACTGCGGCGCGCGCACCGTGGGCGGCGTCTGCTACCAGCGCACGCCGATGTCCGGCGGCGACGACGACCGCAATGCGCAGACGTACCGGTGGAACGCGTTCTCCGACTACCAGGCGGCCATCATGCAGCAGGGCTTCCTGGACAAGCTGTTCCCGGACGCGAGCTTCGACGGCGGCTACAAGCGCTGGAACCGCACGACGGGCGCGTTCGAGAAGGTCTCCAACGACGACCGCGCGCGTGCGGGCACCGACGTGCTGCAGCTCGACCAGCAGGTGCAGACGGTGATCGGCACGGTGTCGCACTTCAACCTGGCGCCGACCGCCAACACGATGGTGGTGACGCCGGCGTGGACCGGCAACCTGCCGCAGCGCATGGACCCGACGGTGCAGGCCGACATCGACCGCATCCTGAGCGACAAGCCGGGCGGCTGGAGCGGCTACTACTGCGTGTACAACGGCTGCGACTACACGCTGGTGGCGACCTATGCGGACGGCACCGTGTTGCGGCATCTGCTGCCGATCGGCTATCGCGACTTCAACCGTCCCAACGATGCGACCGGCTACAAGCGCGGCGCGAAGGACTCGACGAGCGGCGACAACTTCGCGACCTACGCGGTGAACCTGCCGACGGGCCGGGGCGGATTGACCAAGGTGCAGCTGTTCAGCACGCCGCATGGGTCGCAGTGGCAGACGCGCTTCACCGCGATGGCCGCGGCGGACTTCGGCGGCAGCCTGCCGCTGGTGAACGAATGGACGCCGGCGGACGGCGCCACCGGCGGCAAGGGCGCGCCGGGCACGACGCAGTTCGACACCGCGTCGTGCAAGGCGGGCGCGGCGGTGAAGCGGCCCGCGCGCTGAGGCAGCGCGGCGAGGGCGCTCAGTCCGCCGACATGTTGGCGCTGCGCGCCACCTTGCCGAGCCGCTCGTACTCCGTCGCCGACAGCGTCGCGAGTTCCGCGGCGGTCGAGGACTTCGGCGAGAAGCCGGCGGCGATCAGCTTCTCCTTCACGCCCGGATCGGCGAGCGCGGCCTTCAGCGCCTGTTCCAGCCGGCGCACGACGGGCGCCGGCAAGCCGGCGGGCCCGTACACGCCGAACCACGGCTCGATCGCATAACCCGGCAGGCCGGCCTCGGCGAGCGTGGGTACATCCGGCAGCGCCGGGTTGCGCTGCGAGCCGGCGACGGCCAGCGCGCGCAGCTTGCCGGCCTGGATGTGCGGCAGCGACGCGGGCAGGTTGTCGAAGGCGACCGGGATCTGACCGCCGATCAGGTCGGTGATCAGCGGCGCGCTGCCCTTGTAGGGCACGTGCACCCACTCGGTGTGGCTGAGCTGCCCGAACAGCACGCCCGCCAGATGCATCGAGGTGCCAGCGCCAGCGGTGCCGAACGGCATGCCGGGGTTCTTGGCGGCGTGCGCACGCAGCTCGGCGACGGTCTTGACCGGCACGGACGGCGAGACCTCCAGCACGATGGTCGAGTTCCCGAGCAGCCCGATCGCGCTGAAGTCCTTGCGCGGGTCGAAGGCCATCTTCTTGTAGATGTGCGGGTTGAGCGCGTTGGTGGAGATGGCGCCCATGCCGACCGTGTAGCCGTCGGGTGCGGACTTGGCGACGGCGTCCATGCCGAGGTTGCCGCCGGCGCCGCCGCGGTTCTCGACGACGACGGCCTGCCCCAGCGTCTGCGCCATGTGCGCGCCGACGGTGCGGGCGACCAGGTCGGTCGTGCCGCCGGCCGCGTAGGGCACGATGAAGCGGATCGGCTTCGAGGGGAAGTCCTGCGCCAGCGCGGGGAGGGCGCCCATCAGGCCGATGGCGCTGATCGCGGCGGAGGTGATGAACGCGCGGCGCGAGCGGCCGTGCGTGAAGCGGGGATGGGTCATGACGTCTCCTGATCTTGTGGGAGTCATGAGACGTCGATTCCCCGCAGGGGGCGAAGCGTGATTACCCGAGCGATCCGCGCGGCGGACGCGCAGATCGCCCGGGCTTCAATCGGGCTCGAATCAATCCGGCTTGACTCAGTCCGGCTTGATCTTGGCGGCGGTGATCAGCTTCGTGTAGCGCTCGCGTTCCGCGTGCAGGTGCTTGGCGAAGGCGGTGGCATCGCCGGGCGTGCTCTCGCCGCCGGCCTGGGCCAGGCGTTCCTTCACTTCCGGCGACTGGGCGGCCTTGACGGCGGCGGCGCTCAGTGCGGCGAGCACCGGCTTGGGCGTGCCGGCCGGCGCCATCAGGCCGTACCAGACCGAGGCCTCGAAGCCGGGGAAGCCGGACTCCGCGATCGTCGGCACGTCGGGAAACAGGGCGGAGCGCTTGGCGCTCAGCACGGCCAGCGGGCGCAGCTTGCCGCTCTTCCAGTGCGGCAGGATCTCGAGCGCGTTGAGCGCCACGACGGGCACCTGGCCGCCGATGACATCGGTGAGCGCCTGGGCGCCGCCCTTGTAGGGCACGTGCATCAGGTTGATCTTCGCGGCGCTGGCGAACAGCTCGACCGCGAGATGCGGCGTGGAGCCGTTGCCCGGCGTTGCGTAGCCGACGGATTCCGGCTTGGCCTTGGCGGCCTCGATGAGCTGGGCGAGCGTCTTGTAGGGCGACTCGGGGTTGACCGCGATGATGACCGGCACGCGGCCGATCAGGGCGACCGGGGCCAGGTCTTTCTCCACGTCGTAGGGCGGCGGCTGGTAGAGGGCCATGTTGGCCGCGACGGCGTTGGCGGCCATCAGCAGCGTGGCGCCGTCGGCCGGCGCGGTGACGACGCCGCGGGCGGCGATGTTGCTGCCGCCGCCGGGCTTGTTGTCGACGATGACCGGCTGCTTCAGCTCGGTCTGCAGCCGCACGGCGACGGCGCGGGCGACCACGTCCACGGCGCCGCCGGCGGAGTAGCCGACGACGATCTTGACGGGACCGGGCGGGAGGGTCTGCGCGAACGCGAGCGGAGCGGCGAACGCCAGTGCGGCGCCGGCCCAGAGGAATGCTTGTCTCTTCATGGGGACCTTGTGGGGGAATCGGCGCCGGGGGACGGCGCGCGGAGGGCAGGACCGGGAAGATCCGCCCGCGCGCATTCTGGTCGGGGACCCCGCCGCGACCAATGCCGGAACGGCGCTAGCTGTTATGCCGGGGCGGCATGGCTGAAAAGCTCAGCGCTTGCGCTTCCCCTTCGACGCGAACAACGCCTCCGCCTGCTCCAGGAACATCCGCGCCAACGGCGCGCGCGGGCTTTGCGCGCTCCAGACGAAGCCGCTCTTGCGGACCGGCGCCGTGGCGGGCAGCGGCACCTTCCGGATCGCCAGACCGCTCGACCACAGCGCCGACCAGTCCGGCAGCAGCGAGATGCCCAAGCCCTGGTCCACCATCGCGGCGATGGACATCAGGCCGTTGATCTCCAGCCGGCGTCGCGGGGTCAGGCCTTGCTGGCGCAGGTAGCGGTCTGCCAGTTGTCCGCCCAGCACCGAGCGGTCGTACTGGATGAAGGGCTCGGTGCGGAGCAGGTCGTGCGCGTCGCGCCGTGCCAGCGCCTCGGGCGCCACCACGACCAGCGGCTCGGTCATCAGCTCGCGCCACTCGCAGGTCTTGGGGATCGCGAACTGCGGCTCCACGACGACGGCGGCGTCGAGGTCGCCGGCCGCCACCATCCGCACCAGCTCTGTCGACGCGTTGGAGACCACCGAGACCGAGAGGTCGGGGTGGCTCTCGTACAGGCGCCGCAGCACCGGCGGCAGCACCGTCGTCAGCGCCGAGACGAAAGCGCCCAGTCGCAGTTCGCCCAGTTGCACCTTCTCGTTGGCAAGCGCGCGCAGGTCGCGCTCCTCGCGCAGCATGTTGCGGGCGCGGTCGAAGATGTTGAGCCCCGCCGCCGTCGGCTTCACCGAGCGCCCGGAGCGTCGGATCAGCGCCGTGCCGAGGTCGTCCTCCAGCGCCTTCAGCCGCGCGGCGACCGCCGGCGCGGTCATGTCCAGCCGCCGGGCGGCCTCCGCGATGGAGCCGCATTCCACCGTCGTCACGAAGCTCTGTACGTAGCGCAGATCCATCCCGTCGTCCTTCGTCGCGCCGGTCCCGGCCGGCGCTCCGGAACATAAGGAATTTTTTGCTCTGAAGCAATGGGAAGCAAATTGTTCTCAGGTCGAGTTTGACGAAACATGCGACCCACAACAACGCCATCCACCCGGCCAGGAGACAACATGCCCCGCTCGTCCCATCCGAAATCCGGTGTCGACAGACGCCAGGTCCTCGCCGCCGCGGCAGGCGTCGCGGCGTCCTCGCTCGCCCTGGGCGGCCCCGCCGCCGCGGCGACCTGGCCCGACAAGGTCATCACGATGATCGTCCCGTTCTCGCCCGGCGGCGCGACCGACATCATCGGCCGCATCCTCGCGGCGGAGCTTTCCGTCGGGCTGGGCAAGCAGGTCATCGTCGAGAACCGCGCCGGCGCGGGCGGCAACCTCGGCGCGCAGGCCGTCGCCAAGGCCGCGCCCGACGGCTACACGATCCTCATGGGCGCGATGACCTCGCACTCGACCATCGCGACCCTGGAGAAGGGCAAGGTCCGCTACGACCTGGTCAAGGACTTCCAGACCGCCGCCGTCGTCGGCAGCGTGCCGCTGGTCTTCGTGGCCAACACCGGCGTGCCGGCCAAGTCGCTCAAGGAGCTCGTCGCCTACATCCAGGCCAATCCGGGCAAGGTGTCCTTCGGCTCGTCCGGCGCCGGCGCGCCGCAGCGCATGGCCTCGGAGATGCTGAAGCTGCAGGGCAAGCTCGCCACCGAGAACATCCCCTACCGCGGCAGCGGCCCCGCCGTCACCGACCTGATCGCCGGCCAGCTCCAGTTCATGGCCGAAACCGTGCCGGCGGTGCTGCAGTTCATCAAGGGCGGCAAGCTCACGCCGCTGGCGGTGGCGGCCGCCGCGCGCGATCCCAGCCTGCCCGACGTGCCGACCACGGCCGAGGCCGGTTTCCCCAACCTGCTGGTGACCTCCACCTTCGGCGTGCTGGTGCCGGCGGGCACGCCGCCGGAGGTCGTGTCGCGCCTGAATGCGGAGATCTACAAGGCGCTCAGGAAGCCCGAGGTGCTGGCACAGTTGGCCCAGCAGGGCGTGGTGGCGCAGGCGCCGCTGACGCCGGCGGCCTCGCAGGAGCGCCTCAAGGGCGAAGTGACGAAATGGGCCAAGGTCATCGCCGCGGCCAACATCAAGGCAGACGAGTGAGCCTCTCATGAGCGATACCCCCAAGGGCCTGAAGAAGGGCCTCACCAACTACGGCGACCAGGGCTTCTCGCTGTTCCTGCGCAAGGCCTTCATCAAGGGCGCGGGCTACACCGACGACGCGCTGGACCGGCCCGTCATCGGCATCACCAACACCGGCAGCAGCTACAACCCGTGCCACGGGAACATGCCGCAGCTGCTGGAGGCGGTGAAGCGCGGGATCATGCTTGCCGGCGGGCTGCCGATGGACTTCCCGACGATCTCGGTGCACGAGAGCTTCTCGGCCCCGACCAGCATGTACCTGCGCAACCTGATGTCGATGGACACGGAGGAGCTGGTGCGCGCGCAGCCGATGGACGCGGTCGTGCTGATCGGCGGCTGCGACAAGACGGTGCCGGCGCAGCTGATGGGTGCTGCCTCGGCGGGCATTCCGGCGATCCAGCTGATCACCGGATCGATGCTCACCGGCAGCCACCGGAGCGAGCGCGTCGGCGCCTGCACCGACTGCCGCCGCTACTGGGGCAAGTACCGCGCGGACGAGATCGACGACCAGGAGATCGCCGACGTCAACAACCAGCTCGTCGCCAGCGTGGGGACGTGCTCGGTGATGGGCACGGCCAGCACGATGGCCTGCGTGGCGGAAGCGCTGGGCATGACGGTGCCGGGCGGCGCCTCGCCGCCGGCCGTCACGGCGGATCGCATCCGCGTGGCCGAGCAGACCGGCGCGCAGGCCGTGGAGTTGGCGCGCAAGGGACTGACGATCGACAAGATCCTCACGCCGGCCGCGTTCGAGAACGCGCTGCGCGTGCTGCTTGCGATCGGCGGCTCGACCAACGGCATCGTGCACCTGACCGCGATCGCGGGTCGGATGGGCATCGACATCGACCTCGCCGGGCTGGATCGCCTCGGGCGCGAGACGCCGGTGCTGCTCGACCTGAAGCCGTCGGGTCAGCACTACATGGAGGACTTCCACCACGCGGGCGGCATGGCGACGCTGCTGCGCGAGCTCAAGCCGCTGCTGCGCCTGGAGGCGTTGACGGTCACCGGACGGACGCTGGGCGAGGAGATCGAACGCGCCGGTGAGGGCTTCAAGCAGGACGTGGTGCGTCCGTTCGACCGGCCCATCTATCCGCAGGGCGGCCTGGCCGTGCTGCGTGGCAACCTGGCCCCGGGCGGCGCGATCATCAAGCAGTCGGCGGCGGATCCGAAGCTCATGGAGCACGAGGGCAGGGCGGTGGTCTTCGAGAACAGCGCGGACCTCGCGGCGCGCATCGACGGCGACGATCTCGACGTGACCGCCGACGACATCCTGGTGCTGAAGAACATCGGACCGAAGGGCGCGCCGGGCATGCCCGAGGCGGGCTACATCCCGATCCCGCGCAAGCTGGCGCGGGCCGGCGTGAAGGACATCGTGCGTGTGTCCGACGGCCGCATGAGCGGCACCGCCTTCGGCACCATCGTGCTGCATGTGACGCCGGAAGCGGCGGTGGGCGGCCCGCTCGCCCATGTGCGCAACGGCGACCGCATCCGCCTGAGCGTGAAGCAGCGGGAGATCGCGTTGCTGGTCTCCGACGAGGAGCTCGCGAAACGCGCCGCGGAGAACCCGGTCGTCGAGCCGACGGCGGAGCGCGGTTATCGCAAGCTGTTCCTGCAGACGGTCACGCAGGCGGACCAGGGCGTGGACTTCGACTTCCTGCGCGCGGTGAAGACCACAGGCAAGGCGCCCGAGGACCGCTGAGGGCTTCTGCACTTCCACCGCCGCTGGCCCTCACCCCCGCCCTCTCCCGCTAGCGGGAGAGGGAGTGAGAATGCACCGAGCTGAACTGGCGGCGCCACCCTTCTTGCTCCCTCTCCCGCTTGCGGGAGAGGGTAGGGGTGAGGGGCGCGCGCAGCGCGCGCGGTCTGGGCAGTCAGCCCGGCTGGGTCAACTTGACGATCGCCGGCTGCACGATCGCGCCGAACGCCTTCGGGTCATCGACCGCGCGGGCCATCAGCATCGCGCCGTGCACGATCGCCATGAACGCGCGCGCCGAGTTCGCCGGGGTACCCCCGAGGTGGAACTGGCCGGCGGCGGCACCGCGTTTGAGCACGCCGGCGAGCCAGGTGTTCAGGTCATTGAAATGACCGCGCACCTCGACCGCCACTTCCTCGGGGATGGTCGGCATTTCCGTCGCGAGCATCGCGCAGATGCAGAACGGGTGCTCGCCGCTGCGGATGCAGCCGGCCCAGTAGTCCGCGTAGGCGTTGAGCTCCGCCACCGGGTTGTTGATCTTCTGCACCATGCCGGCGAGGCCGTTCCTCGCTTCTTCCCGATAGAGCGCCACCACGCGCTGCACCAGCACCGCCTTGCTCGGGAAGTGATGATGGATGCTGGCCTTGGTGATCTTGACCCGTTCGGCCAGGTCGGCGTAGCTGAAGCTGTTGTAGCCGCCCGAGACCAGCAGCGAACGCGTGTGCGCGACGATCTCGGCGGCCTTGGGGGAAAGCTCGACGGTCATGGGGCCCGATTCGAATGAACGAGGCGCCATTCTACCGGTTGTCTACTAGTTGGTAGGGGGCGTCGGGGCGCCTCACATCGACTCGTCCAGCATCTTCCGGTAGTCGCTGGCCGAGGCTTCGCGCGGATTGGTCTTGTGGGTGTGGTCGTGCAGCGCGCGCTCGACGATCTGCTCGTGGAGGTCGACCGTCACGCCCATCGCCCCCAGGCCCGCGGGCAGTCCCAGGCGCTGGTTCATCGCCTTGACCGCGCCGGCGAGTTCGTCGGCCGGCGTGCCCTCCTGCAGATTCATCGCATGGCCCATGCGGGCGATCTTGTCGTCGCGCCGCATCGAGTCGTGCATCCCGTTGAAGCGGATCACCGCCGGCAGGAACACCGCGTTCAAGGTGCCGTGGTGGAGCTTCGGCATCAGCCCGCCGAGCGCATGGCTCAGCGAATGCACGCAGCCCAGCCCCTTCTGGAAGGCGAGCGCGCCCATCGTGCTCGCGGCCATCATGTCCAGGCGGGCGTCGATGTCGTCGGGATGCGTGGTGGCGCGCTCGATCTGGCGCCAGCCGCGGCGCAGGCCTTCGAGCGCGATGCCGTCGGCCGGCGGATTGAAGGCCGAGGACATGAAGGTCTCCATGCAGTGCGCGATCGCGTCCATGCCGGTCGCCGCCGTCAGCGCGGCGGGCAGCTTGCGCGTCAGCTCGGGATCGCAGATGGCCGACCGGGGCATCAGCGCCCAGTTGTGGAAGCCGAGCTTGCGGCCGTCGTCCACGATGATGATCGCGCCGCGCGCGACCTCGGAGCCGGTGCCGGCCGTCGTCGGCACGGCGATCAGCGGCACGGCCCTGTCCGTGATGTTGCCGGCGCCGCCGAGGATGGTGGCGAAGTGCGTCAGCGGGCCGTCGTGCCTCGCGGCGATCGCGACGCCCTTGGCCAGGTCGATGCTCGAGCCGCCGCCGACCGCGATCAGCCCGTCGCAGCCGTGGGTGTGGAACAACGCGACGGCCTCGCGCACCGCGGCCTCGGTCGGGTTGGGCGGCGTGCCGTCGTAGACGGGCAGGGCGGCCGCGGCGATCGGCGAGGCGGTCCAGGCCTCGAGGACCAGGTCCAGCACGCCGGCGGCGCGCACGCCCGCGTCGGTCACGATCTGCGGCCTGGCGATGCCGGCGCGCGCGCATTCCGCGCCGATCAGCCGGCGCGCGCCGGCCTCCAGGTGGATGTGGGTGAGGTACTGGATCAGGGCCATGGGCGAGGTCCTTTGCCTGGTGATGGCGGGCCGCCCCGGCGGCGGTCCGCGTTGTCTGGGAAAATCCCGCGATTGCGGCTTGGCAACAGCCGAGCCTACGCCCTGGAGTTCCCGTTGAGTAGCACCTTGTTGACACCGCGGATGGCCGCGGTGCTGGAGCGCATCCACCGCGCCAACCGTCCGTCGTTCCACAGCCTCACGCCCCGGCAGGCCCGCATCGCCTACCTGATGGGGGCCGAGATCCTGGACCTGCCGCGGGCGCCGCTGCCGCGCATCGAGAACCTGGCCATCCCCGGTCCCGCCGGCGACATCGCCGCGCGCCTGTACGCGCCGCTCACCCGCGAGGACGCCGCCGCGCGGGACGCCCGCGGCCTGCCGGTGCTGCTGTATTTCCACGGCGGCGGCTTCGTCATCGGCAGCCTCGAGACCCACGACAGCCTGTGCCGCCAGCTGGCGCTGCGCACGGGCTCGGCGGTGATCGCGGTCGACTACCGCCTGGCGCCCGACCATCCGTTCCCTGGGGCCGTCGACGACTGCTGGGCGGCGCTGGAATGGCTGGCGACCGCGGCTGCGGATCTGGGCCTGGACCGGGCGCGCATCGCCGTCGGCGGCGACAGCGCCGGCGGCACGCTGGCCGCGGTGACGGCGCTGCATGCGCGCGACATCCGTGACCGGTTGGGCCTGTCGCTGGTGATGCAGCTGCTGATCACGCCCGGCGCGACCGCGCATGCGGACACCGATTCGCATCGCCGCTTCGCCAAGGGCCATCTGCTGGACGCCGACACGATCGCGTGGTTCTTCAACCAGTACATCCCGACGGCACAGCGCGACGACTGGCGCTTCGCGCCGCTGCAGGCCGAGGACCACGGGGATCTGGCGCCTGCGACGCTCATCCTGGCCGAGGCCGATCCGCTGGTCGACGAAGGCATCGCCTACGCCGACCTGCTGCGCGCCAACGGCAACGAGGTGCGGCTGGAGCTGTACCGCGGCGTGACGCACGACTTCATCAAGATGGGTCGTAGCATTCCGGAGGCCGAGCAGGCGCTGGATGCCTGCGCGGACGCGCTGAGGACGGCCTTCGGCCTGCCGGCGCCGGTTCCCATTCCCGTTCCCGAGACGACGACTTCTTCGACCCCGACTGGGGCTTCCGCATGAGCACCACCGCCACCGATGCCGGCATGAGCCGCGACCGCTTCCGCTTCTTCGAGCGCCTGCGCGTGCGCTGGGCCGAGATCGACGCGCAGCAGATCGTCTTCAACGGCCACTACCTGACCTACTTCGACACGGCGGTCGGCGGCTACTGGCGCGCGCTGGCGCTGCCGTACGCGCCGACGATGCAGTCGCTGGAGGGCGATCTGTTCGTCCGCAAGTCGACGATCGAGTACCTCGGCTCGGCGCATTACGACGAGCTGCTCGACATCGGCGTGCGCACCGAGCGCGTCGGCACGACCTCGATGACGGTGAGCTGCGCGGTGTTCCGCGGCGACGAGTGCCTGGTGCACGGCGAGCTGGTCTACGTCTTCGCCGACCCGGCGGTGCGCCTCCCCAAGGCGGTGCCGCAGGCGCTGCGCGAGCTGCTGCTGGGCTTCGAGCGCGGCGAGGCGATGACCGAGGCCCGCGTGGGCAACTGGGCGACGGTGGGCGAGGACGCGCACCGCATCCGGCAGGCCGTGTTCGTCGAGGAGCAGAAGATCCCCGCCGAGATGGAATGGGATGCCGCCGACGACAGCTGCACGCACGCGGTGGCCTACAACCGGCTGGGCCGGCCGCTGGCCACGGGCCGGCTGCTGGAGCACGTGCCAGGTGTTGCCAAGATCGGGCGCATGGCGGTGCTGTCGTCGATGCGCGGCAGCCGCGTCGGCCGCCAGGTGCTGGACGCGCTGATGCAGGCGGGCAGGGCGCAGGGCTACCGAGAGGTGCTGCTGCACGCGCAGCTCAGCGCCGAGGGCTTCTACACGCGCGCGGGATTCCAGCGCCGCGGGCCGGTGTTCGAGGAAGCCGGGATCGCGCACGTGGAGATGGTGCGCGGACTCTGAACCTCCACTTCTCCAAGTCTGCCGCTATCCGAGTCATTAGCATTTGCAAATGGCTTGCTGACAGTCGATAGCAAATACTGACCCCCGCCCCTGACATCCCAGGGGAACAAGAAACCCCGCGTCGAGCCCAGGCTCGATGGGCGGTCGACGCGGGTCATGGCAGAAAATCTGGAGAAGCGATGAGTGAAGAAGGCAAGTGCCCGGTGACGGGACACGGCGGCGCGCCCGTGGCGCGGACCAACCGCGATTGGTGGCCCAACCAGCTGAACCTGACCGTCCTGCGGCAGCTCTCGAGCAAGTCCGACCCGATGGGCGAGGACTTCAACTACGCCGAGGCGTTCAAGCGCCTCGACCTCGCGGCCGTGAAGCGCGACCTGCACGCGCTGATGACGGACTCGCAACCCTGGTGGCCGGCCGACTTCGGGCATTACGGCCCGCTGTTCGTGCGCATGGCCTGGCATAGCGCCGGGACCTACCGCACGGCCGACGGCCGCGGCGGCGCCGGCGGCGGTCAGCAGCGCTTCGCCCCGCTGAACAGCTGGCCCGACAACGGCAACCTCGACAAGGCCCGTCGCCTGCTCTGGCCGGTCAAGCAGAAGTACGGTCAGCAGATCTCCTGGGCCGACCTGATGATCCTGGCCGGCAACGTCGCGCTGGAGTCCATGGGCTTCAAGACCTTCGGCTTCGCCGGCGGTCGCGTCGACCAATGGGAACCCGAGGACCACATCAACTGGGGTGCCGAAGCCAAGTGGCTGGATGACCAGCGCTACAGCGGCGACCGGGAACTCCGGCGGCCGCTGGCGGCCGTGCAGATGGGCCTGATCTACGTGAACCCCGAAGGTCCCAACGGCGTGCCGGATCCGCTCGCCGCGGCGCGGGACATCCGCGAGACCTTCGCGCGCATGGCCATGGACGACGAAGAGACCGTCGCGCTGATCGCCGGCGGGCACACCTTCGGCAAGACCCACGGCGCCGGTCCCGCGTCCCACGTCGGCGTGGAGCCCGAGGGCGCCGATCTCGCGGCGCAGGGCCTGGGCTGGGCGAACAGCTTCGGCAAGGGCCATGGCGGCGACGCGATCACCAGCGGCCTGGAAGTGACCTGGACCACCACGCCCACCGCGTGGAGCAACAACTTCTTCGAGAACCTGTTCGGCTTCGAATGGGAACTGACGAAGAGCCCGGCCGGCGCCCATCAGTGGCAGCCGAAGGACGGCGCGGGCGCGGGCACCGTGCCCGACGCGCATGACCCGACCCGGCGCCATGCGCCGACGATGCTGACGACCGACCTGTCGCTGCGCGTCGACCCGGCCTATGAGCGGATCTCGCGGCGCTTCCTGGCCCATCCGGAGCAGTTCGCCGACGCCTTCGCGCGGGCGTGGTTCAAGCTGACGCACCGCGACATGGGACCGCGTGCGCGTTACCTCGGCGCCGAGGTGCCCAAGGAAACGCTGCTCTGGCAGGACCCCATCCCGGCGGTCGACCATCCGCTCATCGACGACAGCGACATCGACGTGCTGAAGGCGCGGGTGCTGGCCTCGGGACTCACCGTGTCCCAGCTGGTGTCCACGGCCTGGGCTTCGGCCTCGACCTTCCGCGGTTCCGACAAGCGCGGCGGCGCCAACGGCGCGCGCGTGGCCCTGGCGCCCCAGAAGGACTGGGCCGTCAACCGGCCCAGCCAGCTGGCGGACGTGCTGACGGTGCTCGGCGCCATCCAGCGCGGCTTCAACGCCGACCGGGCAGGCAGCGGCAAGAAGGTCTCGCTCGCCGACCTGATCGTGCTGGCCGGCGGTGCCGGCGTCGAGCAGGCCGCGAAGGCCGCGGGCCATGCCGTGACGGTGCCCTTCACGCCGGGGCGCACGGACGCGACGCAGGACCAGACCGACGTCGAGTCCTTCGCCGTGCTGGAGCCGGTCGCGGACGGTTTCCGCAACTACCAGAAGGCCAGGTTCACCGTGTCTGCGGAGGAGCTGCTCATCGACAAGGCGCAGCTGCTCACCTTGAGCGCGCCCGAGATGACCGTGCTGGTGGGCGGCCTGCGCGTCCTCGGAGCCAATGTGGACACGGCCTCGCACGGCGTCTTCACGCAGCGGCCCGGCGTGCTGACCAACGACTTCTTCGTCAACCTGCTGGACATGTCGACGCAGTGGCGGGCGAATGCACAGGACGCCGATCTGTTCGAAGGCCGCGACCGCGAGACCGGCGCACCGCGCTGGACCGGCACCCGTGTCGACCTGGTGTTCGGATCGAACGCGGTGCTGCGCGCGCTGGCCGAGGTCTACGGGGCCGGCGACGGGCAGGGCCGGTTCGTCAGGGACTTCGTCGCCGCCTGGACCAAGGTGATGAACCTCGATCGCTTCGATCTCGCCTGAAGACGCGGCGAGCGCCTCCGCCGGGATGCCGGTGGAGGCGGCTCGCCGCCGGCCGCAGCCCCTCGACGGGCCGCGGCGCAACAACGAAGACCGCAGGAGACAACGATGGTCATCGATCCTTCCGACGAGGTCGGCGAGGAGCTTCGTGCGTTGTGGAACCAGGTGCTGGCCGAGCTCCGGCAGGTCGGCGAGGCGTGCGCCGGTCCTGAAGCGCAACGACGCCTGCGACGCATCGGTGTGCGCCGTCCCGACGTGCTCGTGGCGGGCCTGGCCGGCGAGTACCGGCGCACCCGCCAGATGGCGGTGATGGGCGGCTGCCTCCTGAACGCGATCGATGCGCCTTTTCCTGGCGGCGCATCGCCGGCGGACTGTGAGGGGCTGGCCCGGGGCTTCGAGACACTCAGCGCGACGTATGCCCGCTTGTTCGAGCGACTGGCGCCGCCTCAGGGCAGTCATCGACACACCTGGCTGGAGAGCCGCGTGAGGGTGCATCTGGCGAGGGCGGAAGCCCTGAGGCTCGCGCTCTGAAGGACCTCGCCGCCGGTTGTCGCCACGGGCCTTCGCTGCGGACCATCGTCGTCGTCATCGCGCTGCATCCAAGCCGGCGCCGTCTCCGTAAGTGGATGATGTGCGGCATCGATGCCGCGCCTTCCTCCCACCGACCCAGGAGATTTCCATGCCGCGTGCCACCCCCTTCGTCCTGTCCCTGCTCACCGTCGCCGCGCTCGGCGCCAGCGCGGGCGCGCAGGCCTCCCGACCGTCCGCTGAAGTCCTGGCCCGGCTGCCGGACCCGGCCTCCGCCATGGCGGTGAAGGACCCGGAGATCCCCGCGGCGCTGCGACCCGCGGACGGCTCGCGCAAGCTCCTGCAGGTTCACGCCGTCGGCGTCCAGATCTACGAATGCGCGCAGGGCGCCGGTGGCGCCTGGGAATGGCAGTTCCGCGGCCCTGAAGCGACGCTGTTCGACGCGCGCGGCACCAAGGTCGGCGATCACGGCGCCGGTCCCTTCTGGCGCCTCGAGGACGGTTCCCGCATCGTCGGGCAGGCCAAGGCCTCGGCTCCGTCGCCGACCGCGGGCGCCATCCCCTGGCTGCTGCTGACAGTGAAGTCGCGCAGCGGCGCCGGCGGCCTCGATCCTGTCGAGGCCGTCCAGCGCATCAGCACCGTCGGCGGCGTCGCGCCGCCGGCCCAGGACTGCGTCGCCGCGGCCGCCGCCCGGACCGTGCGCGTCGACTACAGCGCCGACTACCTCTTTTGGGGTGTCGCCCCGTCGCGGTGAGCGCCATCTTGGCGGATCATCCCGGGTCCTCGCAGTAACGCCCGGTGATGCAAGCGAATCAAGACCTCCCCCAACTGATGGCCCGCGTGGCGCTGCGCGACCGCGCGGCCTTCGAGCTCCTCTACCGCCTGACGAGCTCGCATCTGTTCTCCGTGTCCTTGCGTATGTTGAGGAATGAACAGCGCGCGGAGGAAAACCTCCAGGAGGCCTACGTGAGCATCTGGCATCACGCGCAGACCTATCGCCCCGAGGCCGGCACGCCGATGACGTGGATGATCAACATCGTCCGCAACAAGGCGATCGACCTGCTGCGCTCGCGCCGCAACGAGGACGAGCAGTCGGTCGAGCTGGACGAAGAAGCGCTCGCCGTTCCGGCGGACGCGGCCGGTGAACCGCTGCAACTGCTCGAACAGAACCTGGCCGACGCGCGCATCGGCGCCTGCATGCAGGCGCTGTCGGCGCAGCAGCGCCAGGCGCTCGCGCTGGCGTACTACCGCGGCATGGTCCACACCGAGATCGCCGAGGCGCTGCAGGCGCCGCTCGGCACGATCAAAGCGTGGGTGCGCCGGGGCCTGGACCGGCTCAAGGCCTGCCTCGAAGCCGGGGGAGTCGTCGCGCCATGAACTACCACCGACCCGAGCTGGTGGAGCACCTCTCGCGCGAGTACGTGCTGGGCACGCTGCAAGGACCTGCGCGACGCCGCTTCGTCACCTTGATGCGCGACTCCCGGCCGATCGCCGCCGCGGTCGCGCAATGGGAGCAACGCTTGGCGGTGATGGAGCGCGCGCCGGTGCCGATCCAGCCGCCCGTGTCGACCTGGCAGGGCATCGAGCAGCGTCTGTTCCCACGAACCCAGGCAACGGGTCAGACCCGGACTGGCGACACCCAAGGCGTCCTGGGCACCGTGCTGGGCTGGCTCACCGGCCGCGCCGCCGGCGGCGTCCTCGCGGGGATGCTGCTCGCGGTGGTGCTCGTCAAGACGCTGCCCACCACGGTGGGCCTGGAGCCCGCTTCGGAAGCATTGCCGGCGAGTTATGTCGGCGTGCTCAGCGCAGCGGCCGCGCCGCCGTCCGTCGTCGTGAGTTCGAAGCGGCACGGCAAGCTGCTCACCGTGAAGGTGCTGCGTCCGATCGCCGTGCCTGAAGGTCGACGCGCCACGCTGTGGGCCATCCCGAAGGACGGCGCGCCGTTCATCGTCGGCACGGTGTCGCCGTCTGGCCAGACGCAGATCGCCTTGCCGGCCGAGTCCGAGAAGCTCTTCTTCAGCGTGGGTCGCGTGGCGATCAGCCTGGAGGCGGGTGAAGGTCCCGCACCGGCGACACCTTCGGCTTTCGTGCTCGAAGGGGCGTGCGTCAAGGTGTGGTGAGGTTCGGCTGAGATCCGGCTGAACTCCCGCTGAAATCCGAGTGAGGGCGGCGCAAAGCCTGGTGCGTTCGACGAATCGTTACATCGAAATCTCGAAGCCGGTGCGTCCGCCGTCATCACAGTCCCGTAAGTCTAGAAGCAGGATGTCCTGCAACACGCTCGAGGAGCAACACATGAAGACGATGAAGCTGCTGTCCCTGGTCGCTGCCGTTTGGGCGCTGGCCGGTTCCCTGCAATCCGCGCAGGCCGCCGACATGGCGCCGCCGCCATCGGCCGCCCCCGCGCCGGCGGTGAACCGCCTGGCCACCGCGCGCCAGCTGATCGAGGCGCGTCAGTGGGAAGCGGCGCGCGACGAACTCAAGCGCGTCGACGACCGCCGCAGCGCGGACTGGAACAACCTGATGGGCTACGTGTCGCGCAAGGCCAGCAATCCGGATCTGGCGGCGTCGGAGCGCTACTACGACGAGGCGCTGCGCATCGATCCGCATCACCGCAACACGCTGGAGTACTCCGGCGAGCTCTACCTGATGAAGGGCGATCTGCCGAAGGCGCAGGCCCGTCTGGCCTCGCTGGCCGCCGAATGCAAGTCGTCCTGCGAGCAGCACACGGAACTCAAGGACGCCATTGCGCGTTACCAGGCCAACGGCAACAAGTACGTGGCCAAGGGCAACTGGTAAGCCGCCGGCTTCCACTGTTCCGGTCCCCGCTGTCCTGTTGACCCCTCTCTCGTTCCCCCGCAAGGAGCTTTGAATGAACCTCGTGAAGTCGTTGTGCCTGGGCCTGCTCGTGTCCGGCGCCGCCCTGTCGGTCGCCCACGCGGCCGAGCTGACCGTCAATCTGTCCATGGCCCAGCCCGACGGCCCCGGCGCCTCCGCCGGCACGGTGCGCATCGTCGAGACGCCCTACGGCCTGGCGTTCTATCCGCAACTGAGCGGACTGCCGCACGGCGTGCACGGCTTCCACGTGCATGAGAAGCCGTCGTGCGCGCCGTCCACCGCGGCCGACGGCACGGTCACGCCGGCCGGCGCCGCCGGCGGCCACTTCGATCCGCTGGGCAGCAAGCACCACGGCGAGCCGTGGGGCGACGGCCACCTCGGCGACCTGCCGCCGCTGTATGTCGGACATGACGGCCAGTCGTCCAACCCGGTGCTCTCGCCGCGTCTGAAGAAGATCGACGAGGTGAAGGGCCACGCGCTGATGGTCCACATGGGCGGCGACAACCACTCCGACCATCCCGCGCCGCTGGGCGGTGGCGGAGCCCGCGTCGCCTGTGGCGTCATCGGCGGCTGAGTTCCTCCAACACGAGCGCAATGCAAAGGGCCCGGAGGTTCGCACCTCCGGGCCCTTGTTCCTTGGCGAGGGGTCAGGGGACTCAAAATCCCCCGCCGACCTCCAAGTCGAGCGACCGTCAGGTCGCTCGTTGCATCACGCGACCGTCTTGGCCGTTTCCGCGTATTCCTCGATCTGATCGAAGTTCATGTAGCGGTAGACGCTGGCCTTGTCGGCGTCGATCACGCCCATCTCCTTGAGGTACTCCTCCTTGGTCGGCAGGCGGCCCAGGCGCGAGGCGATCGCGGCCAGTTCCGCCGAGCCCAGGAACACGTTGGTGTTCTTGCCCAGACGGTTGGGGAAGTTGCGCGTGGAGGTGGAGATCACCGTCGCGCCCTCGCGGACCTGCGCCTGGTTGCCCATGCACAGCGAGCAGCCCGGCATCTCGGTGCGCGCACCGGCCGTGCCGAAGGCGGCGTAGTGGCCTTCCTTGATCAGCTCGCTCTGGTCCATCTTGGTCGGCGGCGCGACCCACAGCTTGACCGGGATGTCGCGCTGGCCGCCCAGCAGCTTGGCCGCCGCGCGGAAGTGACCGATGTTGGTCATGCACGAACCGATGAAGGCCTCGTCGATCTTGGTGCCGGCGACTTCGGACAGCACCTTGGCATCGTCCGGGTCGTTCGGGCAGCAGACGATCGGCTCGGTGATGTCGGCCAGGTCGATCTCGATCACGGCCGCGTATTCGGCGTCCTTGTCCGCTTCCAGCAGGTCGGGCTTGGCCAGCCAGGCTTCGACCTTCTCGATGCGGCGCTGCAGCGTCTTCGCGTCGGCATAACCGTCGGCGATCATGTTCTTCATCAGGACGACGTTGGAGCTCAGGTACTCCTTGATCGGCGCCGGATTCAGCTTGATCGTGCAGCCGGCGGCCGAGCGCTCAGCAGACGCGTCGGACAGCTCGAACGCCTGCTCGACCTTCAGGTCGGGCAGACCTTCGATCTCCAGGATGCGGCCCGAGAAGATGTTCTTCTTGCCGGCCTTGGCGACGGTCAGCAGACCGGCCTTGAGCGCGTACAGCGGGATCGCATGGACCAGGTCGCGCAGGGTCACGCCCGGCTGCATCTCACCCTTGAAGCGCACCAGCACCGATTCCGGCATGTCCAGCGGCATCACGCCGGTGGCGGCGCCGAAGGCGACCAGGCCCGAACCCGCCGGGAACGAGATGCCGATCGGGAAACGCGTGTG
Source organism: Roseateles sp. (assembly GCF_036486225.1). Lineage (GTDB taxonomy): Bacteria > Pseudomonadota > Gammaproteobacteria > Burkholderiales > Burkholderiaceae_C > Roseateles. Next base: position 6,393 of record NZ_DASVNZ010000228.1, on the reverse strand, counting down.
CGAGTCGCCGCCGGTGCCGACGGTGTCGGGCAGCAGCAGGCGGTTCAGCCAGCTGTGGATCACGCCGTCGCCCGGACGCAGCGAGACACCGCCGCGGTTGGAGATGAAGGCGGGCAGCTCGCGGTGCGTCTTGACGTCGACCGGCTTCGGATACGCGGCGGTGTGGCAGAAGGACTGCATCACCAGGTCGGCCGAGAAGCCCAGGCAGGCCAGGTCCTTCAGCTCGTCGCGGGTCATCGGGCCGGTCGTGTCCTGCGAACCGACGGTGGTCATCTTGGGTTCGCAGTAGGTGCCCGGACGCACGCCCTGACCCTCAGGCAGACCGACCGCGCGGCCGACCATCTTCTGCGCCAGCGTGAAGCCGGCCTTCGTTTCAGCCGGCGCCTGCGGCAGGCGGAACAGCGTCGAGGCCGGCAGGCCCAGGAACTCACGCGCCTTGGCGGTCAGCGAGCGGCCGATGATCAGGTTGATCCGGCCGCCGGCGCGGACTTCGTCAAACAGCACGTCGCTCTTGAGCTTGAACTCGGCGACGGTCTGGCCGTTCTTCACCAGCTTGCCGTCGTAGGGCAGCACGTCGATGACGTCGCCCATCTCCAGGCCGCCGACGTCCACTTCGATCGGCAGCGAGCCCGAGTCTTCCTGCGTGTTGAAGAAGATGGGCGCGATCTTGCCGCCCAGCGTCACGCCGCCGAAGCGCTTGTTCGGGACGAAGGGGATGTCCTGGCCCGTGGCCCAGATCACCGAGTTGGTCGCCGACTTGCGCGACGAACCCGTGCCGACGACGTCGCCGACGTAGGCCACGATGTGGCCCTTCTTCTTCAGCTCCTCCAGGAACTGCATCGGGCCGCGCTTGCCGTCTTCCTCGGGCTTGAAGGCCGCGTCGGGACGCGTGTTCTTCAGCATCGCCAGGTAGTGCAGCGGGATGTCCGGGCGGCTCCAGGCGTCCGGCGCCGGCGACAGGTCGTCGGTGTTGGTTTCGCCGGGGACCTTGAAGACGGTGACGGTGATCTTCTTTTCCACTTCAGGGCGCGAGGTGAACCACTCGGCGTCGGCCCAGCTCTTCATCACTTCCTGGGCCTTGGCGTTGCCCGCCTTGGCCTTGGTCGCGACGTCGTTGAAGTAGTCGAACATCAGCAGGGTCTTCTTCAGACCCTCGGCGGCGACGCCGGCGACTTCGGCGTCGTCCAGCAGCTCGATCAGCGGATGCACGTTGTAGCCGCCGACCATGGTGCCCAGCAGCTCGGTGGCCTTGGCCTTGGAGATCAGCTCGACCTTCAGGTCGCCGTGCGCCACGGCGGCCAGGAAGCTGGCCTTGACCTTGGCGGCGTCGTCCACGCCTGGGGGCACGCGGTGGGTCAGCAGGTCCAGCAGGAAGGCGCCTTCACCGGCGGGCGGGGTCTTGATCAGTTCGATCAGCTCGGCCACCTGCTTGGCGTCGAGTGGCAGCGGCGGGATGCCGAGCGCGGCGCGTTCGGCTTCGTGTTGGCGGTAGGCTTGCAGCATGCGAACTCCAGTCTCTGTGGTCTTTGCTTGGGTCGGAAAAACGGGTCTGTCGTCGGTCACGGCGCGCTGGGCACGATGACCTTGAGGCCCTTGAAATAGTCTCGGAAGAATCCCTGGTCGCGGGTGATCAGGCCGTCGCACTGCAGCATCGCGTGCGCGCCCACCAGGAAGTCGGGCATGGCGCGCGACGAGGCGGCATCCGCCCCCTTGTCCGCGTTCTTCTGCGCCAGCCGTTGCTTGAACTTGCGTTGCATCTCGCCGGCGCGGATCGCGGCGCGCTGGTCGATGGCCAGGAAGCTCAGGCCCATCTCCTCCAGCGCGTCCATCACCTCCGAGCCGTGGCCCAGGCCGGCGGTCACCTCGGACAGCACGACGTCGCACAGCACCACCGGACCGCTAGACAGCGCCAGGCGCAGCGCGGCCTCGGCCGCGTCCGCGCCGGGCGCGTCGCCCAGGAGGTCGATGAGGACGGAGCTGTCGACGGCGATCATCGGTTCAGGCGGCCTTGCCGTCGTCCGTGGTTTCTTCGGTCGCCTCATCCGGGGCCCGGCCGCGGAGGTCGCGCATGACGTCGTCGGTGGCGGTGCCCTCGGGCAGCTTGAAGCGGCCGCGGGCGCGGGAGATGGCGTCGTCGACGTTCTTGCGCAGGATGATGCGCGCGCCGTCGAGCTCGACCTTGAGCGTGGTGCCCTTGGTCAGCCCCAGCGCGTCGCGGACGGCCTTGGGCAGGGTGATCTGACCTCGTTCGGCGACGGTGGCTTCCATGCGGGCTCCTGGCGATGCTGGGAGATGAGGCGACGACTCTGGCGGATTCATGACCGTTCAGTACGTCAGCGCACCGTGGGTATGAATCAGAAAGTATGCATGAATTGTACGTACTTTCGGGTTCTGAAAGCCAGTGCCAGGCCCGAAGCCCGACCAGCGCGGTATGGATAACAAAAAGCCGCCTCGAGGGCGGCTTTGAGAGGCGCGGGAGCGCTTTACTGCGCGCTCGGCGTGATGCCCAGACCGCCGCCGGCCGGGGCCGACGAGGCGCGCGCGGCTTCGATCGCGGCGCGCTGTTCCGGGTGGACGCAGTCGTCGACCAGACGCTGGCCGGCCTTCACGTCCAGCAGCATCGACTTGTTGGCGATCTGGACCATCAGCGTGCGGCCGGTGACGTCTTCCAGGCGCAGGGCGCCGGTGGTCGACAGCACGGGCTTCATCACGAAGGTGTCCTTCTTGAAGGCCACGTTGATGTAGCCGACGTCCTTGGCGTTCGGTTCGATCGTGATCGACTGCTTGAACTCGCACTCGTACAGGCCGAGGTAGGCGCGCTTGGCGGCGGCCAGCTGTTCCTCGTTCGCTTCCGGCAGCGGGGGCGGCGGGGCCTTGACCGGGGCGGCCTTCTTGGCGGTGGTCGTCTTCGCGGCGGGCTTGGCAGCGGCAGGCTTCGCCGGCGCGGGCTTGGCGGCGGGAGCGTTGGTGGCGGGCTGGGCGGCGGCGATGCCGGCGGTCAGCGTGAGCGCGGCAGCAGCGGCGCCGGAGAGGAGGAGGGCGGTCAGTCGCATGGGAGGAGCGTGGAAGTTGGACCTGGGGGACCTGAAGGGCCTTGGATCACCGGCCGAAGCAATGGCCGGAAAAACGAAGCGCCGGGGTTCGGCGATGCGCGATTGTGACTGCGGGCACGTCCCCTGAAGTGGGGTTTTAATGTGTCAAACCGTTGAGCAACGCTAGGGTCTTCACCGGGTCAGAGCGGTGACGGACGCGGTGCGAACCAAGCCTGTTCCACCTCTGTCGGGAGGTGCTGGCCGGTGCCGTGGGCGCGCTGCAGCAGATGCCAGAACAGTCGGTAACTCGCGCGGTCGTGGAGCATGTCCCGGTGTTGGATCGGCGCCCACTCCGCGGCCTGAGCCGCCCGCAGGATGTCGATCGCTTCGTCGATCTCCGCGACGCTGGGCGAGAACGCGTCGATGATGGGCTGAATCTGGTGGGGGTGGATGCTCCACATCCGCGTGTAGCCGAATTCGCGCGCGGCGCGCTCGGCGGCGGACTGGATCGCGCGCTCGCTCTTGAACTCGGTGACGACGCAGTGTGACGGCGTCTTGGCGTAGCTGTGCGCCGCGGCCGAGATCGCCAGCTTCGCGCGCTGCACCAGCGGGTGCGTGAACTGGCCCTCGACCGTCAGCGCCGAGCGGGGGATCGCGCCGCGATGCGCGGAGACGAAGTCCATCAGCCCGAACGACAGCGACTCGATGCGCGGATGCGCGGCGATGGCCATCACGTCGCGCAACGCGCCGTGGGTCTCGATCAGCGTGTGCAGCGGCAGCGGCTTCTTGATCGCGTGACGCTTCAGGCAGTCGTCGATGAAGGCGATGGCGTGGCTCAGATCATCGATCCCCTCGGGCTTCGGGATCATCAGGAACGCGAGCTTCTCGCCGCCGCCGGCGATCACCGCCTCGACGTCGGCCTCGAAGGCGGGGTGTTTGAACGGATGCACCCGCACGCCCACGCGCCCATGCGCGTTCAGCGGGCCGTTCAGGAGGTGCAGCACCAGCAGCATGTGCTCGGCCTCGCCGCCGACCGGCGCGCCGTCCTCGCAGTCCAGCGTGATGTCGAACACCGGCCCCATGCGCACCTGCAGCTCCAGGCTCTTGATCATGCGCGCCTCGACGCCGCAGTAGTGGTCGACGACGGGCAGCACGACGGGTGCCTGACCTTCTTCGAACAGGGCCTGGGCGGGAGTGAGGAGGGTGGTCATGGGGTGGGCGAAAACTGGAAAGAAGAAGGGCCGACCCTCTTGCGAAGGTCGGCCCATCGAGTGTCGCTCAGCGGGGCGGCCCCGAGAGGCCTCCGCATGGCATCACGTGCTTAGAGCAGATGCTTCACGCCGTTTTGCTCTTCCAGCAGCTCGTCCAGCGTCTTCTTGATCGCGGCTTGCGAGAACTCGTCGATCTCCAGGCCTTGGACGATCTTGTACTCGCCGTTCTCGACCGTCACCGGGTAACCGAACATGACTTCCTTCGGGATGCCGTAGGAACCGTCCGACGGGATGCCCATCGTGACCCACTTGCCGTTGGTGCCCAGGGCCCAGTCGCGCATGTGGTCGATGGCGGCGTTGGCGGCCGAGGCGGCCGACGACAGGCCGCGGGCGGCGATGATCGCGGCGCCGCGCTTGCCGACGGTCGGCAGGAAGGTGGTGCGGTTCCACTCTTCGTCGTTGATCAGGGCCTTGACCGACTGGCCGTCGATGGTGGCGAAGCGGTAGTCCGCGTACATCGTCGGCGAGTGGTTGCCCCACACGGCCAGCTTCTCGATGCCGGCCACCGGCTTGCCGGTCTTGGCGGCGATCTGCGAGGCGGCGCGGTTGTGGTCCAGGCGCAGCATGGCGGTGAAGTTCTTGGCCGGCAGGTCCGGGGCCGACTTCATCGCGATGTAGGCGTTGGTGTTGGCCGGGTTGCCGACCACCAGCACCTTGACGTTGCGCGAGGCCACGGCGTTCAGGGCCTTGCCCTGCGTGGTGAAGATGGCGCCGTTGATCGACAGCAGTTCGGCGCGTTCCATGCCCGGGCCGCGCGGACGCGAGCCGACCAGCAGGGCGTAGTCGGTGTCCTTGAAGGCGGTCATCGGGTCGCTGTGGGCCTCGATGCCGGCCAGCAGCGGGAAGGCGCAGTCTTCCAGCTCCATGATCACGCCCTTGAGCGCGTTCTGGGCCTTCTCGTCGGGGATCTCCAGCAGTTGCAGGATGACGGGCTGGTCCTTGCCCAGCATCTCGCCGGAAGCGATGCGGAACAGCAGGGCATAGCCGATCTGGCCGGCGGCGCCGGTGACGGCGACGCGAACGGGTTTCTTGCTCATCAGGGTCTCCGAGAAGTGCGAGTGAATGATGCGTGAGGCGCAGTCCGCGCCAGCGGCGGCAAGTGTAGGACAGCACGGCCTCGGCACGGATCGCGATAGGGTCTTCTTCGCCCACCGGTGTGGGGAGCTGCCCCCAAAAGTAGCGCCTCCGCATTGCGCGAAACTGACACTCTTCTGTCTTATATAAGACTAATACGGTCGGACTCCCTCCTCAGGGTGGACGCTGTCTCCGGGTTTGTGCTCGAATCGCGCCCCATGTCGCCCCCCGCCGCCCCGGTCCACCCCGTGACGCCGCTCAATGAGCTGGCGCGCGCGGAAGCCGCGCCGTCGTTCAGCCCGCTGTACCGCCAGATCAAGGGGCTGATCCTGAAGGGGTTGCAGGCCGGCGAGTGGAAGGCGGGGGAGACCATCCCCAGCGAGATGGATCTGGCGGCCCGCTTCGGGGTGAGCCAGGGCACCGTGCGCAAGGCCGTCGACGAACTCGCCGCCGACAACCTGCTGGTCCGCAAGCAGGGGAAGGGGACCTTCGTCGCCACCCATGCGGAACAGCAGCAGCAATACCGCTTCCTGCGCCTGACGCCCGACGCCGAGGAGGCCTCGTCGCTCGGCCGTCAGCTGCTGGACTGCAAGCGCCAGCGCGCGCCGGCCTTCATCGCCAAGCTGATGCAGCTGCGCGCCGGCGATCCCGTGATCGAGATCCGCCGCCTGCTGCACAGCGGCGGCCATCCGGTGGTGCTCGACGACATCTGGCTGCCCGGCGCGCTGTTCAAGGGACTGACGACCGAGCGGCTGCTCGAGCATCGCGGCCCGTTCTACAGCCTGCTCGAAACCGAATTCAACGTGCCCATGATCCGGGCGCAGGAAAAGATCCGTGCGGTCGCGGCGGAGGCAGACGCCGCCGCGCTGCTGCAGGTAGCGCCCGGCAGCCCGCTGCTGAGCGTGGAGCGGCTCTCCTTCACCTACGGCGACAAGCCGGTGGAGTTGCGCCGCGGTCTCTACAACACTTCCCACCACTTTTATCGCAACAGCCTGAACTGATGCTTTCGCGTTGCG
>NZ_DASVNZ010000225.1:0-4221 GCF_036486225.1 Roseateles sp. | reverse complement strand
GACCCCGGGGCCGGCTGCCGCCGACGGGCGCGGTCAAAGAAGCGGGGCAGTGCCCGATAATCGTGGGTTCGCCGCCCCAGAGCCGCCATGTCCACCGACCTCTCCCGCATCCCCTCCGAAGTGCGCCGTCGCCGCACCTTCGCCATCATTTCCCACCCTGACGCGGGCAAGACCACGCTGACGGAGAAGCTGCTGCTGTTCTCCGGCGCGATCCAGATCGCGGGGTCGGTGAAGGCGCGCAAGGCCTCACGGCATGCGACGTCCGACTGGATGGAGATCGAGAAGCAGCGCGGCATCTCGGTGGCCTCGTCGGTGATGCAGATGGAGTACCGCGACTGCGTCATCAACCTGCTGGACACCCCGGGCCACCAGGACTTCTCGGAAGACACCTACCGCGTGCTGACCGCGGTCGACGCGGCGCTGATGGTGATCGACGCGGCCAACGGCGTCGAGCCGCAGACCCGCCGGCTGATCCAGGTCTGCCGCGCACGCAACACGCCGATCCTGACCTTCGTCAACAAGATGGACCGCGAGGTCCAGGAACCGCTGGCGCTGATGGACGAGATCGAGCGCGAACTGGGCATGACGGTGGTCCCGTTCACCTGGCCGGTCGGCATGGGCAAGCATTTCCACGGCGTGATGGACCTGCGCCAGCAACGCATGCGGGTGTTCGCCCCCGGCGAGGACCGCGCCGCCGGCACCGAGGAAGTGCTGGACGGGCTGGACAACCCGGCCTACGCCGAACGCTTCGGCATGCAGTACGACAACGCGCAGGGCGAGATCGAACTGGTCAAGGAAGCCGCGCCGGCCTTCGACGAGGACGCCTTCCTCGCAGGCAAGCAGACGCCGATGTTCTTCGGCTCCGCGGTCAACAACTTCGGCGTGCAGGAAGTGCTGGACGCGCTGGTCGAGCTGGCGCCCGCGCCGGCCGAACGCGCCGCGATGCAGCGCGTCGTGCAGCCGGAAGAGCCCAAGTTCACCGGCGTCGTCTTCAAGATCCAGGCCAACATGGACCCGGCGCACCGGGACCGCATCGCCTTCCTTCGCGTGGCCTCCGGCCACTTCGAACGCGGCATGCGCCTGAAGGTCGTGCGCTCCGGCAAGGAGCTGCGGCCCAACACGGTGGTGAGCTTCCTGTCGCAGCGCCGCGAGCTGCTGGACGAGGCCTTCGCCGGCGACATCATCGGCATCCCCAACCACGGCGTGTTGCAGCTCGGCGACACGATCACCGAGGGCGAGGCGCTGCAGTACACCGGCCTGCCCTTCTTCGCGCCGGAAATGTTCCGCTCCGTGGAAGTGGCGGATCCGCTCAAGACCAAGCAGCTGCGCGAGGGCCTGCGCCAGCTCGGCGAGGAAGGCGCGATCCAGGTCTTCCGCCCCGAGGCCGGCAGCGTGCTGCTGCTGGGCGCGGTCGGCCAGCTGCAGTTCGAGGTCGTCGCCCACCGGCTGGAGCATGAGTACGGCGTCAAGGCCCGCGTCATGCCGGCGCGCTACAACGTCGCGCGCTGGGTGACCTGCGACGAGGCGGACGGCGGCGAGAAGGAACTGCGCCGCTTCATCGACCACAACGCGCACCGCGTCGCCTGGGACGCGGTGAACGCGCCGACGGTGCTGCTCGAGTACGCCGGCGAACTCCGCGCGATGCAGGAGAACTGGCCCAAGATCAAGTTCCACGCGCTGCGCGAGCACGCGGGCCTGGTCTTCCAGAAGCAGATGGACGCCTGACGGCGTCCATGCGCTGGGCCAGCCGCCGGATCAGTAGCCGAGCTGCCAGCCGACCAGCCACAGGCCGGTGTTGATGCCGGAGTAGCGCTCGTAGCCGGCGGTGATCGCGACGTGGCGGCTGAATTCCAGGGACGCGCCGACACCGGCGGTCACGCTGGTCTTGTCGCCCGCATGGCCGCCGTCATCCCGTGACATCTTGGTCTGGCCGATGCCGAGCCGGCCGTTCAGGCTGAACATCCGGGTCAAGGGATAGCGGTAGACGGCGGCGACACCGACATGCGTGTCGGGGTAGGCGTAGTCGCGGCGAGGGCCGAATGGCCGGAACGCGAGGCTGCGTGTGTAGATCTCGGCGCCATAGTTCGCGTTGAAGTAATAGCCGAACGAATAACCGACGGACAGCTGGTCGCCATCGCGCTTGTAGGCCTCCTGACTGCCGTCCACACCGCCGACGCCCACGGATCCATAGATCAGCGTGTCATCGGCCGCATGCGCGGTACCGGCCGCCATCACCATCACGGCGGCCAGTCCGCTCCAGAACTTCTTCATCTCTTTTCTCCCTTGTGCTCGATGCGCCCGGGGCCTCCCGGTCGGGGACGGAGAATAACGGCAGGGGTCAGGTCTTTCGGGGGCCCGCCCTCTTTGGAGGGAAAGGGCTTTCCCCAGTCGGAAGGCCGTGACCTTGTTGGCGATAAGCGACGACACCGCTGTCGGTCTGTCATCGCCCCTTCCTACACTGCCGCGATGTCCCACGTGATCGAGCCCCTGCCGGAGCGCCGTCTGTGCTGCCTCCTGCTGGCGGCGGGACTGCTGCCGGGCGCCCTGCCTACCGCCCTGGCCGCCCCGGCGGCGCGCGCCCGGACGGCCTCGGGAGCGGGGGAGCTGATCGCCTTCACCGAGAACCTGCCGCCGCTGAACTATGCCGAGAACGGCGACGCGCGCGGCTTCAGCACCGAACTCCTGAAGGCGATGGCGGCCGACGCCGGCATCGCCCTGCGTGTCCAGGTGCTGCCATGGCAGCGGTCGGTGCAGGAGGCGGCGCGGCGCGCGGACAGCGTGCTGTTCTCGCTAACGCGCACGCCCGAACGCGAGACGCAGTACCGCTGGGTCGGACCGATCAGTCCGCGTCGCATCCTCGTCTACCGGCTGAGCCACCGCACCGATGTGCACCCCACCAGCCTCCGGCAGCTCAACGGCTGGCGGCTGGGCGTGTCGCGCGATTCAGCCGCCGCGAAGCAACTGGTCGCCGACGGCCTGCGGCCGGAGACCGAGCTGGAACTCGGCCTCGACGACGCGACCAACCTGCGCAAGCTGCTGGCCGGCCGCATGGACCTGATCGTGCTGCTGGACTGGGCCGCCGCCTGGCACCTGCGCGAGCTGAAGCTGCCCTATGCGACGCTGACCCCGGTGCTGCCGATGGACGTCGACAAGTCCTACTGGTACGGCCTGCCGGTGGACGGTGATCCGGCCGTCGCGCGGCGCCTGCAGGCCGCGCTGGACCGCCTCAGGCGGGATGGGCGCTACGAGCGTTTGCGTCAGCACTACTTCGATTGAGCGTCGCTGTCCCAGCGGCTGGCGCGGCGACTTTCGCCGGGGCGTGCGCGACAGGCAGACACCCGAGCGCTTCCAGCGTGCGCTCGATCGCCACGTCCAGCGGCGTGTGGGGCACGCCGCCCTGGGCGGCCAACTCCGCGGCCAGGCGCGCCCCGTCCATGCGCAGCGGCTCGCGCCACAGGTAACGCATCTCGGCCAGTTCGCGGAACAGCGGCACCACCGGCTGCGCCAGGCGCACCGCCCACCAGGGGAAACGGGTCATGCGCGGCTGCGTGCCGGTGCGGCGCTGCACGACGCGGCGGATCGCCTCCGCCATCTGGCGTCCGTCGGCATCCCAGTGGCCCGCGAAGTGGAAGCGCGCGAACGCCGGCAGCGTGTCGCGGCGTTCGATCAGCGCGGCCATCGCGGTCGCGACGTCCGGCAGATACGCCCACTGGTGACCGACGCCGTCGGTGCCGGCCTGCTGGATCCGCGTCACCGGTTGTCCCGGCGTCACCAGCCCCTGCGAGAACCAGCTGTTCGCCGCGCCGGGGCCGAAGAAGTCGCCGGCACGCAGCACGATCGCCCGGAAGTCGCCGCGTTCGGCGCCTGCCTGCAGGCGGCGCTCCATCTCGACACGGATCGCGCCTTTGCGCGTCAGCGGGCGTTGTGGGGCATCCTCCTCCGGATGGGGCATCGCGTCGGGTCCGAAGTTGTAGACGGTGCCGGGCAGCACGACGGTCGCGCCCCGGGCCGACGCGGCGGCGATGGTGTTGTCGAGCATCGGCAGCACCAGCTCGCTCCAGCGCCGGTAGCCGGGCGGGTTCACGGCGTGCACGATCACATCCACACCGTCCGCGGCGCGCGCCACGTCGGCCGCCAGCATGGCGTCGCCCTGCACCCATTCGACGCCTTCCGCGCCGTGGCCCGGCCGGCGTGCCAGTGCACGCACATGCCAACCGTGGC
>NZ_DASVNZ010000166.1:0-3644 GCF_036486225.1 Roseateles sp. | reverse complement strand
CGCTGGGCGGCCCGGCCGGTGGTCTGCACGGCGGCGCCGCGGCGCGGGCCGGCGCGGGCTCGTCCGGTTCCGCGGTGACCACGCTGCTGGAGAACTACGAACTGCCGCCGCCGGGTTCTCCGGTGGACGTGCTGGTGGACCACCTGAAGGTGCTCGCGGCCAAGGAGCCGGAGCGGGTGGCGGAAGTCGTCAAGCAATGGGTGCAGAAGAAAAATGGCCGAAGCGAGTGATTTCATTCCGCCCGGCAGCGCCGCGTCGCTGAGCCCGGTCGAGCGTGCCGCCATCGTGCTGCTGAGCATGGGCGAGGAGCCCGCGGCCGCCGTGCTGCGCTGCCTGTCGCGCGAGGAACTGCTGGACGTCACGCAGGTGATGTCGCGGCTGTCGGGCATCAAGGTCGACTGGGTGCGCGCCTCGCTGCAGACCTTCTTCGACGACTACCGCGAGCAGAGCGGCGTGCACGGCGCCTCGCGCACCTACCTGAAGCGCTCGCTGGACCTGGCGCTCGGCGGCCAGATCGCCTCCAGCGTGCTCAACAGCATCTACGGCGACGCGATCCGGCCCAAGATGCAGCGCCTGCAATGGGCCTCGCCGAAGTGGCTGGCCGAGCAGATCAGCCATGAGCATCAGCGCATGCAGGCGGTGTTCCTGGCCTTCCTGCCGAGCGCGCTGGCCGGCGACGTCGTCGCCGCGCTGCCGGAAGGCCCCGCCGGCGGCCGTGACCGCGTGCTGCTGCAGATGGCGCGGCTGTCGGAGGTCGACGCCGAGCTGCTGATGGAGCTCGAGGAACTGGTCGAGCGCTGCCTCGCCGGCCTGGGCCAGCAGGGCGCGACCGTCGAGGGCGTCAAGCAGGTCGCCGAGATCCTCAACCGCATGCCTGGCCAGCGCCAGCAGATGGTGGAGCTGCTGCGCGCGCACGACCCGGGCGTGGTCGGCGAGATCGAGTCCTCGATGTACGAGTTCTTCATGCTCTCGCGTCAGAGCGAGGCCACGTTGACGCGCCTGATCGAGGAAGTGCCGCTGGAGCTGTGGGCGGTCGCGCTCAAGGGCGCCGAGCCGCCGGTGCGCGACGCGCTGCTGGCCGCGATGCCGCGCCGCCAGGCGCAGAGCTTCGAGGACCTGATGCGCCGCGGCGGACCGATGCCGATGAGCCGCGTGGAGCAGGCGCGCGCCGAGATCATGGCGCAGGTCAAGGCGCTGGTGGACGCGGGCGAGATCCAGGTCCAGCTGTTCGCCGAGGACGTCGTCGAATGAAGACGCTGCGCCCGCATCGCTTCCCGCCGCTGGCCCAGGTCGGCCGCGCGTTGTCATCGTCGTCCTCGCTGCTCGACGGGCAGTCCGGCGCGCAGCTGCAGGCCAGCCTCGCGCAGGGCTTCCAGGAAGGGCTGGCCAAGGGCTATGAGGAAGGCTATGCGAGCGGACTGCAGACCGGCACCGACGAGGCGCGCAGCGCCGCCGAGGTCGCCGGGCACGCGTCAGGGCTGGCCGCCGGCCGTGAGGACGCGCGGGCGCTGCTGGTCAGCCCGTTGGCCGCGGTCGATACCTTGCTCACGCATCTCTGCCAGCTGCAGCAGGACTACCAGTCCGCCGTGCGGCGCGAGGTCGTCGAGCTGGTCGAGCGCGTCGCGCGGCAGGTCATCCGCGCCGAACTCACGCTGCGTCCGACGCAGCTGATGGCGCTGGTCGACGAGACGTTGTCGGCCATGCCGCCGGCGCGCGACGGCGTCGAGGTCTTCCTGAATCCCGAGGATCGCCAGCGCCTGCTGGAGCTCGGCCCCGAGCGCGTGCACGAGTGGACGCTGCATGCCGACGCCTCGCTGGATCCGGGCGAGTGCCGCGTCATCGCCGGCGGGCGCGAGGCCGATGCCGGCTGCCGCCAGCGCCTGGCCGCCTGCATGGACCAGGTGCGGGGTCAGTTGATGCCCGAGAGCACGATCGACGGCCAGGGCGGCGCTCCGTCGCAATCGCAGTCGCAGTCGCAGTCGAACGCCGACTCGATGCCGTATTCGTCCACGGCGGCCGGCGCGCTCGACGCGCTCGGTGCTCGTGACGCGACCGGGGAGGGCGTCTGATGATCAGCAACGCGCTGCGTCGTGTCGAACTCGGCGACGTGCCGGTGTCGACGCCCACCGGGCGGCTCGTCGGCGCCTCGGGCCTGCTGCTCGAGGCGAGCGGCTGCACGCTGCGCACTGGTCAGCGCTGCCTGATCGAACAACGGCTCGAAGGCGCGAGCGAAGGCTCGCCCGACGGCTGGCTCGCCGCGCAGGTCGTGGGCTTCCGCGACCAGGTCGCCTACCTGATGCCCTTCAAGAAGCCTGACGGCCTGGCCGCCGGCGCACGCGTGCTGCCCGCGCCAGAGCGTTCGTCGCTGATGATCGGCCCGCAGTGGCTGGGTCGCATCGTCAACGGGCTCGGAGAGCCGATCGACGGCCGCGGCCGCCTGGGCGGCGATCTGCCGCTGCAGATGGTGCCGCCCAAGGTCAATCCGCTGCGCAAGAAGCCGGTGCACGAGCCGCTGGACGTCGGCGTGCGCGCCATCAACGGCCTGCTGACGCTGGGCCGCGGCCAGCGCGTCGGCCTGATGGCCGGTTCCGGCGTCGGCAAGAGCGTGCTGCTGGGCCTGATCACGCGCAACACGGTCGCCGACGTCGTCGTCGTCGGCCTGATCGGCGAACGCGGCCGCGAGGTGCGCGAGTTCATCGACCTGTCGCTGGGCGCCGAGGGCCTGGCGCGCGCGGTCGTCGTCGTGGCGCCGGCCGACGAGTCGCCGCTGATGCGGCTGCGCGCCACCGAGCTGTGCCACAGCATCGCCGCCCATTACCGCGACCAGGGCCAGCACGTGCTGCTGCTCGTCGACTCGCTGACGCGCTACGCGATGGCGCGGCGCGAGGTCGCGCTGGCGCTCGGCGAGCCGCCGGCCACGCGCGGCTACCCGCCGTCGGTCTTCAGCCTGCTGCCGGAACTCGTCGAGAGCGCCGGCAACGGCGAAGGCGAAGGCAGCATGAGCGCCATCTACACGGTCCTGGCCGAAGGCGACGACCAGCAGGACCCGGTCGTCGACACGGCCCGCGCGATCCTGGACGGCCACATCGTCCTGACGCGCGCGCTGGCCGAGCGCGGCCACTACCCCGCGATCGACGTGGCGCAGTCGATCAGCCGCTGCATGGCGCTGGTCGCCGACCGTGGCCAGCAGCAGGCCGCGCGCGAGCTGAAGCAGCTGATGGCCCGCTTCGAGCAGGTCCGCGAGCTGATGCCGCTGGGCGCCTACGTGCCCGGCGCCGATCCGGCCACCGACCGCGCCGTCGCGCTGTGGCCACGCATCGAGGCCTTCCTGCACCAGGGCACCCACGAGGGCGCGCCGCTGGCGCGCACGCAATCCCAACTGTCGGAGGTGCTCGCATGAGCGGCAGCCAGGACTCGCTGCGACGCAGCCTCGGCAAGCTGGCCGAGCTGCAGCAGCTCCAGCTCGATCGCCAGCAGGCGAAGCTGGTCGCGCAGCAGCAGCTGTGCCAGCGCGTGCAGGGCACCGTCGACCGGCTGGACGCGCTCGGCGCGCAGGCGACGCTGAGCGGCGTCGCGCTGCCCGGCCTGGCGCAGAACAGCGCCGCCTACAAGCAGGCGATGCGCGGCTGGGCCGACCAGCAGCG
>NZ_DASVNZ010000295.1:0-9491 GCF_036486225.1 Roseateles sp. | reverse complement strand
GCCGATCCGGTGAGCGACCGGCAGGCGGTGCTGGTCGAATGCGGCTCGCACTGGGAGCCCGCGAGCGCCGACATGGCGCTCGATGTGACGCTGCGTTTCCTGCGCCACCTGGAGATGGTCGATGCGAGCTGGGCGGACGCGCAGCTGCTTGTGCCGGAGCCCGAACGGCAGCGCCTCGTGCGCGTCGGCGAAGGCGTGACGGCGGTGACGCCGGAGTTCCGCTTCCTGATGCCGACGCACCACCTGAAGGTGATCCCCCACGCCGGCACGCCGCTGGCCCAGGACGGCGATCGCCGATGGATCACACCGCATGACGACTGCGTGTTGATCATGCCGTCGCGCCGCGCCGGTCTCAGCGGACAGACGATGGTGAGGCTGGGACGCTACGAGGACTGAACGCGACGCGCGTCGCCGCGGATCGGACGGCCGACGCTCAATCCCGATCGAACTTGAACACCGCCATGCTGGCCATCAGGTTCGGCATCACGCGGACCTGCCGGCTCTCCTGCACGCCGAAGCTGTCCAGCACGCGCAGCCCGCACTTGCGCGCCAGGATCTGGAAGTCGGCGTAGGTGCCGACGCGGATGTTGGGCGTGTCGTACCACTGGTACGGCAGCACGCGCGTCACCGGCATCCGGCCCGCGAGGATCTGCAAGCGGTTCGGCCAGTGCGCGAAGTTGGGGAAGCTCACGACGCCCATGCGGCCGACGCGCGCGGTCTCGCGCAGCATCGCCTCAGTGTTGCGCAGGTTCTGCAGCGTCTCCAGCTGCAGCACGACGTCGAAGCTCTGGTCCTCGAAGATCGCCAGCCCCTCCTCCAGGTTGAGCTGGATCACGTTCACGCCGCGCTGCGCGCAGGCGAGCACGTTCGCATCGTCCAGCTCGACACCGTACCCGGTGCAGCCCTTGGTCGCCTGCAGATGCGCCAGCAACTCGCCAGTGCCGCAGCCCAGGTCGAGCACGCGCGAGCCGGTCGGCACCAGCTCGGCAATCATGTCCATCACCGCGCGATCGCTCATACCGACACCCCCGCCAGTCGGTGGGACACCGGCGCGGACGCGCCCCCCGGCATCGGCTTCTCATGCTCCTTGGCAATGCGGTCGAAGTAGGCGCGCAACACGCCGTGGTACCGCGGGTCCTCGAGCAGGAACGCGTCGTGGCCGTGCGGCGCGTCGATCTCGGCATAGGACACGTCGCGCTTGTTGTCGAGCAGCGCCTTCACGATCTCGCGCGAGCGCGCCGGCGAGAAGCGCCAGTCGGTCGTGAAGCTCACCACCAGGAATTTGCACAGCGCGCTGGCGAAGGTGCGGCTCAGGTCGCCGCCGTGCTCGCGCGCCGGATCGAAGTAGTCCAGCGCCCGCGTGATCAGCAGGTAGGTGTTGGCGTCGAAGTACTCGCTGAACTTGTCGCCCTGGTAGCGCAGATAACTCTCGATCTGGAATTCGATGTCCGAGGTCGAGTAGCCGAGCTCCGCCGAGCGCATCTGGCGGCCGAACTTCTCCTCCATCACGTCGTCGCTCAGGTAGGTGATGTGGCCGATCATCCGCGCCACCCGCAGCCCGCGGCGCGGCACCACCCCGTGCTCGTAGAAGAAGCCATCGTGGAACTCGGGGTCGGTGATGATGGCCCGGCGGGCGACCTCGTTGAACGCGATGTTCTGGGCCGACAGGTTGGGCGCAGTCGCCACCGCGATGCAATGCCGCATGCGCTCCGGATACCGCAGCGACCAGTCCAGCGCCTGCATTCCGCCCAGCGAGCCGCCCAGCACCGCCGCCAGCTTCTGGATACCGAAGCGGTCCAGCACCCGCGCCTGCGCGTCGACCCAGTCCTGCACGGTGACGACGGGGAAGTCCTTGCCGTACACGCGGCCGGTGTCCGGATTCAGATGCATCGGACCCGTCGAGCCGAAGCACGAGCCCAGGTTGTTGATGCCGATGACGAAGAAGCGGTCCGTGTCCAGCGGTTTGCCGGGACCGATCAGGTTGTCCCACCAGCCTTCGCTCTTGTCGATGTCGGCATGCGTGCCGGCCACGTGGTGGCTGGCGTTCAGCGCGTGGCAGACGAGGACCGCGTTGGATTTGTCCTCGTTGAGCCGGCCGTAGGTCTCGACCATCAATTCGTAGCCGCCGATGCGGGCGCCGCTGCGCAAGGTCAGCGGCTCGTCGAACAACAAGCGCTGCGGTGTGACGTCACCGACAGATCCCATGGAACACCTCAAAAAACAAAACCCGGCGCCGCTGCTTGAAGCGGAACACCGGGTCTCGATCCGTGGATCGGGTGTCCCTCTTTAGCTGCATTTCTTGGGCGCCCGCAAGCCGGACAAATCGGCGCCATCGGCGGGAGTATAGCCATGCCCTCGCAGGGCCTGGCGTCCCCGGGCCCGCCGCCCGGAGACGCCCTCGGCACGTCCTTACGGGGCCGTGCAGAGGCAGTGCACGATCGCGCGCACCGGCGGTTTGGATCCCGCCGGTCCGGCCTCGGCCTGTTCGGCCAGCCAGGTGATGTCGACCTGCGCTTCGCGCAGCGGTGCCGGCACCGCCGGGATGCCGCCCAGCGCGTGCATGACCATGCCGCGCAGCGACGGCGCCGCAGCGTCGCCCATGCTGGTCAGCAGCCGGTCGAAGGTGCTGCGGTCCGGCTCGACATATCGCACCGTCGGCTCGTCGCCGAGCTTGGCGCGCTTGGCGGCGCTGGCGATCGCATCGGCCAGCAAGCCGGTTCTGTCGACCAGCCCGCGCTCCAGCGCCTGCGTGCCGGTCCACACACGACCCTGGCCGACGGCGTCGATCTGCTGCGGCGACTTCTTGCGCGCCTGCGCCGCCTTGCCGGTGAAGTCGGCATAGATGTGCTCGATGGACGACTGCACCACCTGCGCCATCCGCGGATCCAGCGGACGCCGCGGGTCATAGCCGTTGGCCAGCCAGGTCGTCGTGTAGCCGCCGGTGTGGATCGACAGCTTGTCCAGCAGCTTCTCGCCGGTGGGCAGCATGCCGAACACGCCGATCGAGCCGGTGATCGTCGACGCGTCGGCGATCACCTCGTCCGCCGACATCGAGATCCAGTAGCCGCCCGACGCCGCCACGCCGCCCATGGACACGACGACCGGCTTGCCGACCGCGCGGGTCAGTTCCAGCTCGCGACGCACCAGCTCCGAGGCGAACGCGCTGCCGCCCGGCGAATTCACGCGCAGCACGACGGCCTTGACCTTGTCGTCCTCGCGCGCCTGGCGGATCAGCTTGGACATCGACTCGCCGCCGATCTTGCCCGGGCCGGCGCTGCCGTCGACGATCTCGCCCTCGGCCACGATCACGCCGACCTGCCCTTCGGGCTTGGGCAGCTTGGGCGGCAGTTGCGCGACATAGGCGCCCAGGCCGATCTGGCGCAGGCGCTTCTCGTCCTTGGCGCCGCGCTTCTCGAGCAGCGCCTCGACCTCGTCCTCGGTCTTCAGGCCGTCGACCAGCTTCTCGGCCAGCACGAACTTGCCGGGATCGCCGCCCACGGCCTTCAGGCGCTCCGGCAGCTCGTCGATCGCGCGCTGGATGGATCCCTTGGGCAGCTTGCGCGCCGTCTCGACGCCGGTCTGATAACGGGCCCACAGCTCGTCATACAGGTAGGCATCGGCTTCCATCGTCGCGGGCGACGGGCCGTTGGCGAAGTAGGGCTCGACCGCGTTCTTGTAGGTGCCCACGCGCAGCACGTTGGGCGAGATGCCCACGCGGTCCAGCGCGTCCTTGTAGTAGTTGCGGTAGCGGCCGTAGCCTTCGATCATCACGCCGCCCATCGGGTGGACGTAGACCTCGGTGGCCTGCGCCGCGAGGTAGTACGAGCGCTGGTCGAAGGCCAGCCCGGCGGCCACCACCGGCTTCTTGCTCGCCTTGAAGCGGGTCAGCGCGGCTTCGATCTCATGCAGCGCCGCCGGCGTGGCCCCTCCGAACTGGTCCAGGTCCAGCACGACCTGCACGATGTGGTCGTCCTTGGCCGCCGCGTCCAGCGCGCGCAGGATGTCGCGCAGGCGCGTCTGGGCGCGGGCCTCGCCCTTGATCTGGGCGATCGCCTGATCCCGCGGCGACCCGGAGAACTGCTCGACGACATCGCCGCGGATGTCCAGCACCAGCGTCGTCTTGTCCTGCAGCGGCTTGCCGCCGCGCATCGCCGCCCAGATCAGGCCGATCACGATCAGCCAGAACAGCAGCGTGAACACCACGCGCCGCGTGCCGTTCAGGAACCACCACACGCCACCGAAAAAGCGCCCGATCGGCGCCAACGCTCGCTTCACACCCATCCAATCCTCCCGGGATTCGTCAACGGAATGTCAGGACAGCGAGGATCTGGATCGACCCCCGCTGGGACCGGGCCATTGTGAGCCCAGTTGGGAACCCCGGCGGGAAGTCAGCCGCGGATTCGCCCTTCGGAGGGAGGCGCAAGCCACCGGCGGCCGGCGCCAGGCGCCGTCCACGCCAGGTCAGGCGTTCGCGGGCGGCAGCGTGTCCTGGAAGCTCTGGCGCGTCATGAGCTTGTCGAAGTGCTTCGCGAGGTTGGGGTGCGCCGCGCGCCAGTCGATCTGCGCGAAGCGGAAGTCCAGGTAGCCGAGCGCGCAGCCGAGCGCGATGTCGGCCAGCGTGAAGTGGTTGCCGGAGCACCAGTTCTTCTCGCCCAGCCCGTTGGCCATCGCCTGCAGCGAGGCCAGCACCTTGTTCATCTGGCGCTCCACCCAGGCTTCGCAGCGCTCGGCCGGTGCACGGCCGGACCAGGTGTGCTCCAGGCGCGCCGCGACGCAGGCGTCGACCAGGCCGTCGGCCAGCGCTTCCCAGGTGCGCACTTCGCAGCGCTCGCGGCCACGCTCGGGGATGAGGCGGCCGACCGGCGACAGCGTGTCGACGTACTCGACGATGACGCGCGAATCGAACACCGCGCCGGTGATCGAATCCTGCCCCTCCATCACCAGGCACGGCACCTTGCCGAGCGGGTTGATCTTGAGGATGTTGTCGCTGCCCCAGACGTCTTCCAGCTCGAACTGGTAGTCGAGCTTCTTCTCCGCCATGACGACGCGGACCTTGCGGACGTAGGGGCTGGTGAGGGATCCGATGAGCTTCATGGTGTCGGGAGATTCTAGCGAGTCGCCTCCCGGGACTGACTCCCGCACGCGACAGTGGCGCAGCCCTCATTTGGGTGTATTGCCGTCCCCTGCGCCGGTGACGCACACTCCCGCCCGCCCCGCCCGAATGCGGGGTCGGACCAGGGGGCCGACGACGCGCATCAGGCAAGCCGTGCGCCCAAGGCAACGGCAACGACAACGACAACGACACAACAACGAGAGCGACAGAGAGGGAATCATGCGAGAGCACGAGGAGGGAGCGGCGACCGGCGGTCTGACCGGGTGGCCGTTGTCGGAGTACCGCAAGCGCAAGCTCGAGATCCAGTTCACCGGGTCGGGCAGCGAGTACTTCCGGATCTGGATCGTCAACCTGCTGCTGACGATCGTCACGGCCAGCCTGTACTGGCCGTTCGCGAAGGCGCGGCGCATCCGCTACTTCTATGCCAACACGCTGGTCGACGGCCATGCGCTGAGCTTCCACGGCGATCCGTGGAAGATGTTCCGCGGCCATGTGCTGCTGCTGGTGCTGATGGGCACCTACTCGGCGGCGGGCCATTTCTCGCCGCTGGCGGGCCTGGTGGCCTTCGGCGTGATGGCCGCGATCTGGCCGGCGCTGTGGCGCGCCGGCATGCAGTTCCGGCTGGGCAACACCGGCTGGCGCGGCTTGAGATTCGGCTTCGCCGGCACGCTCAAGGGCGCCTATGCGCCGGCGCTGCCGGTCTGGATCCTGTCCGGCGCGGTCCTCATCGCACAGGTGATCGGCGGACCGGCCGGGATGCCGGTCGACGGCAAGCCGCGTTTCGGCGTGGTCGAGCAGCTGGTGCTGCTGGCCGTGGTCGTCATGGCGCTGGTGATGCCGTGGATCGTCGTGGCGGCCAAGCGCTACCAGCACAACGGCTACCGCATCGCCGCCCAGCAGGGTGACCTGCGCCTGGGCGCCGGCAGCGTGTACTGGCTGTGCCTCAAGGCGGCCGGCATCGGCCTGGCCATCGTGATCGCGGCGATGCTGGTGGCGATGGCATTTGTCGGCGCGAGCGCCCTGAGCGGGTCGAAGGCGGTGATCATGATCTCGACCTTCGTGTCGTTCGGGCTGACCTACCTGCTGCTCTTCGCGATCGTCGGACCGTTCTTCACGGCGCGCTTCCAGAACCTGGTCTGGAACCGCACGACCACCGACGACCTGTCCTTCACCAGCCAGCTGCGCTTCAGCGCGCTGGCGGGGCTCACGCTGAAGAACTGGCTGCTGACGGCGGTGACCCTCGGTCTGTACCGGCCGTTCGCGGCGGTGAACACCGCCCGCCTGCGCCTGGAGGCCGTGAGCCTGACGATGGACGGCGACCCCGAGACCTGGCTGGCCGGCCAGGAGAGCGCCTCGCAGGACGCCGCCGGCGATCTCGCGGGCGACTTCTTCGGCATCGACATGGGCTTGTGATGGGGAACGGACCGGAGGCGCCGGAGGCAGCGGAAACGGAAGCGGCGATGCTCCAGGCAGACTGGTTCGACGGCCGCAGCGCCCGCGCGCGGCCGGTCCGGCTGTGGCTGGAGCGCGAGCAACTGGTCGTCCACGACCAGTCGCTGGAGGGCGTCGAACGCCGCTACCCGATCCGCCAGGTGCAATGGCCGGAGCGGACGCGCCACGGACAGCGCCAGGCGCAACTGCCGGACGGCGGCGTGCTGATGGCCAAGGATGCCGCCGACTGGGACGCCTGGGTCGATACCTCGACGCAGGGGCGCGGACTGGGCGGCGGACTCGCGGAGCGATGGTTCTCCAGCTGGAAGCATTCGATCGCCGCGCTGGTCGCGGTCGTGGCCGTCGGCGGCGCGACCTGGCACTGGGGCGTGCCGGCCGCCGCGGACGTGATCGCCCGCCACCTGCCCACGGCGATCGAGCAGTCGATCGGCGACGGCGCGCTGGACCAGATCGACAGCCTGCTGCTCAAGCCGAGCACGACGTCGGCGCTCGAGCAGCAACAGTGGCGCGAACGCTTCGCCGCGATGGTGGCGAGCCAGCCCGGCCCATCGACGCCCTATGAGCTGCACTTCCGCGACGCGGGCCAGACCTTCGGACCGAATGCGTTCGCGCTGCCGGGCGGACACATCGTGGTCACCGACGAACTGCTGCAACTGCTCGGCGATGAGCCCGACGCGGTGCTGGGCGTGCTGGCGCATGAACTCGGCCATGTGCGGGAGCAGCACGGCCTGCGGCTGACGATGCGGGCGAGCCTGATGGGCGGCCTGCTGGGCTTCGCGATCGGCGACTTCTCGAGCCTGCTCGCGGGCGCACCGGCGGTGCTGATGCAGGCGAGCTACTCGCGCGACTTCGAACGCGAGGCCGACGCGCAGGCGAAGCGGTTGCTGATCGACAGCGGCCGATCGCCGCGCGCGATGCTGGTGCTGTTCGAACGCATCGGCGAGTGGCGTTCGAAACGGTCCGCGCAGGCCCGTGCCGAACGCGCCTCCGAGCCACAGAGCCTCGGCCGCGACGTCGGCGAGCGGGCCAAGGCCGGCGCCGGCGAGCTGCTGCGCATCGCGTTCAACACGCATCCGGCGGACGACGAACGGACGAAGTTCTTCGAGCGCTGATCAAACGCCGATCGCCCGCGTTCGGCGCTCCTACACTCTCCGCTCCACCTTCGCGGAGATCGTGATGAGCGCCTCCCCTTCGACTTCCGGCTACGTCCTCTACGGCACCCAGGGCTCGGGCTCGTCGATCGTCGAGATCGGCCTGCGCTGGTGCGGTCAGGACTACCGGACCGTGCATGCGTCCTCGTGGGAGAACGCGTCGGAGCAGGACGCGCTGCGCGCGCTCAACCCGCTGATGCAGATCCCGACGCTGCGCACGCCCGAGGGCGAGGTGCTCACCGAAAGCGGCGCCATCCTGATGCACCTCGGCCTGCGATTCCCCGCGGCGGGACTGCTCGGCGACGACGCGCACCACCGCGACCAGATCCTGCGCGGCCTCGTCTACATCGCCGCCAACTGCTACAGCTGCATCAGCGTCATCGACTACCCGGAGCGCTACTCCACGCGTACCGGCAAGGACGACCGCGACGCCATCGTCGCGGGCACGAAGGCGCGGCTGCACAAGCACTGGGAGATCTTCGCGGACATGTTCCCCGGCCAGCCGTGGCTCAGCGGCGCAAAGCCGGGGGCGCTCGACGCGATGGCGGTGATCGTGTCGAAGTGGTCAGGGTCGAGGAAGCACCTGGAGGCGAACCGCCCCGCGCTCTTCGCGCTGCTCCAGCGCATCGAGGCGCTGCCGCACGTCGCCGAGGTATGCGCCGCACACTGGCCGCCGAAGACGGCCTGAGCCGCCGATCCGTTCAGGCCGCCTGGAACTGCGGCAGCAGCCGCACATGGGTGTATCGCGCGGGACGCTCGATGGCATCGAGGCTGACGTCGACAGGGGTGAAGCCGCAGCGGGTCCAGAACGTCGCGGACTCGGCTGCTTCGCAGTTGACGTGCAAGCGGCTGAAGTGGCCTTGCGCGCTGGCGAGCACGGCGTTCACGAGACGCTTCGCCAGGCCGTGGCCGCGCCAGTCGGGATGCACGTAGAAGCGGCGCATGCGGCCGGTGCCGGGACGTCCGGGCGGCGGCTCGACGTTGAGTCCCCCCACCGCGATCACCTGCCCGTGCGCATCGAGCCAGGCCCACAGCGATTCGCCGGGCTGCTCGTAGCGGTTGGCGCCGCTGCGCCATTCGTCCATCAAGCGGCGCAGCATCTGCCGCCCCTCGCTCTCGCTGGCCGCGAGCAGCGGCGCCCAGGCGAGGGGATCCATCTGATGCACGCGGATCAGGCGCGGTGCGGCGCCATCGGAAGCCAGGGGAAGCATCGAACGAAACGGTAATCAGTCATCGACCAGGCGGTCCATCGATCGGGTCCACCGATCGGGAAAGGACGGATTAAGCAGCAGGCGGAACGCCCCTCACATCAGGGACAACCCGCCCGCCGTCGGTCCTTTCCAACGGTCGATCACCGCGGCGGTTCCGGCTTCTTCGCGCTGCCCGGCTGCTCGATCCAGGCCTTCAGTTCCGCGGCCCGCGCATGCTTGGGCGACAGCTCGATGAACGCCTGGTACGCGGCCCGCGCCCCGGCGTCGTCGCCCGCGCGCAGCAGCGCGTCGCCCAGGTTCAGGTGCGCCAGCGCACGGCTGCCGTCCATCTCGATGGCCTTGCGGTACCAGCGCGCGGCCTCCGCCGGCTTGTCGCGCTTGTAGTAGATGAAGCCCAGGTTGTTGGCCGCCAGCGCGAACTTCGGCTGGAGCTTGAGCGCTTCGGTGAACGCGGCCTCGGCCTCGTCGTAGCGGCGCTCCTTGTAGAGCTGCAGGCCTCGGTCGTTGGCGCGCTGCGCCGCGATGCGCGCGCTGGTCGGCGCCGGCGCGGCGCTGGTGGCGATC
>NZ_DASVNZ010000146.1:0-7279 GCF_036486225.1 Roseateles sp. | reverse complement strand
CAGCGCGGCCGCGCGGGCCGGCACCAGGCCTTCGGCCAGGCCGACGGCGAGTCCGCCCACCAGCGTGTCGCCGGCGCCGACCGTGTCCACCGCGTCCACGCGGGACGCGCGCAGGTGCAGACCGTCGGGATGCTCGTCGCAGAGCAGCCAGGCGCCCGCGCCGCCGAGCGTCACCAGCACGTGGCGCGGCCCCAGCGTCCGCAGATGCGCGGCGGTCGCGCGCGCGATGGCGATGCCGTCGGCATCGCCGGGCAACGCCACATCGCGAGCCAACTGCAGCGCTTCGGTCTCGTTGACGATCAGCCAGTCGCTCAAACCCAGCAGCGCGGCCGGCAGGTCCTGCGCCGGCGCGGCGTTCAGCACCGTGGTGACACCGGCCTCGCGGGCGATCTCGAAGGCGCGCTGGATCGCCGCCAGCGGCACCTCCAGCTGCGCCACGACCACCTTGGCCTGGCGCAGCAGCGCACTGCCCTGCTCCACGTCGGCCGCATCGAGGTCCGCATTGCTGCCGGGCACGACCACGATCGCGTTCTCCCCGCCCTCGCTCGCGACCATGATCACGGCGACGCCGGGCCAGGCGGCCTCGTCGCGGCGGATCGCCTGCACGTGCACGCGCTCCGCCTCCAGCGCCTTCAGCAGGTCCTGCCCGTGCTGGCGCATGCCGACGCGGCCGATCAGCGCGACCTCGGCGCCCAGCCGCGATGCGGCCACCGCCTGGTTGCCGCCCTTGCCACCGGGCGTGCCGGCGAAGGCCTCGCCGATCAGGGTCTCGCCCGGCGCGGGCAGGCGCGCGGCGTGGGCCACGAGGTCCATGTTGACGCTGCCCACCACCACCACGGTGGCGGCAGCCTTTGCTGAAGTCATGAAAGCTCCGGAGACGACGGCGCCGCAGTGCTCTCGCGCAGCACGACCTGCGGCACGAGTTGCAGGTCCTTGAAGGGCGCCTGGGGATTCTCGATGCGCTCGATCAGTGCGCGGCCGGCCTCCCGGCCGAGCTCGCGGATCGAGCAGCCCACGCTGGTCAGCGCGGGATAGACATAACTGCCGAGTTCGATGGCGTCGAAGCCCACGACCGACAGCTGACGCGGCACGTTCAAGCCAAGCTCGGCGGCGGCGCGCAACGCGCCCATGCCCATCAGGTCGTTGCAGGTGAAGACCGCCGTCAACTCGGGCTGGCGCGTCAGCAGCGCCTTGACGGCCTCGTAGCCGCCGGCGGTGCTGAAGTCGCTCTCGGCCAGCCATTCGGCGCGCGCCTCCAGGCCGCGCTGCTGCATCGCGTTGCGCCAGCCGGCGACGCGCTCGGTGGTCACTTCGAATTCGGCGGGGCCGCTCACGCAACCGATGCGGCGGTGGCCCAGTTCCAGCAGATGGCGCACGACCTCGAAGGCGCCGAGCTGGTTGTTCACGCTGACGCGGTCCGCGCGCGCGCCGGGCACCAGGCGGTCCACGGTCACCACCGGCACGCTCGCGTGGCGGAAGGTGCTGGCCAGCGTCTCGGCATCGCCGGCGGAGCTCAGCAGCAGCCCGTCGATGCGCTTCTCGAGCAGCGTGCGCAGGTAGGCCTGCTGATGCTTGGGATCGTTGTCCGAGTTGCACAGGAAGACCGAGTAGCCCGCCTGGCGGCACCACTCCTCGGCGCCGACGACCAGCTCCGCGAAGAACGGGTTGCGCACGTTGGGCACCAGCACGCCGACGATCTTGGTCTCGCTGCGACGCAGCGACCGGGCCACCGCGCTGGGCAGGTAGCCGATCTCGTCGACCGCCGCCAGCACGCGCGCTCGCGCTTCGGCGCTCACCGGCCGGGTGTTGTTCAGCACATGCGACACCGTGGTGAAGGACACCCCCGCCAGCGCGGCCACATCCTTGATGGTGCTCATCGGTCGATCCGGTCCTCTGCTCGTGCCAAACTGGCAGGTTCAGTCAATTGCAAACGTTTGCAAAGCATAACCCAAGGGCGATGCGCTTCCGGTCGGGGCGAAGCCCGCGCATCAAATATTCAGATGCAAAAAAGCCCCTGGCCGGGGCACAGGGGCTTCGTGCAACGAGCCGGTGTTCCGGCTCGATGTCCGCTCGATCAGCGTTGGGCGATCGGCGTGACGTTGCGCTGCGTAGCGCCGACGAACAGCTGACGCGGACGGCCGATCTTGTACTCGGGGTCGCCGATCATTTCGTTCAGCTGCGCGATCCAGCCGACCGTGCGGGCCAGCGCGAAGATCGCCGTGAACAGCGGCACCGGGATGCCGATGGCGCGCTGCACGATGCCGGAGTAGAAGTCGACGTTCGGGTACAGCTTGCGGGCGACGAAGTATTCGTCTTCCAGCGCGATCTTCTCCAGCTCCATCGCCAGCTTGAACAGCGGGTCGTCGTGCAGGCCCAGCTCGTTCAGGACTTCATGGCAGGTCTCGCGCATCAGCTTGGCGCGCGGGTCGTAGTTCTTGTAGACCCGGTGGCCGAAGCCCATCAGCTTGACGTTGCTGTTCTTGTCCTTGACCTGCTTGATGAACTCGCCGATCTTGGCCACGCCACCCATCTGCTGGATGTCGTTGAGCATGTTCAGGCAGGCCTCGTTGGCGCCGCCGTGCGCCGGGCCCCACAGGCAGGCCACGCCCGCGGCGATGGCCGCGAACGGGTTGGTGCCCGACGAGCCGCACAGACGCACCGTCGAGGTCGACGCGTTCTGCTCGTGGTCGGCATGCAGCGTGAAGATGCGGTCCATCGCGCGGACCAGCACGTCGTTGGGCTTGTACTCCTCGCACGGCGTGGCGAACATCATGCGCATGAAGTTGCCGGCGTACGAGAGGTCGTTCTTCGGATAGATGTAGGGCTGGCCGATCGTGTACTTGTAGGCCATCGCGACCAGCGTCGGCATCTTCGCGATCAGGCGGATCGCGGCGATCTCGCGGTGCTCGGGATTATTGATGTCGGTGCTGTCGTGATAGAAGGCCGACAGCGCGCCGACCAGGCCCGTCATCACGGCCATCGGATGCGCGTCGCGACGGAAGCCGCGCAGGAAGAACTGCATCTGCTCGTTGACCATCGTGTGGTTGGTCACGCGGTTGACGAACTCTTCCTTCTGCGACGGGCTGGGCAGCTCGCCGTACAGCAGCAGGTAGCAGGTCTCGAGGTAGTCGCAGTTGGTCGCCAGCTGTTCGATCGGATAGCCGCGGTACAGCAGCTCGCCCTTGTCGCCGTCGATGTAGGTGATCGTGGAGTTGCACGACGCCGTCGACAGGAAACCCGGGTCGTAGGTGAACTTGCCGGTCTGGGCGTAAAGCTTGCGGATGTCGATCACATCCGGACCGATGGTGCCCTTGTACAGGGGCAGATCCATTTGCGGGCTGCCATCGGAGAACGACAGGGTGGCTTTGACGTCAGACGGGGTCATGGGCATTCCTTATGACTTCGGGGGTTCTGGTTACTGAGGGGTCCGCAGCATCGCGAGCACGGCATGAACGTCGGGCCGGTCCAGCTCGTCGGCCGGTTCCTTGCGGGCCAGCATCAGATCGAGCAGGTCGTTGTCCGACAGGTCCATCAGCTGACGCAGGCCTTCCGCGTGGAATTCGGTCAACGCGCCTTCGTGCCGCCGGAAGAACCGCTCGATGAAAAGATCATTCTCCAACCGCCCGCGGCGGCAACGCCATTTGAGCTTGGAGAGATCCCTCTCATCGATGAGGGTGTTCGTGTCGGCGGCGTTCATGCGTGTGCGTGAGTTCGCGTGGATTCGCGTGCGAGCGGGCTCAGACGGTGCGACGCACCATCAATTCCTTGATCTTGCCGATCGCCTTCGTCGGGTTGAGACCCTTGGGGCAGACGTCGACACAGTTCATGATGGTGTGGCAGCGGAACAGGCGGTACGGGTCCTCGAGGTTGTCGAGGCGCTCCGCGGTGGCCTGGTCGCGGCTGTCGGCGATGAAGCGGTAGGCCTGCAGCAGACCGGCGGGTCCGACGAACTTGTCGGGGTTCCACCAGAAGCTGGGGCAGCTGGTCGAGCAGCTCGCGCACAGGATGCACTCGTACAGGCCGTTGAGCTCGTCGCGCTCTTCGGGGGACTGCAGGCGCTCCTTCTCGGGCGGCGCTTCCTCGTTCACCAGGAACGGACGGATCGAGTTGTACTGCTTGAAGAACTGCGTCATGTCCACGATCAGGTCGCGGACGACGGGCAGGCCCGGCAGCGGCTTGAGGATGATGACGTCGGGCAGCGAACGCAGGTTGGTCAGGCAGGCCAGACCGTTCTTGCCGTTGATGTTCATCGCGTCGGAACCGCAGACGCCTTCGCGGCACGAGCGGCGGAACGACAGCGACGGATCCACGGCCTTGAGCTTGAGCAGGGCGTCCAGCAGCATGCGTTCGTTGCCGGCGAGCTCCAGCTCGATGGTCTGCATGTACGGCTTGGCGTCCTTGTCCGGGTCGTAGCGGTAGATCTTGAAGGTGCGCTTGATCATGTTTGAGTGCTCCTGCGGCCGGTCAGAAGGTACGGACCTTCGGGGGGA
The DNA here is from genome assembly GCF_036486225.1 of Roseateles sp. Classification (GTDB taxonomy): domain Bacteria; phylum Pseudomonadota; class Gammaproteobacteria; order Burkholderiales; family Burkholderiaceae_C; genus Roseateles. The sequence goes on along the minus strand of NZ_DASVNZ010000146.1, from coordinate 2,789 downwards.
CGCTATCGACGGTCAGCGGTTGCAGATTCACCGGCTTGTAGGTCAGGCTGTTCGACTTGGAATGCCACAGGGTGTGCTTCATCCACTCCTTGTCGTTGCGGCCCAGCGGGAATTCCGCATCGTCCGCGCCGCGCTCGAAGTCGTTCACCGTGTGGGCGCCGCGGCATTCCTTGCGCGCGGCGGCCGACACGATCGTGGCCTGCGCGGCCTCGATCAGGTTGTCGACTTCCAGGGCCTCGACACGCGCGGTGTTGAAGACCTTGGACTTGTCCTGCAGCGTGATGTTCTTGACCCGCTCGCGGATCGCGGCGATGGCGGTGACGCCTTCGTCGAGCAGCTTGCTGGTGCGGAACACGCCGGCATGCGACTGCATCGCGGCGCGCATGTCGTCGGCCACGCCCTGGGCGTATTCGCCGCCGGTGTTGGACTCCAGGCGGCTCAGGCGCGACAGCGTCAGCTCGGCGGCGTCCTTGGGCAGCGGCTTGTGCGACTTGCCGCCGTTCTTGACGGCGTCGACGATGTGGTTGCCCGCGGCGCGGCCGAAGACCAGCAGGTCCAGCAGCGAGTTGGTGCCCAGGCGGTTGGCGCCGTGCACCGACACGCAGGAGCATTCGCCCACCGCGTACAGGCCGTTGACGATGTCCTTGTAGTTGTCGCCCTTGGGAGCGACGACCTGGCCGTGGACGTTGGTCGGGATGCCGCCCATCTGGTAATGGATGGTCGGCACGACGGGGATGGGTTCCTTCGTGATGTCGACGTTGGCGAAGTTGTGGCCGATCTCCAGCACCGACGGCAGGCGCTTGGCGATGGTGTCGCCGCCCAGGTGGGTCATGTCCAGCACGACGTAGTCCTTGTTGGGACCGCAGCCGCGACCTTCCTTGATCTCCTGGTCCATGCAGCGCGAGACGAAGTCGCGCGGCGCCAGGTCCTTCAGCGTCGGGGCGTAGCGCTCCATGAAGCGCTCGCCGTTGGCGTTGCGCAGGATCGCGCCCTCGCCGCGGCAGCCTTCGGTCAGCAGCACGCCCGCGCCGGCCACGCCGGTCGGATGGAACTGCCAGAACTCCATGTCCTGCAGCGGGATGTCGGCGCGCGCCGCCATGCCCAGGCCGTCGCCGGTGTTGATGAAGGCGTTGGTCGACGCGGCGAAGATGCGGCCGGCACCGCCGGTGGCCAGCAGCACGGTCTTCGCTTCGAGGATGTGGACCTCGCCCGTCTCCATCTCCAGCGCGGTCACGCCGACGCAGTCGCCGTCGGCGTCGCGGATCAGGTCCAGCGCCATCCACTCGACGAAGAAGTTGGTGCGGGCCTTGACGTTCTGCTGGTACAGCGTGTGCAGCAGCGCGTGGCCGGTGCGGTCGGCCGCGGCGCAGGCGCGCTGGACCGGCTTCTCTCCGTAGTTGGCCGTGTGGCCGCCGAACGGACGCTGGTAGATCGTGCCGTCCGGGTTGCGGTCGAACGGCATGCCGAAGTGTTCGAGCTCGTAGACGACCTTGGGCGCCTCACGGCACATGAACTCGATGGCGTCCTGGTCGCCCAGCCAGTCCGAGCCCTTGACGGTGTCGTAGAAGTGGTAATGCCAGTTGTCCTCGGACATGTTCCCCAGGCTGGCGCCGATGCCGCCCTGGGCGGCCACGGTGTGCGAGCGGGTGGGAAAAACCTTGGACAGGACGGCCACGTTCAGGCCGGCCAGCGAGAGTTGCAGCGACGCGCGCATGCCGGAGCCGCCGGCACCGACGATCACCACATCGAATTTGCGCTTGGGCAGCGAGGTTCCGATTTGCATTTCTTACAGCCTCCAGAGCACTTGGATCGCCCAACCCGCGCAACCCGTCAACCACACCAGCGTGAACGTGTGCAGGAACAGCCGCACGCCCACCGGTTTCACGTAATCCATCCAGATGTCGCGCACGCCGACCCAGGCGTGATACGCCAGGGACACGATCAGCGCGAAGGTCAGGAACTTCATCCATTGCTTGCTGAAGATGCCGGCCCACAGGTCGTAGCCGATCGGCTGGCTGGTGAACAGCACTTGCGCGAGCAGCACGAGGGTGAACAGCGCCATGAGCAGCGCGGTGGCGCGCTGGACCATCCAGTCGCGCAGGCCGTAATGCGCACCGGTGACGATGCGCTTGCTTCCGTAGGTTGTCATTGTTGATTTGCCTCTTGGGTCAATCGTCGGAATTCATCCCGATCGCGCGACCGGCGGCCGCGCGATCGCGGCGGAATCAGTACAGGCCGAACAGCTTGGCGCCGAGCGCCAGCGTCAACAGCACGCTCAACACCAGCGTCACGATGGCGCTGACATGGCCCTGCTGCTTGCTCACGCTGTGCGTCGCGTCCATCCACAGGTGGCGCACGCCGGCGATGAAGTGGTGCAGGTAGCCCCAGATCAGGCCCAGCGTCACCAGCTTGATGAACCAGCCCGGCAGGAAGCCGATGCCGGACACGAAGGCCGCGGTGAAGGTCTCATACGAGATCTCGGACGTGAGGCTGGTGTCGAACATCCAGATCACGAACGGGAGCAGGAAGAACATCAGCAGGCCGCTGATGCGATGCAGGATCGAGACGATGCCGGCCGGGGGCAAGCGGTACGACACGATCTGCGTGACATGGATGTTGGTGTAGACCGGTCGATTCTTCTTGGTGGCTTGGGTGGCGTCCGTCATGTCCGACCTTGTAATCAATGTGAAACCCGAAGATTTTATGGCAACGCAACACCCCTCAAGGGTGTCCTGGGCGCATCTCGTCTTCTGGCGTTGCCATGAAAACGTCAGCGCCGCAACGCGAAA
>NZ_DASVNZ010000142.1:0-30470 GCF_036486225.1 Roseateles sp. | reverse complement strand
CCGAGGGCCTCGGTGAGCGCGCGCGCTTCATGCGCCAGCGGCAGCACCTCGCGGAGCCGGCCGCGCTGCAGCAGCGTCACGGCCAGCGACACGGCGGCCGCGGCGCGCAGCAGGTCGTCGTCGAAGGCATCGGCCGCAGCGCGCAGCCGCAGCGCGATCGCCTCCGCCTGCAGGTACTCGCCGCAGGCGATGAACATCCACACCAGGCCCGTCATCACCCAGGCGCGCGGCTTCGTCGGCGGCAGCATCTCGCAGAGCGCCGCGCAGCGGAGGTAGGCGTCCCGCCCTTCGGGCGTCGTCACCCCCGTCGACTGGGCGAGCGCGGCGCCGCGCAGCTGCTGCAGCGCCAGCTCCGCCACGCTGCGGGGCTCGCCCTCGGGACAGCGCTCGAGCAAGTCCAGCCCGCGCGTGGCGAGCAGCAGCCCCTCGCGCGGCGCGAAGCGCCCCAGCGCCCGTTCGCCCGCGGCGGCGTAGGCGCTCATGGCGGCCAGCGCCTCCAGCCCGCGCTCGTGATGCAGCGCGAGCGCGGCGGCGAAGGTCTCGATCCGTTCTGCGCGCAACTGTCCAAGCGCGGCGGCGGCCCGCCGGTGCAGCCCCACGCGCGTGGACGGCGCGATCCGCTGATAGAGCGCCTGCCGATACAACGCGTGGCGGAACGCGAAGCGCGCTTCGAGCGTGCCGTCCGCGAGCGTCTCCAACACCGAATGCGCGAGCCAGGCCTGACGGCGGGCCAGTTCGTCGCAATGCGCCGCGACGACCTCGGCGTCCAGGCCCAGCATGGCTGCGACGATCGAGCACTCGAACTCGACGCCGCAGACGGCGGCGGCCTCGAGCAACGTGGCGGCTTCAGGCGCGAGCCGCGCGCGCTGACGTTCGATCACACCGGCCAGCGAGTCCGGCACGGGCCAGTCGTCGGAGGACGCGGCCTCGCCGGACGCGGCGGCGAGTTCATCGATCGCGTTGGCGACGAAGAGCGGCAGCCCGTCGGTCTGGCGGTGCAGGCGCCGCACGTGCGCCTCGTCGGCGACGAGCCCGGGCCGATGTCGCGCGAGATAGACGGCGAGCTCCGCCTCGCTGAACGGGTCGAGGAGCAGCTCTTCGCAGAGCCGGCGGGCGCGCAGCTCGTGGCGCAGGCCGTTGAGCGGGTGATCGTTGGCGACGAGTTCAGGCGTCCGGTAGGTCGCGATCCACATCAGGCGGGCCGGCGGCCGGCGTCGCGCGACGTGGTCGATCAGGCGGACGGTCGCCTCGTCGCACCAGTGCAGATCCTCGGTGACCAGCAGCAGCGGACGCACGGCGGTGAGCTGTTCCACGAGTTCCGAGAACTCGCGCAGCATGCGGTCCTGCGTCGAGTTGGCAAGGCCGGCCTGCAGGCGCTCCTGCTCCTCGCGGTCGATGAGCCAGGGCAGCTGCAGCAGCCAGGTCGGCGCGACGCGGCGCAGCAGCGCGATGAGCGAGGCGTCCGTCCGCGCAAGGCAGGCGAGCGCGTCCAGCACGGGCAGGTAGGGCTCGCCCTCGCCGACCTGCTCGATGCACTGGCCGTGCGCGGTGGCCGCGTCGCCGAGCGTGGCAATGAAGGCCTCGATCATGGCGGTCTTGCCGATGCCCGCTTCGCCGGCGACGCAGCACAGCTGGCGTTGTCCGCCCGAGGCGCGCGCCCAGGCGGCGTGAAGGCGGGCGAGTTCAGCGTCGCGACCAATGAGGCTGGAGAAGGTGACCGTCGATGTCGCGCCGTCGATCAGGCCGATGAAGCGATACCCGCGACGCGACGCGGTCTCCACCCAGCGTGGGCTCTTCGCATCGTCGCCCAGCGCGGCGCGCAGCTCGCTGATCGTCGTCTTGAGCACCGATTCGCTGACATGCCGATGGCCCCAGACGGTGTCGAGCAACGCATCCTTGGTCACGAGCTGGCCGGCGTTGCGCAGCAAGGCCGCAAGCACGCCGAAGGCCTTGGGCGCCAGCGCAACCGCCTGGCCGTCAGCGAGCAACCGCGCATCCGCCTCATCGAAAGCGAAGGGGCCGAATCGCAGCGACAGAGGGGCTCGGGGATCATCCATGGCGGCGGAATTATCGACCTGCTCCGAGGCCGGCGCAGGACCCTCGGAAACGTCGTCGCAAGCAGGTGCCGGAAAGCGAAACGCCCGGCACGGGCCGGGCGTTTTCTGGGAGCGAAGACTGTCGGTGTCAGTCGAAGGAACGCTCCATCGATACAGCGCAACCGTCAGGACTTACTGGGCGGAAGCGATCTGGACCGCGTCGGCCGACGTGTCGCGGCGACCGGTGATGTAGACGGTCGGCAGTTGCTCGCGCTTGGCGGTGATGACCACCGGCTCCAGCGTGATGATCGAGGCGCGCATCTCGCGCTGACCCTCGGCGTGGGCGATGCCCAGGCCCAGAACCACGGCGGCCACGGCGCCGAAGAGGACGGCCTTGACGGTGGTTTCGGTGGCGGAAGCGATCTGGAAGCGGGTGGTGGTCATGTCGTTCTCCTGAGGCGGTTTGCTGTGTCGATGGAGTCAGTGTCGTCATCGACCCGGCTGCTTGCGAGCCTCAAGAGACGGAGCTGCACAACGGCGGCGTGAACTGCAGCAGCGGCGGATAAACGGAAAGCGCCATCAGGCGCTCTCAACGAGAAACGCCGCCAGGACATGCGTCCTGACGGCGTCGAAGGGGAGCGAGCTCAAGACTCAGCGGGCGGACACGCCTTCAGTGACGGCGCCCTTGCCTTCCTTGGCAGCGAAACGCTGCACCAGTTCGGCGTACTTCGGCGAGGACTTCAGCGCCGCGTAGCGGGCTTCGGCCTGGGTGCGCTGGGTGGCGTTCAGCGCGAAGTCTTCGGTGCGGTCCACGGCGGCCAGGCCGGACTCGCGGTAGATCTGCAGATCGGCCAGCACTTCGGCGCGGCTCTTCTGGCTCTGCGTGATCGGGTCGAGGTGGCTGTAGCTCTGAGCGAAGACCGGCGAGGCGGCGGCGGACAGCGCGATCAGGGCGGTAGCGATCAGGGTCTTGGTGGTGGTCATGATGGTTCCTTTGAGAGAGCGTGGAGGTGGGTGTCTGGTATCGAGGCCGGCTTCGTCTACCGTTGACTGAACAATAGAAGGCGGCCCGCTCTGCATAAATACGGACGGAAGCAATGGATGGATGCAGGGGGAGCAACAATCCGATCCAAGACCCGCTCATTTCTGTCTCACGACATGCCCGCAATCAGCATCCTTGTAGATGGCGAACCGATCGCCACCGCCAACACCGAAAGCCTCAGCGTCTTGTCGGCCCACGTGCAGGGATCGCGAAGCGACGAAGAATTCGCGAGCGTGGACCTGCACGGCACCACGTCGGAAGAGTCAACCTTCCTGATCTGGATCGGCAGCCTGACGCTGCAAGCGGGTCAGCAAGTCGAGGTGCGTTTCCTGGAGGATGGCGAAACAGCACCACCGGGCAAGACGATCGAGGAGCTGTTCGCCGATGGGCCTGACCACGAGGAACCGGACGATGAGCCGTCGGAGGCATCTGCGTTCAAGGAAATCCGTGCGAAGCCGCTTCATCGCGCGGGGTATGGACTGGCGTTCAGCAGCACGGCCGATATTGCTTTCGAAGGCCGGACAGGGGAGGACGATCACGCCTTCGCATTCCACGTCGTATGGAACATGCACCGTCCCGATCGTGCCCACCTTTCGTTGCACGCATACACGCTCGATGAGCTGGAAAGTCGCGCGCCCCCTCGCGACATGGTGCGTGAATACATTCATGCGCCACGCACCGTCACCCTGCGGATTTCCGCCTGAGCCAGGGACGGCCATACGAAACTGCGCTATGGACTTCGCAGTCTTGTCACCGATCCGCGCGACCGTGCTGGCTCCCCCGGCGCCAACGGCGGCGCAGCGCTCGTGTAGGCGCTGGGGGCGTGTACCCTTGTCATCGACAGCTTTCACCATGGCACCCGACTTGGACGACGATCAACACCCTTGGGACGCCCTCTCCGACGAGGAACTCGCGGCCATGCGCGCGCTGACACCCGCTGAGGTGTCTCAGGTAGATGCCCTGTTGCTGGGCGCTTCCAGCACCCGATGGCAGAAGGTTGCTCTTGTCATCGCGAGGGTAATGAACGACTTCGAACAGAAGTTCCCGGATCTGCCGTTTGAGTTCCTGAGCTATCGCGTGCAAGAGCTCGAAGGACTCGGAGCTCTGGAGGTCGCCGGCGACCCCTTCAGGCCAAGATTCTCTGAGATCAGGCTGCAGCAGCCTGCAAGCGGCGCCAGCGAGTGATGCCCGTGAATTCCATCGAAGCCCTGCTCCAAGAGGTTGAGAGCACGGATCCCGGCATTCGCCATGTGGCGGCGCTCGAACTGATGGACCGCGGCGAACTGCGAGCGGTCCCCGCACTGTGGAGCGCCATCAGCCGGCCAGAGAACGTCAACCATCGCGGCACGCTGGTCTACGCGTTGTCGGCGTTCGATCAGTCGGAACATCTGGAGTCGCTGGTGACCCTTGTCCTCACGGGGAACTTTGAAGCCTCCTGGGGGGCTTTCACAGTTCTTGAGGACAGCTCCCGCTCCCTTGAATCGCGGGAGCGCATACGCGCTCAGTTGGCGCAGCATCCCGCCGAGAGCCTGGCTCAAGAGCACCACGCCGAAGCCCTTGAGGCCCTGCTGGAACTTCTCCAGGCCGAGTAGACGGGCTACGCGGCCTTCAGAAAGCAGAACGCCCGGCACGGGCCGGGCGTTTTCTGGGAGCGGAGACTGTCGGTGTCAGTCGAAGGATCGCTCCATCGATACAGCGCAACCGTCAGGGCTTACTGGGCCGAAGCGATCTGGACCGCGTCGGCCGACGTGTCGCGGCGGCCGGTGATGTAGACGGTCGGCAGCTGTTCGCGCTTGGCGGTGATGACCACCGGATCCAGCGTGACGATCGAGGCGCGCATCTCGCGCTGACCCTCGGCGTGGGCGATGCCCAGGCCCAGCACCACGGCGGCCACGGCGCCGAAGAGGACGGCCTTGACGGTGGTTTCGGTGGCGGAAGCGATCTGGAAGCGGGTGGCGGTCATGTCGTTCTCCTGAGGCGGTTTGCTGTGTCGATGGAGTCAGTGTCGTCATCGACCCGGGTGCTTGCGAGCCTCAAGAGACGGAGCTGCACAACGGCGGCGTGAACTGCATCAGCGGCGGACAAACGGAGAGCGCCATCAGGCGCTCTCAATGAGAAACGCCGCCGGGACCTACGTCCGGGCGGCGCTGCGACGCTGGATCGGGGCTCAGCGGGCGGACACACCTTCCGTGACGGCGCCCTTGCCTTCCTTGGCCGCGAAGCGCTGCACCAGTGCGGCGTACTTCGGCGAGGCCTTCAATTCTGCGTAGCGGGCTTCCGCCTTCGCGCGCTGATTGAGTTCCAGCGAGGTGTCTTCCGTGCGGTCGACGGCGGCCAGGCCGGACTCGCGATAGATCTCCAGGTCGGCCAGCACTTCAGCGCGGCTCTTCTGGCTCTGCGTGATCGGGTCGAGGTGGCTGTAGCTCTGCGCGAAGGCCGGCACGGCGGCGGCGGACAGGGCGATCAGGGCGGTAGCGATCAGGGTCTTGGCGGTCATGATGGTGTCCTTTGAGAGAGCGTTGGATCGGGGTGTCTGGGGTCTTGGGCCGGCTTCGTTTGCCGATGACTGAAGGTTAGGTGCGGGCCCCGTTTGGATAAACGGCCTGCGTCGCAATGGGCCGTTGTGATCGCCGCAACAATCGCCAGCGCTCTCCACAAAGCAAGACGCCCAGCATAAGCCGGGCGTCTTGCGTAGGAGCGAACCGAAGGGCGTCAGTCCGTGGATCGCTCCACCGATACAGCGCGATCTACGACGTTCACTCGGCCGAGGCAACTTGTGTATCGACCGCGTCGACGCTGCGGCGGCCGGTGATGGAGACGGTCGGCAGCTGTTCGCGCTTGGCAGTGATGACCACCGGATCCAGCGTGACGATCGAGGCACGCATCTCGCGTTGGCCTTGTGCATGAGCGATTCCCAGGCCGAGGACCACTGCCGCAATCGCACCGAAGGCAACGGCCTTGACGGTGGTGTTGGTGGCGGAAGTGATGCTGAGGCGGGCGGTGTTCATGTCGATCTCCTGAAGGGCGTTTGCTGTGTCGATGGAGTCAGTGTCGTCAGCGAGGCCTCGCCTTTCGAGCGCTCAGCGACGAACCCTCGCCGCGACGTCGTGAACTGCAGGCGCGGCGGATGGGCTGTCGTGTCCCACAAAGCAAGACGCCGGCAGGACCGAAGTCCCGCCGGCGCTTGTGGCCGGAGAAGGCGAGAGGCTCAGCGGGCGGAGACCCCCTCGGTCGTCGAGCCCTTGACGTCCTTCGCTGCGAAGCGCTGCACCAGGGCGGCGTACTTCGGCGAGGCCTTCAGCTCCGCGTAGCGGGCTTCTGCCTTGGCACGTTGGTTGGCGTTCAAGGTGAAGTCTTCCGTGCGGTCCGCGGCAGCGAGACCGGATTCACGATAGATCTCCAGATCGGCCAGCACTTCAGCGCGGCTCTTCTGGCTCTGCGTGATCGGATCGAGGTGGCTGTAGCTCTGCGCGAAGGCCGGCACGGCGGCGGCAGACAGTGCGATCAGGGCGGTGGCGATCAGGGTCTTGGCGGTCATGATGGTTTCCTTTGAGAGAGCGTTGGATCGGGGTGTCTGGGGTCTTGGCCGGCTTCGTTTGCCGATGACTGAAGGTTAGGCGCGGGCCCCGTTTGGATAAACGGCCTGCGTCGCAATGGGCCGTTGTGATCGCCGCAACAATCGCCGCGCCATGCGCAAAGCAAGACGCCCGGCATCAGCCGGGCGTCTTGCATGGGAGCGAACCGAAGGGCGTCAGTCCGTAGATCACTCCACCGATACAGCGCGACCTGGGACGTTCACTCGGCCAGGGCGACTTGCGTATCGACCGCGTCGGCGCTGCGACGACCGGTGATGTAGACCGTCGGCAGTTGCTCGCGCTTCACGGTGATCACCACCGGGTCCAGCGTGACGATCGAGGCGCGCATGTCGCGTTGGCCTTGTGCATGAGCGATCCCGAGACCCAGTGCCAGCGCTGCGATGGCACCGAAGGCGACCGCCTTGACGGTGGTGCTGGTGGCGGAAGTGATGCTGAGGCGGGTGGCGTTCATGTCGATCTCCTGAAGGCGTTTGCTGTGTCGATGGAGTCAGTGTCGTCATCGACCCGGCTGCTTGCGAGCGTCAGGAGACGAAGCTGCGCGGCGGCGGCGTGAACTGCATCAGCGGCGGACAAACGGGAGCGGCTCCCGACGTGCAGCAGGCCTGGCCAGGGGTGCGGTCATGGATGCTCGACTAGAATCAGCAACGCTCACCGGTCCGTCCGGCGAGTTCGCTAGGGGTGCTGCGCCATCGATCCGTCGACGGCGCGGCTGAGAAAGTCCCTTTGAACCTGATTGAGGTAATCCTCGCGCAGGGAAGCATGCCTTCGACACGCCTCGTGTCCCGCACGCCGCCTTCTCATCGGCGTGCCCGGTTTGCCGACCTGCCATCGCATTTCTGGCTTCGGCACATCGATGGCAACTTCGTCCGCTCTGAATTCCTTCCCGATGCATCGTCTCGCGATCGCGCTGATCGCCGCCGGCGTCTCGGTCCATGCCGCCGCGCAGTCGGCGACGTCGACGCCCTCGCCCGCTGGCGCACAGGCGACCTCGCCCGCCCTGCCCAGCGTCGTCGTCAAAGGCACCTCCGAAGCGCCCGTGATGGCCGGCGGCTTCGGCGACACGCCCGTCGCCAAGCTCCCGATCCAGGCCAGCATCGTCACCGCCGAGCAGCTCACCGATCGCGGGCTGTTCAATCTCGCCGGGCTGACGCTGCTCGATGCGAGCGTGGGCGACTCGTACAACTCGGCGGGCTACGTCTCCTATCTGAAGATCCGCGGCTACGACCTCGACAACCGCTTCAACTACCGCCGCGACGGCCTGCCGATCAACGCCGAGACCGCCCTGTCCCTGGCCAACAAGAGCAGCGTCGAGGTCATCAAGGGCACGACCGGCATCCAGGCCGGCACCAGCGCGCCAGGTGGTCTGGTCAATCTCGTCGTGAAGCGTCCGACGGTGGAGCTCACCAGCGTGCGCCTGGGCGTCAGCGAACGCGGCACCATCGAGTCCGCGATGGACTGGAGCCACCGCTTCGGTGACGGTCACGGCAACGACAAGGCCTTCGGCCTGCGCGTGAACATCGAGGCCGCCAAGCTGCGCCCCGAGTTGCGCGATGCCGACGGCAACCGTTGGATGATGGCCGTCGCCGGCGACTGGCGCGTCACGCGCGACACGCTGGTTGAAGCCGAGGTCGAGATCAGCCGCCAGTCCCAGCCGAGCCAGCCGGGCTTCAGCCTGCTCGGCGACAAGCTGCCGGACGCCAAGGCCATCGATCCGCGCATCAACCTGAACAACCAGTCGTGGAGCCAGCCGGTGGTCTTCGAAGGCCGCACCGCCTCGCTGCGCGTGCAGCATCAGTTGAACGCCGACTGGAAGCTGCAGGCGCACGCGGCAATCCAGCGCCTGGTGAACGACGACCGCCTCGCCTACCCGTTCGGCTGCACCGCGGGCGACGGCACCTACTACCCGAGCACCTACTGCCCCGACGGCACCTTCGACCAATACGATTTCCGCAGCGACAACGAGCATCGCAACAGCGACGCGCTCGACCTGTCGGCGCAAGGCAAGCTGAGCTTCCTCGGCATCGAGCATCAGGTGTCGACGGGCGTGCTGTTCTCGCGCTACAAGAGCCGGCTGCAGGGTCAGGCCTACAACTGGGCGGGCACCGGCAACATCTGGGGCACGCTGCCGACGGTGGCCGACCCGACGCTGGCGGCGACCAACACGGACCGCACCGAGCGCAGCACCGAGCTCTACTTCCGCGACGCGATGCAGTTCAGCGCGCAGTGGCAAGGCTGGCTGGGCGTGCGGCACACGCGCCTGGATCGCGATTCCTTCCAGGTCAACGTGCCCGCCGGCGAGGACAACGAGGCGACGAGCTACCGCCAGTCGGTGACGACGCCGTGGTTGGGTGTGAGCTACGCGATCGACCCGCAACTGCTGGCGTACGCGAGCTGGGGCGAAGGCGTGGAGTCGGCCGTCGCGCCCAACCTGCCGATCTACGCGAACGCGGGCCGGCCGCTGGCGGCGATCCGCAGCAAGCAATGGGAGATCGGTCTGAAGTCGGGCAGCCGCACGGTGGACTGGTCGATCAACTACTTCGACATCAGCAAGCCGGCGACGAACGATGTGCCGGTGGTGGTCGGCGGCCAGGACCTGCTCGAGAGCCGCATCGACGGCAAGCAGAACCACCGCGGCGTGGAAGCGCAGGCCGACCTGAAGTGGACGGGCGGCGGCCTGATGGCGAGCGCCATGAAGCTGCACGCGCGCCGCGACGGCAGCGCGGATGCGACGCTCAACGGCCTGAAGCCGACGAACGTGCCGGAGACGGTGCTGAAGCTGCAAGCACGGCACAGCGCGGGCGTCCCGGGGCTGGAGCTGCTGGCGGGCGTGGTCTACGAAGGCAAGCGCATGGTGGTGCCGGACAACTCGGTGGCGATCCCGAGCTGGACGCGTCTGGACCTGGGCGCGCGCTACGAGCAGAACGTCGGGCGGCAACTGCTGATCTGGCGTGTCGGCGTGGACAACGCGACCAACCGTCGTGCATGGCGCGAGTCGCCTTATCAGTACGGCCACGTCTACCTGTACCCGCTCGCCAATCGCACATGGCGTGCGTCGGTGGAGTGGGTCTTGTGAGGGTCTGATTTTTCTGTGTATACTCTTAGGCTCTGATCCCCGATAGCTCAGTCGGTAGAGCGCCGGACTGTTAATCCGTAGGTCCCTGGTTCGAGCCCAGGTCGGGGAGCCAAGATCAGAAAACGAAGGTCTTCGGACCTTCGTTCTTTTTCAGCCGGTTTCCGACCGAAGACACTGGCCCAAGAATTCAGATCGATTGGATCTGAGCAGACTTTTCCTCGATAGCTCAGTCGGTAGAGCGCCGGACTGTTAATCCGTAGGTCCCTGGTTCGAGCCCAGGTCGAGGAGCCAAAATTGAAGCCCTGATGCAGCGATGCATCGGGGCTTTTTCTTTTGCACACCTCTGAATCGTGCAAATTCTCACACCCGCGTAGTGCGAGGATCGCGTCCCAAGCAGATTCAATTTCGCGTTCGCTAGCATGCCCCCTGCGCAGTCGCGCACCACTCGAAGGGGAGTAAATGCAAAACGCACAAATCGATGATGAAAAGAGCACGTTTCAACTGATCGACGAACTTTCAGAAGCACTTGAGAAGTTTCATAAGGAGGCTGGCGATACTCAGTTCGGCCTCAATGAGCAAGCAGCTAGCAGGGGCCTTCCTCCGCTAATAAATTCCTATCACGAGCTGATGAATGAAGGGAACACTGAGGAGGCTCTCAAGCGCGCACTCAACTATGCCTATCAGGCAAACGCTCTCGCATCATCGACAAGCCACAATCTCAGGCTATCCGAAGCAATAAGAGCCACAGCCAGGAATTTGCAGGCTTTTAGCCAAAAGGTCATTGAGGCGATCAACAATGACCCTGCGGCGCTCGCTCCGCTCAATGCTGGGGAAAGTATCAATCGAGTAGTAGTGCCAGGCATTCCAGCCAAGCTGCAGCAAGCAATTGATGAGCTTCTGCAAAACGGCAAGAAAGAAATGGCGGAATCGCGCCTCGCACTGCAAGAACTCAATGATTCGCTCTCTCGGGTCCGAATTGATGCTCAAATACTGCGCGAAGGACTTGAAGCGGAGTCAATCCGCATAAACACGGACTACGAGACAGCCGTCCGCGACATAAACAATAAGCGCAAGGACATCGACAAGCTGCTCGGACATGTTGCAGGCCGAGTCATCGTTGGTGGCTATGAAGAAAGCGCGACGAATGAAAAAGATGTCGCAGACTGGTTTAGACGCGCTTCTCTGGCATGCATGGCGGCCATCTTCCTCATCCTTACGTACTCGCTTTGGGAGTCTACGCAAGGAGAGTTCAATTGGCAGAAATCGGTTTTCAGAATCATTGTCGCGTTTCTGCTGTCGGCGCCTGCGGCCTACCTTGCACGCGAGTCTGCGAAACACAGGACGCAACAGTACATGCATCACCAGACCTCGCTGGACCTAAAAGCAATTTCGCCCTACATCGCCTCCCTGCCCGACGAGGTGCAACACAAAATCAAGGGGGAGTTTGCCGGGAAACTATTTTCCAGAGAAATCGGAAATCATGCAGAAAACTTCCCCATTAACTCTCAGGAGTTGTTAATCGAAATCATTAAGAAGCTCGAATTCCCGAGAGCTTCTGCCAAGCCATCCGCAGACTCGTAACGCCAAGTGACTGATCGCGCCCAACACGCTTGGCTCTCCGCCTTCTTGTCAACACGAACAGAGAGTCAGCCGTTGGGTGTTTTCAAGGGAGTTTTAGATGCCAAAGATCTATCTGCTAGTTGCAATCCTGCTTTCTGCCCACGGACTTGCCGCCCAGGCCCAAGTCTGGAAATGCACCGCCGACGGCAAGACCCATTACTCGGACCAGCCCTGCGCGGCCAAGGGCGAGCAGATGAAGTCGCACGCGCTGCAGAGCAATGTCATCGACACGTCCGCGGACCGCGCTGCGGCTGAGCGCGCCAGAGCGGCCGCTGAGCAGCAGCAACAACAGCAGCAAGCCAACGCGGCTCAACCCACCGCGCAGACCGCCCCGTCCAACTACTGCCCTTCCGACCGCGACATCGCCGGGATGGAGACCAAGGCCAGCTCGATCTCCCTGAGCCCGGACGCCAAGCGCTTCGTCCAGGACGAGATCCGCCGCGCGCGTCAATGCCAGAAGGGCCAGGGCAGCTACACCGCCTCGGACTGGAACGTGAGCAAGCAGGCCGTCGACGCGCAGAGCAGCCTGACCGGCGGTGCCGACGCCCGCCGCCGCGCTGAAGCGATGCACAGCGCCGCCAATGCCAACGAGGGCGACCGCATCGCCCGCCAGCGCGAGACCGACGATCGCAACGCCCAACGCCGGGTGAACCAGCAACAGCCGGTGCGCGATCGCTGAAGGTGGACGACACTCCGGCCAAACCGCACGGGGAGGCAGCGTGGACACCACCGACATCCGTACCGACGCCAAGGTCGCCGTCCTCGTCGACTGCGACAACACGACGCCGGAGATCCTCGAACACGCGCTGAGCGTCGTCGCCCAGTTCGGGCGCGTGATCATCCGGCGCGGTTACGGCAATCACGCGACGCTCGCGAACAAGTGGCAGGAGGCGCTGGTGCGCCTCGCCTTCACGCCATGCCTGCAGTACCAGTACGCGGCGGGCAAGAACACCGCGGACATCGCGCTGGCACTCGATGCCATCGAGGCGCTCTTCGATCGACGCGCCGATACCTTCTGCATCGTCACCAGCGATTCGGACTTCTCCTACCTGTGCCGGAAGCTGAGGGAGCGCGGCTCCACCGTATTGATCGTCGGAGAGGCGAAAACACCGGCAGCGCTGCGCAACGCGAGCGACCAATTTTTCGAATGGGTGCCGAAGAAGCCGAAGCAGCCAACCGCCGCGAAATCGGCTTCGGCCAAATCAGCGGCACCGAAGCCGCAAAGGGCTCCCGGCTTGGAAGGTATCGAGGAAGCAGTGAGATTACTGGCCGCGGACACGCCAGACGGTAGGGTGCATGTCGGCGGACTGGGCTCCTACCTGCGGCGCAAAGACCCAGGATTCACACCGAGGACCTTTGGCCAGTCAGGCTTGGTCAACGTGCTGAAAATCGACCCGCTGCTCGATGTCCGGCAAGAGCCTGGTGGCCACTGGACCGTCGCGCTCGCGGCCAGCAACAACGCCATCTGAGCGCACCAAGCGCTCAATGCGTCAGCCGACTCTTCCGCCAAGCCAGGTAGCTCCCCAGCTCCGCGAACGGCAGGAAGCCCTCATCATCGGGGTCCTCCGGCACTTCGCAGACCTCCACCAGGTCGACGTCCGTCGCGGCGGCCTTCTCGCCGAGCGCCGTATCCAGCATCAGCAGCAGCCCGTTGGCGAAGTCCTCTTCCTGATCGTCATTGAACCCCTGCACAGCGACGCGCAATCCCAGCACGTCCGGCGCGTCAGGATCGACCATCGGCTCGAACCAGATGTCCTGGGGATCCAGTTCCAGACCCCGATAACCGATGCTGAAGCCGAACCCCATCGCCGGCTTCAACGCCACGGGGATCCATCCCGGCAACTCCGGCGCCACCGAGACCATCGCCTCGACCAGCGGGAACAGCTCCCACTCGCCTTGCGCGGTGATCACCAGCTCGCGATCCTCGTCGCCGGGCGCCGAGACCTCGAACCACAGGCCGGCGTTCAGGACCTGAAGGCGCTCCAGCAGTTCGTCCCAGAACGGATCGTCGGGCGATTCCAAGGCGTTCAGCGCTGACTGGCGCGACACCAGCCAAGCCCAGAAGGCGTTGATCTTCTGAGGATCGAGGTCGACGTCGATGTCGTGGGGGTCTTGCATGCGGGGCTCCAATCGATGCGATTGTGCGTCGGCCAGCGCCTGGCGCCGTCGAACCGCCGCGCCGTCGATGGCCCCGCATCAACGTCCGCGCGTCAGCAGTCCCCGCCACCGCCCCCAGTCCTTGGTCACCGGCGGCAACGCCAGCACGAACAGCACCGCCGCCAGCGGCACCACGCACACGAAGCCGAGGTGCTTGAAGCCGAGCGCTCCCGCGCATCCGCCGAGCACGAACGCCGCCAGCAGCCCGCCCGCACGCTTCGCCCGCAGCCGGTCATGCCGCACCGCCGCATGCTTCACCGACGGCTGCCGGTTCCAATAGAGCATCTTCCCGAGTTCCATCCCGAGGTCGGTGATGTTCCCCGTCATGTGGGTGGTGCGGATGCTGCCGCCCGAGGTCTTGGACCCCACCGCGTTCTGCAAGCCCATGATGAAGGCCAGCAGCAGCACCGTCAGCGGCACCGCGAACGGCGTGTGCCAGGTCAGCGTGATCGCGCCCATCAGCCCGAACGGGAACAGCAGCGCCGCCTCCAGCATCAGCGGCAGCGCATAGACGCTGCGCAGGCCGTGCTGCCTCGCCCAGTTCACCAGCACCGCGCACACCGCCGCGCCGGCCAGGAAGGCCAGGATCGCCCCCAGCGCGTTCAGCACCAGCGTCCCCTGCCCCATCACCGCGCCGTCCGCCAGCTGCGACGCGAAACCGGTCATGTGCGAGGTGTACCGCTGCAGCACCAGGAACCCGCCCGCGTTCACCGCCCCCGCGTTGAACGCGAGCAGCAGCCCCAGCGCCTGGTTCGTGGACGGCGCGCGATGGCGGCTCGTCAGGTGCAGCAGTCGCCTCACGGCGCCTCCCGGTGTCGATGACAGTGCGGGCGATGATACGGGCGCTCCCGCGCCGCTGCCGCCGCCCCGGAGGCCTTCAGTAGGTCGTGGGCTGGCCGTCCAGCTTCGCCCCGTACTTCGTCAGCGTCTTGTGCAGCCGCCCGAAGTCGATCGGCTTGACGAAGTAGTCGTCGAAGATCAGGTCCTCGTAGACCTCGAAGTCCGTGTTCAGCGGCGTGCCGCTGACCGCGATCGCGATCAGCGCCGGCAGGCTCACCTTGAGCCGCCCGGTCAGATGCCGGCCGTCGGCGTCGGGCATGTCGATGTCGGTGATCAGGATGTCGGGCTCCCACTTCAGCCCGATGCCGATCGCCTCCAGCCCGTTGCGCGCGACCCGCAGTTCGAAGTTGTAGACCGTGAGCAGCTCGCGCAGGAGATCCAGCGAATCCGGCTGGTCATCGGCGACCAGGACCTTGAGGCGTTCCGACATGGCGTGGCAGGAATGACAGTTGGGGCGGCAAGAGCAAGCGGCGGGCCCGGGCGACCACCGACACGGGAACTGCGGCGCATTCTTCCATCAGACGCGCGCGGGAGTAGGATCACCGGGTTCTTGAAAGCGCTTTCCCATGAAGAGAAAGAAGCCCCTCCTGCCGACCTCCGGCGAAGTCACGCTGGGCATGGTGGCCGCCGCCAGCGGCGTCTCGCCGAGCACCGTCTCGCGCGTGCTCAGCGGCGCCGCGCAGGTAAGTTCGGACAAGGCTGAGCGCGTGCGGCGCGCGATCGACGCGCTGGGTTTCGTGCCCAACACCATCGCCCGGGCGCTCGCGGATGGTCGGACGTTCAACATCGGGTTGCTCGCGCAGTACTTCGAAAGCCCGTTTTACGCGCTGATGCTGCGCGGCATCGAGGAAGTGCTGACGCCCGCAGGCTACGGGCTCGTCGTGGCGAGCGGGCATTGGCAGCCGGATGAAGAGCAGCGCTGCATCGCCTCGCTGCGATCGCGGCGCGTGGACGGGATCATCGTGTTGACCGGCGGCTTGAGCGACGAGTTCCTCGCCGCGCTTGCGCGCGAACTGCCCGTCGTCGTGACGGGCCGCGCGCTGCAGGCGGCGGGGCTGCACGCGCTGAAGACGGACGACCTCGAGGGCGCGCGCGTCGCGACGCGGCATCTGATCGAACGCGGCCACACGCGCATCGCGTTCATCAGCGGCGATCCGGCGCACGCGGATTCGTCTGAACGCGAGCGCGGCTACCGCACGGCGCTCGCCGAGGCGGGTCTCACCGTCGACGAGTCCTTGATCGGCGGCGGCAACTACTGCGAAGTCGGCGGCGCGGCGGCGATGACGCGGATACTCGACCTCGGCCTGCAGTTCACGGCCGTCTTCGCGGCCAACGACCAGATGGCGGCCGGCGCCGCACGCGTCCTCCACAGCCGCGGCTTCCGCGTGCCGGAGGACGTCTCGCTCGTCGGCTACGACGATCTCCTGAACACCGCGCATGCCAGCCCGCCGCGCACGACCGTCGACGTCCACATCGCCGAGCTCGGCCGGCGCGCGGCCTCGGCCATGCTGGACCTGCTGCGCAGGGGCGGCTCGGCGATCGAGCCGCCCCTGCCTCAACTGATCGTGCGGGAGTCGACCCGGCGTCTGCTGCCCACGGTGGCGAGCGCCTGTTGAGCGGCGCTCCGGCGGGCTCGGCAGGCGCCGGCCGTCAGATCATGAACTGACCCCTTCAATCCTTGCTTTTCGTCAACTGGCCGTCACAAAACCTCGGCAGAATGCAATGCATCCGAGGCAACAACCGGCTGCACTACTGGGCAGAAAGCTGGAACCCGTCACCAGCGTCGCGGATACCCAATCCAGAAACGAAGCCACCCAAGGGGTGGCTTCTTTCATTGGGGATCCGGGGTTTCCCCACCCCGGCGTCGCGCCCGCCCATCACCTTGGGTAAAGAACTTTGAAAGTCCGCGCTGGCTTCCGTCACGAAACGTACAGCGTGCGATCCTTTCGACCAATCCGCGACGACACGCCCTCGCCATCGTCCGCGGCACCACCACAACCTCCTTCGCGCTTCCGTCCCAGCCATCGCCAGATCGGGCCGCGCTTGCTCCTGCCATTGCCCGATGACAAGCACCCGCCGACCTGCCCTGCATCCGCTCTCCTTCGCCCTCATGCTGGGCCTGAGCGCCTCCGCCTGGTCCCAGACCACGCCGCCCGCAAAAGCGCCCGCACCGACGCCTGAACGCTCGCGCCCCGCGACGCCGCCCGCGACCAAGGAAACCGACAACCCCACCCAGCTCGACCGCGTCGAGATCCAGGGCACCTCGCGCGACGACGACCAGCGTCGCGCCTCCACCGCCTCGAAGATCATCATCGGCCGCGAGGAGATCGAGCGCTACGGCGACTCCACCATCGGCGAGGTGCTCAAGCGCCTGCCCGGCGTCACCACCGGCGGCCGTCCCGGCCGCGGCGGCGAGGTCCGCATGCGCGGCATGGGCGGCGGCTACACCCAGATCCTCGTCAACGGCGAACGCATGCCGCCGGGCTTCTCGCTCGACGAGCTGCCGCCCGAACAGATCGAGCGCATCGAGGTGATGCGCGCGCCCACCGCCGAGTTCGGCGCGCGCGCCATCGCCGGCACCATCAACGTCGTCCTGCGCGAGGCGATCCAGCGAAGGCTCAACGAGGTGCGCCTGGCCACCGCCTTCGAGCGCGACCACGTCACCCCGCACTTCAACTGGACCCGCAACGACAAGATCGGCGACAACGGCGACGCCTACAACTTCACCGTCAATGCGATGCAGCACAAGCGGCTGGACGACATCGACTCGCAGTCGTTCACCCAGCGCTTCGACACGACCACCGGCGCGCCCAAGAGCGACACCCTGCTCCAGACCCGCGGCCAGACCGCCGACGAGCGCAAGTCGCTCAACATGACCGGCCGCCTGCAGCTGCGCCTGGACGGCGGCGACACCCTCGCCATCCAGCCCTTCGTGATGGTCAACCGCGGCAGCGGCGGCAGCAGCTCCCGGCAGACCCAGTCCGCGGTGCCGGACGAGAACGCCTTCGAACGCATCAAGTACGACACCGCCACCAGCGACAGCAGCAGCCGCTCCGCGATGGCGCGACTGAACCTGCAGTGGAACAAGCGCATCGACGAGCGCACCCGCATGGAAACGCGCCTGGGCGCCGGACGCATGACGATGGACAGCAGCGCCCATCGCGAGGAAGACCTCGACGCCACGCCGGGCGTCTTCTATCGCACGCAGGACGACACGACCAAGAGCCGCGACACCCAGTGGAGCGTCAACCTCAAGCTCACGCACCAGATGGAGAACGAGCACAACCTCGTCGCCGGCGTCGAGGGCGAAGGCACCGAACGCACCCAGACGCGCGGCTGCTACGAGGTCTTCGGCAAGGACATGCGCGGCAACCCCTGCGCCTTCCTCGCCGACTTCGGCGAGAACGTCAGCGCCTCCACGCGCCGCCTGGCCGTCTACGGTCAGGACGAATGGAGCGTCGGCAAGCAGTGGGGCTTCTACGCCGGTCTGCGCTGGGAAGGCATCCAGACCGACAGCACCAACAACCAGGGCCCGGTGAAGAACACCTCCAGCGTCCTCACCCCGCTGCTGCACGGCGTCTACAAGATCGACGAGAAGAGCCGCGAGCAGATCCGCGCCAGCCTCACCCGCAGCTACAAGGCGCCCAACCTCAACGACGTCATCGGCCGGCTCAGCATCAACAACCAGTTCACCTGCCAGCCGCCGGACATCCTCTGCGGTCCCAACCTGATCAACTACCCGGACCGATTCGGCAACCCCGACCTGAAGCCGGAGATGGCCACGGGTGTCGAGATCGGTTACGAGAAATACCTTTCGAAGGGCGGCCTGCTCAGCGCCAATTTCTTCTACCGCCGCATCACCGACCTGATCCGCAGCCAGGCCGAGCTCGAGACGGTGCCCTACGCCACCACGCAGCGCTGGGTCATCCGTCCGCGCAACATCGGCAACGCCAAGACCTACGGCGTCGAGCTGGAGGCCAAGTTCCGCCTCGACGAATACCTGACCGACGCGATCCCGGTCAACGTGCGCAGCAACCTGTCGCTGTTCCACTCGGCCGTGGACGGCATCATCGGCCCCGACAACAAGCTGGACCAGCAGCCGCGCTACACGGCCAACCTCGGCGCCGACTACCGGCTGCGTTCGGTGCCGCTGACGCTGGGCGCCTCGCTGAACTACACGCCCACGACGCTGCTGCAACAGAGCAACCAGGTCCTCAACGACATCGACAAGAAGCGCGTGATCGACCTCTCGGCGATGTGGACCTTCTCCCCCGTCGTCGCCGTGCGCGTCGCCGCGAGCAACCTCGTGCCGCTGACCTACGGCAACGGCAGCATTGCCACCACGCCGGGCCGCATCGTCACCAGCGAGAGCACCGGCCGCAGCTTCACCGTGTGGACCGTGCGCCTGGAACTCAAGGTCTGACCCCTCCACCGCAGTCCTCGCTCCGAGTCAACGGAAGGCGGGCAGGGGGCGACGATTTTGTGAGCATGCGAACAGTATGAGGAGCCCCCTGCCCGCCTTTCGTTGACGAGCGCCGGGCGCAAAAAAAGGCTGCCCATGAGGGCAGCCTGAAAGAAGCGGAGCAACGAGCCTCCGCGAGGGCGACGGGGCTGCAGGTGCCAGCCCCAAGGAGTCAACTGGTCAGCGGCCCACCTGGCCTTGGGCCTTGGCCTGGCTCGGGGTCTGGTCCTGGGTCTGGGCCTGGCTCTGGAACTTGCCGGCGATCGCATGGCTGGCTGGCGACCACACGGTCGCGCCCACGCCCAGCAACAGCAGCACCAGCACGGTCCAGGTCAGCGGCGAAGTGCGACGGCGCGCGATCGGCCGCGGCGGGCGCGAGCCCATGCGCGCGGGACGCAGCTGCGACGGCAGCTTGTATTCCTGCAGACGGTGCACGCGCACGGCCTGTTTGCTGCCGTCACTTCTGGACACAACCTCGAAGCTCAGGCGCTCGCCTTCGCGCGGCGACTGGCCGTCCATGGGGAAGGCCGACACATGCACGAAGAGGGCGTCACCGCCCTGCTCCGGCTTGAGCATCCCGTGGCCGCGCTCGGCGTACCAACTTTCCAACGTGCCATCGAATCGCATGATCTGAACCCCCATCGTGTAGAAACCCGACGCGCCTCGCAGGCTTGTGGCCTGCGCATGGCGTCCTGGACCGGGCGCTTCTCTCTGTATCCGGACAAAAAGAGCCCGGCGCTCGGCCGGGCTTTTCTGTGTGTGGGGGCATCGTGCCGGACCCGGTGCGGGCCACGGCAACAGGCTGTAAACCGTGCAACTTCACACGGTTTCAGTTCTTCAATCCGGGCTTCAGGTACTTGTCCAGGAATTCGAGCATCTTCTGGTTGGCCTCGATCTGGTTCTTCTTCTTCGAGAAGCCGTGGCCCTCGTCGTCGAAGACCACGTACTCGACCGGCACGCCGTTCTTCTTCACCGCGTCGACGATCTCGTCGCTCTCCGGCTTGATCACGCGCGGGTCGTTCTTGCCCTGGATCACCAGCAGCGGCTTGCGGATCTCCTTGGCGTGGAACAGCGGCGAGGTCGCGATCAGGAAGTCCTTGTCCTTCACCGGATCGCCGATCTCCAGGTACAGCGCCTTGCGGAAGCTCTCCCAGTACGGCGGGATGGACTCCAGCGTGCGCAGCCAGTTTGAGACGCCGAAGATGTCGATGCCGACCTTGAAGGCCTCCGGCCGGAAGGCCATCGCGGCCAGCGTCATGTAGCCGCCGTAGCTGCCGCCCATGATGCCGATGCGCTCGGGATCGATGACGCCGGTGCCGGCGAGATAGGTCTTGGCCTCGATGCAGTCCCACAGCGGCTCGCGGCCGTGCTTGCCGTCGTCCGCGGTGAAGAAGGTCTTGCCGTAGCCGGAGCTGCCGCGGTTGTTGATGCCCAGCACCGCGTAGCCGTGGTTGACCAGGTACTGCACCATCGCTGCGTAGCCGCGCGTGGTCTGGCCGCCGGGTCCGCCGTGCACCATCACGACGGCCGGCACCTTGTTGGTCGGCGACGCCTCCTTCGGCTCGTAGTAGACGGAAGGGATCACCATCCCGTCGAACGAACGGAAGCGCACGATGCGGCCTTCGACGAGTTCCTCCGGATCGATGTCCTTGGACAGCGTGCGCGTCAGCTGCTTCACCTGCTTCGTCCCGAAGTCGTAGACGTAGAGGTTGCTCGGCGAGCGGTCGCCGTTCAGGTAGAACGCCATGCGCTGGCTGGTCCTGGAGAAGGTCACGCCGCGCAGTTCGCCGCCGGGCAGCTTGGGCAGGGTCACCGGCTTGCCGTCGGCGGTCTGCACGATGCGCAGTTCCAGGCTGGCATCGGCGTTGACGCCGGTCACACGGTAGCGGCCGTCGCGCGAATAGCTGCTGTAGACGATGTCCCAGTCCGCCTTCTCCAGCTCGCGCTTCTGGCCGGAGGCCAGGTCGTAGGCGATCAGGCGCTGGAACTCGGAGCCTTCGTTGGAGAGGATGAGCAGCGTCTTCGATTCCGGGTCGAAGTCCGTCGTGCTGAACGAGGCCACGCCCTGGTGCGGCGTCAGATGCTTCGTTTCCTTGCTCTGCGTGTCGTACAGGTAGACGTCCGAATCGGCCGTGGTGTTGGTCTTGCCCAGCGCCACCCAGCGGCCGTCGCCGCTGACGTCGAACACCGCGTTGCCGTCGTTGTTCTGGTAGATCAGCGTGCGGGCGTAGGTCTTGGCGTCGTAGCGGTAGACGTCGATGTAGCGCGCGTCGCGCTCGTTGGTCGTGACGAAGAACGCGTCGCCGTCGCGGCTCCAGCCGGTGAAGCCGGCCTTGACCTTGTCGCCGGGCGTCAGGTCGCGTTCGCTGCCGTCGAGCTCGCGCACGATCAGGTGGTTGTTCTCGTTGCCGCCCTGGTCGCGCGTGAACAGCACGCGGTCGTCGGTGCGGAAGTAGCTGACGGCGTAATGGCTCTCCGTCGTCGACCTGGTCAGCGCCACCGGCTCGCCGCCGTCGACGGACTGGCTGTAGACGTTGAAGATCCCAGTCGCATTGCTGCTGAACAGGATGCGGCGCTCGTCCTGCGAGAACGAGGCCCCGCGCACCGAGGTCGTCGCCATGAACTGCTCGATCGTGTAGGGCTTGGCGGGCCGCGGTTGCGCAGGCTTGGCTTGCGCCTTGGCGGCCGCGGCCGTCGCCGGCGTCTTGGCGACCTTCTCCGTCGCGGCCTGTGCGGGGATCGCGAGCGTCGTGGCGGCGGCCAACGCCAGGCACAGCGCGGTCAATGCCGCCTTCGGCGTGCCCTTCGGGGACAAGTTCGTCATCGGGGATCTCCTCTCCTGATCGGTCCCGGGGACGTCCCGGGATCCGCTGACTGTAGGCATCGGGGTCAGGATTTGACTATCCCCGGTTCCACGCGCTGCACCCTGCCCCGACAGGCTGCATGCAGAGGCGACGGACGGCTGAGGCGACGGCATGCCTGCCTCGGTGAGCGCGACGTCCCCGTCCCCGGCTCTCTACGCGTTTTCCATATGTCAGCTTTGTGAATGCGGTTGGATAGTCCGAATCCTCAATAAAAGGCGCTCGACGCCGAGGGAGGACCATGCATCCGCATCACGGGGTGGTGCGCGCGCACGCGCGCTCGATCATCTGCACGGCAGCGACGCTGCTTGTCTGGGGTCACTCGAACGCCGCCAGCACCATCCAGCAGGAGGAGCGCGATCGGTGCGCATCAACCGAAGGCTGCGTCTTCGTCGAAGGGCGGCACTCCTTCGACATCGTTGACCCGCGCAGCTTCGGCAACCCGGCGTCGGATCTGGCCAAGGCACCTGGCGACGCAACGGGAACCGGCGGCAACGGGCGCGCCGAGAACGCTGCCGATCGCTCCAACGAGACCTGCGCCAACCCGGTCCGGCTCTCCAACGGCAACAAGGTCGAGGCCGAGCTCGACTTCGCCTCGTCCGTGCCGTACGGGCTGCTGATGCGCCGGACCTACATCGGCCAGTCGGCGAAGTCCGGCGCCTTCGGCCCGAAGTGGCATTCCATCCTCGACATGAAGGCGCAGGCCTCGGCCGCAGGTGACTGGCCTCCCGTCATCCGCCTGCATCGCCCCGGCGGCGACACGCTGGTCTTCGAACTGGACGGCACGCGCTGGCGCACACGCCTGATCGGCAACCAGTTCAGCAATTCGACCTGGATCGAATCGGTCAACGGCCGCTGGGTTCATCGCACGGCCGACGGCAGCACCGAGGTCTACTCGCGCGGCGGCAGCCTGCTGAGCGCGGCCAATCCCGAAGGCGTGACCTGGACCTTCGACTACAGCGACCCGGATCGCGTGGTGTCGCCCACCACCGCCAACGACTCGCTCTATCGCGTGCGCCACGCTGGCGGACAGGCCATGGGCATTCAATGGTCGGGCGGACGGGTCTCCCAGATCACTGATCCGGCGGGCAATGTCTACAGCTATGCTTACTCGGGCGGCGCGCTGGCGCAGACGACCTTCCCGGCCACGCAGCATCAGGTCGGTGGATACAACGTCTACGGCGACACGATCACGTACCACATGAGCGGCGGCCAACTGCTCGGCAAATCGCTCAACGGCGTGAGGTACTCGACCTTCACCTACGACGGCGCGGGTCGGGTGCTCTCGTCGGAGCACGCCGGCGGCGTCGAGAAGTTCACCTTCGAGTACCTGACGGCATGGACCACGCGCGTGACCAACGCGCTGGGCCGCAAGACCACGTACTACTTCAACTCCGACCCGACCACCGAATACGAGTACAGCTGGGCCAGCGGCGATGCGTCGACCTACTGCCCGAGCTTCTCGACCTCGTCCGTGAGCATGGGGCCGACGGTGCGCTACGAGCGCGACTCGAATCTCTACCCGACCGAGACGGAGACGGACTACGAAGGCTCGGTCATTCGCGTGACGCGCGGCGGCACCACCAGCACGCCGCTCACGACGACCTACCAATGGGACGCCTTCCCAAAGAGAATCCGCGTATCGCAGGGGCCGATGAGCCGGCGCGATCTGGCGTACGACGCGAGGAACCGGCTCGCGTCGGTGACCGATACCAATACGTCCGCCGTCGGCGTCACGGGGCAGGCGCGCACGTCGACCTACTCGTACGTCGACGCCGACGGCAACGGGCTGCCAGAACAGATGACGGTCGATGGCCCGTTGCCCGGCAGCGCCGACGCGGTGACCTACAACTACGACAGCGCGGGCAACCTCACGCAGCGCATCAGCGCGGCGGGAACCATGACGCTGTCGGGCTACAACGGTCTGGGTCTGCCGTCGCAGATCACCGATGAGACGGGCGTCACGACGACGCTGTCGTATGACGCGCGCGGCCGGATGATCTCCAGCACGCGGGCGGGCTTCACGCAACAGGCTGCGTACTCGGTGCTCGGCGCGGTGCTGGATTCGAGCGCCTCGGACGGCGTCGAGCGCAGCTACGGCTACGACGCTGCGCAGCGTCTGTACCGCGTCAGCGACAAGGGCGACAACCCGGCATTGCCGATCTCGCAGAGGACCTACAGCAACTTCTCCTTCACGCGCGATACAGCGAGCAATGTGACGTCGAGCTCACGCTCGGTCTCCGGCGGCTATTGGACGACGGTTTGCCCGTTCGATCCCTGGGGCGATCCGACCGAATGCCCGAACCCGGACACGGTCTGGGTGTCGTATGAGACGCCGGTGGCAATGTCGTTCAAGGACTTCGACGAGGAGAACCGCGTGCGCGCGGTCCGCGGGAACGCGGGGCAGCGCTGGACCTACACCCGCCTGGGCAGCGGACTGGTGGACAAGGTCGTCGACGCGACCAATGTGACCATCGAGCAGAACGGCTATGACGAGCACTTCCGCCTGAAGACCCGTACCGACGGCGGTGGTGGCGTCACGACCTTCGGCTACGACACGGAGGGCCGAGTGACCTCGGTGAGGGATGCGCGCGGCAACACGACGACCTACACCATCGATGGTCTGGGGCTCGTGCGCTCGATCTCGAGCCCGGATACCGGAACGACGAGTCTGGGATACGACGCCGCGGGACAGTTGACCTCGGTCGCTTCGGCCAACGGTCAGAGCCAGTCGATGGGGTATCTGGCAGATGGTCGGCGCTCGACGATCACGGCGAGCAATGCGTCGAGCACATTGGTGCGGACCTACGGCTACGACTCATGCCCATATGGAGCGGGCAAGGTCTGCAGCATCGCCGAGAGCAACGGCGAAAGCATCGCCCTTCAGTACCACGCCAGCGGCGCTGCGGCCACGCGCACGGACGTGATCGCGGGTCAGTCGCTGACGACGTCCAAGGGCTTCGACGCCATCGGACAGGTCTCGACGCTGACGTATCCCAACGGCGTGGTGCTCAAGTACGGCTGGGACAAGGGCCGGGTCGTCAGCCTGCGCGTCGTGGTGAACGGGGTGGAGCGATCTGTCGCCGCAGGCGTTGCTTACGGGCCTTTCGGTCCCATGACCCAGTTCGCCGACGCGTCGAATCGGACGCAGAGCTTCAGCTATGACCTGGACGGCCGGTTGTCGCAGATCTTTGCCTCGGGCGCGCAGGGTCGGACCTACGGCTACGACACGCGTGACCTGATGACATCCATCGCGGGCAACGATGCGGTGACGGCACGCTACGACAACGCCTATCGCCTCAAGGGCTTCGACCAGAGCGGCGCGACCGCAACGATCGGCCTCGACGCGTTGGGCAACCGCACGCAGTACTCGACGTCAGGGGTGTCGCAGACGCTGAGCATCGACAGCGCGAGCAACCGCCTGATTGCCATCGGCGGTACGCCGGCGCGGAGCTACGGCCACGACGCGGCAGGCAACCTGATCCGAGAGACCCGCGACGGCGGGACGAACTGCCACTACTACGACCCGTTTGGCCGACTTCAGTCCTTCAGCCGATTCGGCGGATCGGTGGCCTGCCCGGCGACGCCGGGCGGCACGGTGTCCAGCTACCGATACAACGGCCTGCAGCAGCGCAGTTTCAAATCCAGCGGCGGCGTCGATCGTCGATTCGTCTACGGCGAGTCGGGCGAGTTGCTCTATGAGGCGGCGTCCAACGGGCAGCAGCGGAACTACGTCTGGATGAACGGGCGGATCGTGTCGATCGTCGCCAACGGGACCGTCTACGCGGTGTACGCCGATCAACTGGGCCGGCCGGAGATGATGTCCAACACCGCCGGCGCGGTGGCCTGGCAGGCGAGGAACCAGCCGTACGATCGAGTGGTGACGGTGGACTCGATTGGAGGAATGAATCTCGGCTTCCCGGGGCAGTATTTCGATGCAGAGTCCGGGTTGTGGCAGAACTGGCATCGGTACTACGATGGATCGATCGGTAGATACACTCAAAGTGACCCAATCGGACTGGCTGGGGGCATCAATACCTACGCATATGTCGGCGGAAATCCGATTTCAAGAATTGACCCCTATGGCCTGTACTGCCTCAGCGAAAAGCAGATTGGCGGCATCGCCGGGGGTGTCGGCGGAGCTTTCTCCGGAGCGATTGCCGGACTGCAGGCTGGCAATGTGCCAGCAGCAATAGCGCTTGCTGGTCTCGGCGGTGTGAGCGGCGCTTTCGCCGGAGCTTTGGGATCGGATACAGCAGGCAATGCAGGCTTGGGTGGAGCCGCCTCGGCGGGCATGAGTTCGACAACGATTCCATCTTCAGCGTTGGGCGGGGCTGTGGGCGGAATTGTCGGGATGGAGTTGGCCTCGTCAGGAATGAGGGATACGCATGCATCAATGGTGGGAGGAGCCGTAGGAGGCGGGTTAGGCAGTTTTGCAAGCGGGTTCCTCAAGAGCGGGTTGCTCAAGAGCTCCCTGAAAGGGGGGCTTGGTGGTCTGGCAGGTGCCGCGATATCGGCGGCGCTTACCGAGGCGTTGAGGGCGGGAAATGACTGCGGATGCGGAAAATGAAAAAGTACTCAAGACTCATTGTTGCCTTCTGTGTCGGGGTCGCCGTTTTGGCATCGACTATGGCGGCCATACTCTTCCTTCAGACGTGGTTGCCCGCCAATGGATTTAACGTCTCAAAGAGGGTCTTCATGGTTGTCTCGCTCGGTACCCTTGGCGCCGCATTCGCCATAGGAGCCAAGCTCTGCTTGAAAGAAGCCAAAAGGCTTGAGCCCGGCAAGTCAGCCTAGGAACTGCGAACAACTGGCGGATCTCCTGAAGCAGGAAGAGCCTCTCCCGGAAGTCGCCGCAAGACTATTGCTGGAGATGAAATGCGGCGCCTTCGGTACGATGTACCGATAGGAACGGCAGTCATCGTGGCGCGATGGAGCACGGCCATCACTGCGCCTCACATGGCCATGTACTGAAATCATGGAAGACGCTGTATGACCACCAGAGCTTGGTTTCTGGTCTTTCTGTTCGCAGCGACGGCAACCACCGCGAGCGCCCGGGAAGTCTCCCTCATCAACCTCATCGCCACGCCTACGGCATTTCATGCAAAGCCGGTCGTGATCTTGGGGTTCCTCCATTCGGAGCGGGAGGGGGATGCGGTGTACCTTCATCGCGATGACTGGGAACAGGGCATCGCCAAGAACGGCCTCTGGATTGACGTTGATTCGATTCCTGTCGAAAGACTCAAGGAGCTCAACAATCGATACGTTCTTGTTGAGGGCACTTTCGACATGGTGAATCAAGGACACCTGGGATCATGGTCCGGATCGATCCACAGGATCACTCGTATCGAGGCATTGCGCCCCCTGCCAAGCCAGCAAGCGCCTGGCCGAGTGAACTGACGGGTCTCGCCTGTCAGGGCCTGCGATAACGCGGCACGCCCGCCACGTAGCTCGCCACCAGATTCCGGTCATCCGACAGCGTCATCCATGCGAAGGCGCGTTCATGCGGATCACGCGCCAGGCTCATGCGCGCCTCGGCGACCGGGCCGGTGGCCCAGTCCCAGATGCAGACGTCGGCCAAGGTCTTCGCACCGAAGTGGCCCAGCTCGTCCGACAGGCCCAGCGCCTCGGCCGCGCCCAGCGTGGCCGCATGCAGCCCCGCCCAGGCAGTCAGCCGCTGGCCGTTGAGCGCCTGCACCTTGTAGCCGTCCGCCAGCGTGCGCTGCGCCGAGAGCGAGGTCCCGCCGCCCACGTCGCTGGCCGCGCTCACGCGCACGCCCGCGGCGAGCGCGCCGGGCCAGTCGAACAGCCCGCTGCCCAGGAACAGGTTGGAGGACGGGCAATGCGCGATGTGGGCGCCCGTGCGCGCGACCACGCGGCGGTCCTCGTCGTCCAGCCAGATGCCGTGCGCCAGCACCGCGCGCGGATGCAGCAGGCCGACGCGGTCGTAGACATCGAGGTAGCTGCGCGCTTCGGGAAAGAGCTTGGCGACCCACTCCACCTCACCGCGGTTCTCCGCGACGTGGGTCTGCATGTAGAGGCTCGTATCGGCGCGGCACAACGCGCCGGCCATCGCGAGTTGCTCCGGCGTGCTCGTCGGCGCGAAGCGCACGGTCACGGCGTAGGACAGGCGCTGGCGGTTGTGGTGCTTCGCGATGAGGTCGAGGCAATCGCGCTCGGCCTGCACGACGTCGTCCCGCAGCGCCTCGGGCGCGTTGCGGTCCATCAGCACCTTGCCGGTGATCAGACGCATGCCGCGCTCGGCGGCGGCGTCGAACAGCGCGTCAGCCGAGACCTTGTGCACCGTCGGATAAACGACCGCCGAGGTCGTGCCGTGCGCCAGCAGCGCATCGAGGAACCGGCCCGCGCCGAAGCGCGCGACCTCAGGGTCCTGGTAACGCTGCTCCGCCGGGAAGGTGTAGGTATTGAGCCAATCCAGCAGCTCGGTGCCGTAGGACGCGATCACGTCCAGCTGCGGGCTGTGCACGTGCGTGTCGACGAAGCCCGGCAGGATCAGCCGGCCGCTGTGATCCTCGCGGACCCAGCCCTCGCCCGGGTCCTCGGCCTGCGCGCCGACGATGCGGCCCTGCTCGATCAGCAGCCAGTGGTCCGGACGGAAACGCACGGCGGGGTCGTCCACGCGCGCCCAGTGCGGCGCGGCGGTGAAGTCCAGCAGGTCGCCCTTCAGGGCCAGGCGTGCGGGAGCGGCGGATCGGTCGGTCGTCATGCGTTCAGCGGAAAGGGATTCGGAGGAAAGGAATTCAGAGGGAACAGGTCACTTCACGAGCTCGCGCGCGACTTCGCGCACCTGCTCGCGCAGCCAGCGCAGCGGCGCGCTGTTGTGGCTGACGTCGTGCCACAGCTGGTAATACGTCATCGGCGGGAACGCCACCGGGCAGCGCAGCACCGTCACCGGCAACTGGTCCAGGTAGCGGTTGCAGAACAGCCGGCCGGTGGTCAGCACCAGCAAGCTGCGCGCCACCATCTGCGGCAACTGCCCGAAGTGGGCGCAGCGCACCGCGATGCGCCGCTCCAGGCCGAGCGAGGCCAGGTGCTGCTCGATCACGCCTGGCTGGCCGGGACTCAGCGGCATCGGCGCCAGGTGCTGGCAGTCGAGGTAACGCTCCTGCGTCCAGGCGCGCGGTGTCATCCTCGCGGCGGGGTGGTCCTGGCTGACCAGGCAGACGACCTCGTCCACCAGCAGCCGGCCCATGTGGAGCTCGCCGGGCGGCTCCAGCCAGTTGCCGATCACGAGGTCCACCTCGCCGCGGGCGAGTGAGGCGCGGTAGTCGAAGTCGGCGTTCAGCGGCTGCAGGTCGAGCTGCACGCCCGGCGCCAGCCGCTGCAGATGCGCCACCAGCAGCGGCAGGAACAGCGGGTCGAGGTAGTCGCTCGCCGCGACGCGGAAACGCAGCTCGGCAGTCGCAGGATAGAAGCCGGTCTTGCGCAGCCGCGCGCCGAAGAGTTCGTCGGCCTCGCGCAGCAGGCGTTCCGCGGGGGCGAGCAGTTCCAGCGCGGTCGCGGTCGGCGTCATCCCGGCGCCGCTGCGCACCAGCAGCGGATCGCCCGTCAGGGTGCGCAGACGCCGCAGCTGCGCGCTCAAGGCGGGCTGCGTGCTGCCGAGCCGCATGGCGGCCCTGGACACACTGCGCTCGGAAATCAAGGTATGCAGGACCCGCACCAGAAGGAGGTCGATCTTGTCGAAATTCAGCGCTTCCGACATGGTCCATGGCATATAGATGTCATAAGCTCCATCGTATAACCATAGCGATGTCAGAGGAGTACCGTTCCGGGTAATTGCATCCGGCGGCGCCGGTGCCCCACCCTCGCCCGCATCTTGCTTGCCCGCCAGCGGTCCTTCCGGCCCGCCCAGCCTGCTTCCGTCCATGACCGATCCCCGTCCGATCCGCTTCTTCCACCAGGGTCAGCTGCAGTCCGTGTCCGGGCTGCCGCCGACCACCACGGTGCTGCAGTACCTGCGCGAGCACGCCCGCTGCGCAGGCACCAAGGAGGGCTGCGCCGAAGGCGACTGCGGCGCCTGCACGGTGCTGGTCGGCGAGCTGGACGCGGACGGCCAGGCCGTCGAACTGCGCAACGTCAATGCCTGCATCCAGTTCCTGCCGATGCTCGACGGCAAGGCGCTGCTGACGGTCGAGGACCTCGGCGACAGCGCCGACCTGAACCCGGTCCAGCAGGCGCTGGTCGACTGCCACGGCTCGCAATGCGGGTTCTGCACACCCGGCTTCGCGATGACGATGCAGGCGATCTATGAGCGCCACCAGGCCTGCGGCACTCGACCGGAGCGTCAGGCGCTCGCCGACGACCTTGCCGGAAACCTGTGCCGCTGCACCGGCTACCGGCCGATCCTGGATGCGGGCGAACGCATGTTCGAGGTACCCGCGCGCACCATCGACCGCGCGCCCATCGTCGAGGCGTTGCGCGTCCTGGCCGGCGATCCGTCGCTCCATTACGAAGCCCCTTCCCGCGCCGGTACGCCACAGCGCGTCTTTGCGCCGCGCTCGATCGACGAGTTCGCCGCGCTGCGCGAGGCGATGCCGCAGGCGCGGCTCGTCGCCGGCGCGACTGACGTCGGCCTGTGGGTCAACAAGCAGCAGCGCGAGCTCGGCGACGTGATCCTCACGGGGCGCGTTGACGAGATGCGACGCATCGACTCGGTGATGGCGCAGGACGGCACCACGATGCGCATCGGCGCGTCGGTGACGCTGGAAGACGCCTGGTCCGCGCTGACCGCGCGCGTGCCCGCCCTGCGCGAGCTGTGGCTG
>NZ_DASVNZ010000133.1:0-9710 GCF_036486225.1 Roseateles sp. | reverse complement strand
CGGCGCGGGGCCGGCCAAGGCCGGCGAGCGGCCCGGCGTCAGGCCCAGCACGCGGGCGATCTCGGCGAACAACCGCGCCGGTTCCACCGGCTTGACCGCGAAGCCGTCCATGCCGGCGGCCAGGGCGGCCTGGCGGTCTTCCTCCAGCACGCTGGCGGTCAGCGCGACCACCGGCGTGTGCCCGCGGCCCTGCGCATGCTCGAAGTTGCGGATCCGGCGCGTCGCGCCGAGGCCGTCCAGCAAGGGCATGTGGACGTCCATCAGCACCGCGTCGAAACGCTCGTCGGAGAAGGCCTTCAGCGCTTGCAACCCGTCCGAGGCCAGCGTGACCTGATGGCCCTCGCGGCCGAGGATGATCTGCAGCAGTTCGCCGTTCTGCGCGACGTCGTCGGCCACCAGCAGCCGCAGCGGCGGCAGCGTGACGGTTGCCTCGGCCGCGTCGGACTCGGCGCGCGCGGCGTCGCCCGCCGACAGCGGTAGCCAGACGTGGAAGGTGCTGCCCTGGTCGACTTCGCTTTCGACGGTGATGCGGCCGCCCATGCGTTCGACCAGCTGGCGCGAGATCGTCGTGCCCAGGCCGGTGCCGCCGAAGCGGCGCGTCGTCGAGGCGTCGGCCTGCGCGAAAGCGTCGAAGATGCGGTCCAGCCGGTCGGCGGCGATGCCGATGCCGGTGTCGATGACGGCCAGATGGATCTGTCCGCCTTCCTGCCGCATGCGCAGCGTCACGACGCCGCGCTCGGTGAACTTGATGGCATTGCCGACCAGGTTCAGCAGCACCTGCTGCACGCGCAGCGGGTCGCCCTTGAAGAAGCGCGGCTCCGCGCTCGGATAGTCGAGGGTCAGCGCCAGGTTCTTGCGCTGCGCCAGCAGCCGCAGCGAGTTCAGCGCCTGTTCGCAGACGGTGCGCAGCGAGAAGTCGGTGACCTCCAGCTCCATCGCGCCCTTGTCGAGCTTGGCGGTGTCCAGGATGTCGTTGAGCAGCGAGAGCAGCGAGCGCGCCGAACCGCGCACCGTCGTCAGGTGGCGGCGTTGCGAGTCGGTCAGCGTGGTGTCCAGCAGCAGCTCGGTGAAGCCCAGGATGGCGTTCATCGGTGTGCGGATCTCGTGGCTCATGTTGGCCAGGAAGGCGCTCTTGGCGGCGGCGGCGGATTCGGCGCGCTCCTTGGCTTCCTCGAGCTGGCGCTGCAGGCGCTTGGGTTCGGTGATGTCGAGGATCACGCCGTCGATCCACTGCGGCGCGCCCTGTGCGTCGCGGACGGCGCGGCCGCGTTCGGAGACCCAGCGCTCGCCGGCCTCGCGGGTGTGGACCCGGTACTCGATCGAATAGGGCGCGTCGGCCGCGACGGCGGTCTCGACCGCCGCGTTCACGTGCTCCTGATCGTGGCGGTGGATCAGCGCGGCGAAGTGCTGGCGGCCATCCAGGAAGTCCTGCGCCGGCCAGCCGGTCAGCTCCTCGACGGCGTCGTTGATCAGCAGCATCGACCAGTCCGCGTCCAGGCGGCAGCGGAAGGTCACGCCGGGGCTGTTGGCGATGACGGTGCGGTACTTGGTCTCGCTGTCGCGCAGCGCCTGCTCCATCGCGAGCATGCGACGACGCTCGTCCATCAGGTCGGTGTTGAGCCGGCGCAGCGCCAGCAGGCCGTTGGCGCCGGCGGTGATCGCGCTGATCGCCAGCGCCATCACGGTCACGGCCAGCGCGAGCCAGCCGGCGTTCTCGATGCTGCTGTTGCAGGGGCCGTCGCCCAGGCCGACGAAGCGCGCCGCGCCCATCGCCGTGTAGTGCATGCCCGCGATCGCGCAGCCCATCACCACGCCGCCGAGCACGATCGCCCAGTGGCGGTGGATCCGGCCGGCCAGGCCGAAGCGGATCCACAGTGCCAGCATCGCCAGCAGCACCGCCACGACGATGGAGGCGCCGAACCAGACCGGGTCGTAGCGCAGCGCGACGGACATCTCCATCGCCGCCATGCCGGTGTAGTGCATCGCGCCGATGCCGGCGCCGACCAGCACGCCGCCGACGATCAGGCGCCAGGCCTCGAGCTGATGGCGGGCCAGCAGCGCCAGCGCGACCCAGGAGGCGATCAGCGCCGGCACCATCGAGACCGCGGTGATGTGGGCGTCGAAGCCGATCTGCGCGCAGAGCTGGAAGGCCAGCATGCCGATGAAATGCATCGACCAGATGCCGCCGCCCAGGGCCAGCGCACCGGTGGCGAGGATGGCCTGGCGGCGCCAGCCCTTGGCCGGCTTGGCCACGCCCGCGACCTGCAGCGCCAGCGCCGAGGTCAGCGAGGCGACGACCAGCGACAGCAGCACCAGCGGCCAGTCGTAGCGGCCGGTGAGCAGCAGCGTCGGGGCGCCGTCGCGGAACAGGAAGAACTGCGGCAGGGCCGCGAGGAGTTCGGACACGGAGGGGGCAGGTCTTGCGCTCGCGCGAGCGCACGACCTAGGCATGGGAGGAGTCCGACATGGTGCCAAGAAGCGACGTTCGCTATACGGCACAAATGCGCGACTCCTCGCCCCCAAATGAAAGCGCCCCACATGTGTGGGGCGCTATGCGACTAAATCGCGCTTGCGGCTACTGCGCAGGCCCAACCTCGGCCTGCTCGCTACGCCGCAATTCGCGATTCCGGGCGGTTAGAACGCCGGGACGACCGCGCCCTTGTACTGGGTCTGGATGAAGCGCTTGACGGCTTCCGACTGCAGCGCGGCGGCCAGCTTCTTGACCGCCGGGGCGTTCTGGTTGTCGTCGCGCGTGACCAGCCAGTTGGCGTAGGGCGACTCGCTGCCCTCGATCGCCAGGGCGTCCTTGGACGGATTCAGCTTCGCTTCCAGCGCGTAGTTCGTGTTGATCAGCGCCAGGTCGACCTGCGGCAGGATGCGCGGAAGCGTGGCGGCCTCGATCTCGCGGAACTTCAGCTTCTTCGGGTTGTCGGCGATGTCCTTGGTCGTGGACAGGATGTTGGCCTTGTCCTTGAGCTTGATCACGCCGGCCTTGTCCAGCAGCAGCAGCGCGCGGCCGCCATTGGTCGGGTCGTTGGGGATCGCGACGGTGCCACCTTCAGGCAGCGCGGCCAGGGTCTTGTGCTTGGTCGAGTAGGCGCCGAAGGGCTCCACATGCACCGCCGCGACGGCGACCAGGTGCGTGCCCTTGCCCTTGTTGAACTCGTTCAGGTAGGGCTTGTGCTGGAAGAAGTTGGCATCCAGGCGCTTCTCGGCGACCTGCACGTTGGGCTGGACGTAGTCCGTGAAGACCTTGACCTCGAGTTCCACACCCTGCTTGGCCAGCTCCGGCTTGATGAGGTTCAGGATCTCGGCATGCGGTACCGCGGTGGCGGCGACGGTCAGCTTCTCGGCGGCGGCGGAGCCGGCGGCAGCCAGCGACAGGGCCGCGACGGCGGCGGTGAACAGCTTCTTCATGGGGACAAACTCCTCTGAGGGACGGTGCCGCGCGCCTGCTTGGGGCGCCCAGCGATGAAAGGGGGAGGCGGGGTTCTGGGCGAGCCCGGCTAACGATGTGAAACGCGGGTGACGAGCCAGTCGCCGAACATCTGAAGCAGTTGGACCAGCACCAGCAGCAGGACGACGGTCACGACCATGACCTCGGTCTGGAAGCGCTGGTAGCCGAAGCGGATGGCGAGATCGCCCAGGCCGCCGCCACCGATGACGCCGGACATCGCTGTGTAGCCGACCAGCGTGATCGCGGTG
This sequence comes from Roseateles sp., assembly GCF_036486225.1. Taxonomy (GTDB): domain Bacteria; phylum Pseudomonadota; class Gammaproteobacteria; order Burkholderiales; family Burkholderiaceae_C; genus Roseateles. Next base: position 6,005 of record NZ_DASVNZ010000133.1, on the reverse strand, counting down.
ACGGTCAACGCGGAGACGAGACCGGGCAGCGCCTCGGGCAGCAGGCCCTGCCACACGATCTGGCGGGTGCTGGCGCCCATCGCGAGGCCGGCTTCGACGATGCCGCGGTCGACGCCGCGCAGTGCGGTCTCGACCAGTCGGGCCAGGAAGGGCGTGGCGCCGACGACCAGCGGCGGGATCGCGCCGGCCACGCCGAGCGAGGTGCCGGTCACGAGCAGCGTGAACGGGATCAGCACGATCAGCAGGATGACGAAGGGCAGCGAGCGCAGCACGTTCACGGCGAGCGACAGCAGCGTGTACACCTTGGGCGAGGACACCAACCGGTCGCGGTCGAACAGGTAGAGCGCGATGCCCAGCGGCAGGCCGAGCAGCGCGGTGAACAGCAGCGAGCCGCCCAACATCAGCAGCGTGTCGCCGCCGGCGGTGGCGATCTCGGGCCAGTCGATGGTCCGGAGCGTGTCCAGCAGGGAAGGGGTGGCGGCGAGGCTCATGCGCGCAGCTCCTCGACCTGCACGCCGCGCTCGGCCAGCAGCTGGCGCGCGGCGGCGTGGTCACCGCCGCTGACGGCGATCGTCAATTGCCCGTAGGGCTGCTTCTTGATCCGGTCGATGCGGCCGGCGAGGATGCCGAAGTCCAGATTCGCGTGGCGGGCGACCTCGCCCAGCAGCGGCTCGTAGGTGCGCTCGCCGAAGAAGGTCAGCCGCCAGAGGCTGCCCGCGACATGCGCGTAGTCGTCACGCTGCTCGCCTTCATCGACATGTTCCGCGGCGAGGACGAAGCGCTTCGCCGTTCCCGAACGCGGATGCAGGAAGACCTGCGCCACGGGGCCCTGCTCGACGATGCGGCCGGCCTCGAGCACTGCGACGCGGTCGCAGACACGGCGGACCACGTCCATCTCATGCGTGATCAGGACGATGGTCAGCTTCAGTTCCTCGTTGAGCTCGGCCAGCAGATCGAGGATCGAGCGGGTGGTCTCAGGGTCGAGCGCGCTGGTGGCTTCGTCGCACAGCAGCACCTGCGGGTCCAACGCCAGCGCGCGGGCGATGCCGACACGCTGTTTCTGTCCGCCGGACAACTGCGCGGGGTACTTGTCGGCCTGATCGGCGAGTCCCACCCGGGCCAGCAGCGCCTGCACGCGAGGGGTGATCCGGGCCGCCTCCCAGCCCGCGATGCGCAGCGGCCAGGCGACGTTCTGTGCCACGGTGCGCGAGCTCAGCAGATTGAAGTGCTGGAAGATCATGGCGATCTTCTGCCGGGCGGCGCGCAGGCCGGCGGCGTCCAGCGTCTGCAGATCCTGGCCGGCCACGACGACCTTGCCGCTGTCCGGACGCTCCAGCAGGTTGATCACCCGCAGCAAGGTGCTCTTGCCAGCCCCCGACGCGCCGATGATCCCGAACACCTCGCCCGATTCGACCTTCAGATCCACGCCCTGGAGCGCCGGAACACGGCGACCCTCGACGTCATACGATTTGTGCAGGCTTTGGAGTTCGATCACGGAAAGATGAAGGACGCTAGCGGTAGGTGACACCCGTTGCCGTCGTGCGCCTCTTTGGGGCGGAAACCGTGATGCTTAGGGATTACCCGGCGTTTGGCAAGCAATCAATGCTTATATGCATATGCCGGGGTGGGGAATCTGCTGAATTCGTATAACGGGAAGGACGGCTTTCCTGCGACCGCCCGGGCGTTGGCCGCCGAGGCATGGGGCCCCCGCGGCAAGCGCGGAAACCCCACGCCTCACCGTCCCCAACCACTTCCGTACTTCTTCGGTTCTGCTACCGAGGACCGCTTACGTCGGAAGCGCCAGCGATGCGAGCTCTCTCACGAGATCCGCAATGTTGTTGCGCAGCGCAGACTCCGTGGCGATGCGCAGTTGCTCGGTCGGATTCAGGCTGTCGTCGATGCCGGCCTTCTGCGTCGTGCGCAGCGTCCGTTGATAGAGCACCTTGCCGCCGCCGGCCGCTCGCTCCGTCAGCGTGTAGCGGATGGAAAGGGCGACCTCGGGCAACACCGGCACGTTCGGCTGCGCCAGCGCCAGCACCTCGACCTGCAACTGGTAGCGGCCGGTGTCGGGAACGTCCGGCATCAGCCCCAGGCGTCGGAACGACTCCTGGTAGGTCTGGTTCAAGGTCATCGCGTTGATGCGGCTGCCCCACCACCTTGAGGTTTCCTGACCGCCGGTGACCGGCAGCAGGTCGATGTTGCGCCGCAACTGCGGACTGAGCCACGAGCGCAGCTGCAGCGACTCCATGTCCGTGATCGAGGACTCCAGCGGACGGGCCGGCGTGCCGCATCCCGCCAGTAGCGCGCAGGCGCAGGCCGCGGCGGCCAGCGAGGCCAGCGCGGAACGGGAAGGAGCGGGGCGGCGGTCGATCATGCCGGGCATCTTGCCTCCGCGAACCGGGCATCGATCGCCCGAAGTGGACCGCTTTCGAGGCTCAGTGTCGGAAGCGCACCGTTCGGCGCTCACCGTTCGGGACTCAGAGCCGCCGATGCTGCAACGCCGGCAACTGCTCTCTCACCTGCGCGATGCGCGCCGGATCGATCTTGGCCACCGCCAGGCCCTCGCCCTCGGGCACGCAGGCCAGGACCTCGCCCCAGGGGTCGACGATCATGCTGTGACCCCAGGTGCGGCGGCCGTTCTCGTGCGTGCCGCCCTGCGCGGCCGCGATGACGTAGGCCTGGTTCTCGACCGCCCGGGCGCGCAGGAGCAGCTCCCAGTGCGCCTGGCCCGTCGTGAAGGTGAAGGCCGCCGGCACGCTGATCAGGTCGAGCGGCCGCTCGCCGCTGAAGCTCATCGCGCGATAGAGCTCGGGGAAGCGCAGGTCGTAGCAGATGGACAGGCCGACTTGCAGCGTGGGACCGCCGGAGATCGCCGCGGCCACCGTCACCGGCGCCTCGCCGGCCTCCAGCACGCGGGCCTCGTCGTAGCGCTCGCGGCCGTTGTCGTAGCAGAACAGGTGGAGCTTGTCGTAGCGCGCGCTCAGCGAGCCGTCCGGCGCGAACACGCAGGTGGTGTTGCGCACGCGCTCGGCGGGCACCGGCGCGCCCTCGATCGCCATCGGCAGCGTGCCGCCGAGGATCCACACGCCGTGCTCGCGCGCCGCGCGGCTGAGCGTGCCCTGGATGGGCGCGTCGAAGTCGCCGGGCCGTTCGGCGAAGGGCAGCTTGTCGGTGTCCTTGTGGCCCATCAGGCAGAAGTACTCCGGCAGCGACACGAGCCGGGCGCCTTGCCGGGCGGCCTCGCCGATCCAGTGGCGGGCGCGTGCGAGGTTCTCCTCCAGCCGGGTGGTGGAGACCATCTGGATCGCGGCGACGGTAAGCGGTGCAGCGGTGACCGGCGCGGCGGCGCGCGGTCCGGCGGAGGTGGCGGGCGTGCTCATGGGGCGGATTCTCCTTGCGCGGTGGCCGTGCTGTTGTAGCTGCCCTGCGGCTGGGCGCGGCGCGGCAACTGCTCGATGCGCGGATCGGACCAGGTGCCGGTGACGCGGAATTCCTCGCTGTTGGCCGCGGCCAGCGGCTTGCGCAGCAGCCACTGCGCCAGGAAGGCGCCCAGCCCGATGGCCGGGTTCACCGCCGCATAGGCGAGCGCGGCGCCGCCGGCATTGATCTCGGGCAGCACCAGCACATGCAGGTCCTGGGTCTCGGCGGCGAGGTCGGCGTTGCCCTCGATGAGCACCGCGGCCTGCAGGCCCTTCATGCGCAGGTTGTCGCTGCGGGCCACGCCCTTGCCGATCTTGATGTCGCCGGTGACGTTGTCGAAGGCGAAACCCTCCGCGAACACGTCGCGGAAGTCGAGCATCAGGCGCCGCGGGATGGACTGCAAGCTCAGCACGCCCAGCAGCCGCCCGACGCCGGGCTCGGCCTTGAGGAACTGGCCCTTCTCCATCTCGACGTTCAACTGGCCGCTCATGCTGGCGTAGTCCGGCGACAGCGGCGAGCCCTGCCAGGACACCTGTCCGGTGAGCTGGCCCTTGCCGCCGCGCAACACCTGGCCCTGGCCGAGCCGCTCCAGCAGCTTGCCCCCGTCCGCGACGTCCAGCTTCCAGTCGAGCTCGGTCCGGCGCAAGGCCTGACCCGGCTCCGGCGCCCATTTGCCGGAGGCGCTGAGCGTCGCATCGGGGCTCTTGAGCACGAGCCGGCCGAGGCGCCAGTCGCGCGCGTCGCTCTGCTGCTGGGCGTCGATCTCGAGCCGGCCCAGCCGCTTGCCGCGCAGCTCGAAGTCCTCGACGACGATGTCCAGCGTCGGCACCGACTTGGGCTGCTTCTCGAGCAGCTGCTCGACGCCGTCGACATCGCTGCGGGGCACGGACAGCCGGGACAGCCGCGCGTAGACGCGACCGGGCTGGTTGGGTTTCGCGGCGCGGACCTCGATCAGGCCGCTGAGCTGCTGCGCGTCCATCGAGACGCGCCAGCCCGCGCCGGCGTCGTGCGAGATGCCGGCGGTGACGGCGTTCAGCGTGCGGCCCGCCACTTGCAGCGTCTGCGCCTTCAGCGTGAGTTGCGACGGCGCGTAGCCGCCCTCCGCCATGCCCTCGGTCGTGTTGTCCAGGGCCGCGTTCTCCTTCGCGCCGGTCAGTCCCGGCAGCGCGTTCTGCCAGGCGTCGGCGTTGATCTGGTCGAAGGTGGCGCGGGCGACGACGCCCTGCGCCGGCAGCTCGGGCAGCTTCTCGCGCACGGCGACCGCGCCGCGCAGGACCTTGGCCTCGTGCGTCACGTCGCGCTGGTAGAGCGCCTGCAGCGGGCCGGCCTCGATGCGCATGTCCTCGCGCTGCGAACCCGCCGGGGCCGCGATCGCGCGTGTGGCGATGCGCAGGGGCCAGGTCTCGTCGGCGGTCTTGTGCATGGGGGCGGGCAGGTTCACCGCGATGCCCTGCATCGGGCTGGCAACGGTGAGCTCGGTCTGACCGCCCTTGACGACGCCCAGCTCGAAGCGCACCGCGGCCTGGCCGGTCATCACCGACGCGACCTGCTGCAGCCCCAGTTCCGGCGCGTTGCGCAGCGCTTCGGCCGTCACCGTGCCCGACGCGGCGAAGCGCATCGAGCCGTCGGGCTGGCTGCCGCCGTCGAAGGTCGCGTCGCCGCCCAGCACGCGCGCCTGACCGCCGCGGATCTGCAGCCCCTTCTGGTCGAAGCTGACCAGGGCCTTCGCCTGGCCGAGCAGCGGGGTGTCGGGCCGGATGCGCACGTCGTTGCCGGTCAGCGTGACCAGGCCCTTCACCGTCGTGTCGTCGATGTGCATCAACGGCAGCCGCAGGTTGAGCTTGAGCGCCATCGGACCGGTGGCGCTGGTGTTGTCCAGCACGTGGCTGGTCAGCGCCGCGACGGGGGAACTCTTCACGTAGCGCAGGGCGTCCGCCAGCGCGCCGCGCGCCTGGCCGTCGATCTCCAGCACCGGGGCGTGGTGGTACAGGTCGGGAATCGAGCCCTGCACGTTGGCCAGGTCCACGCCCATCAGCCGGGCCTTGGCATTGCGGATGCTCATCGAGGCGCGATCGAAGATCAGCTCGGTGTCCAGCTGCTCCATCGCCGGCCAGGGCGACTGGAAGGCCGGGTGATCGTCCTCGGCCGGATGGCTGGGCACGTAGGCCAGCGTCAGGTTGCGGACCTGTCCGGAGACGCGGAACTGGCCCTTGCTGCGCGGCGCGTCGAAGGGGAACTCCAGCAGGTCGCCCTGCAGCCGCACCTGGATCTTGTGGACGGTGCCGTCGCGGATCGCGTCCCGGACATAACGCCGCGCATCCCGGCCCATCGAGGCCGGCAGGTAGCGCAGCACGCGCGGCGCCCGGATCTCGTCGATGCGGCCGGTCAGGTCGAGCCTGCCCGAGTCGTGCGGGCGCTTGCCATCCCCGCTCTGCCAGGAACCGTCGATCTCGGCGTGCAGGTCCTCGTTGGTGATGCGCACGCCGCTGAACTGCACCGACCAGCGCGTGCGGGGCTCGGCCGGGGCCGAAGCCGCGCTTGCGACGGAGGCGGCCGCCAGCGGGCCGGTCGTCGGCGCCACGATC
>NZ_DASVNZ010000131.1:0-6397 GCF_036486225.1 Roseateles sp. | reverse complement strand
GGGCTTGCGCGCCATCAGCAGCGCGGCCCCGAGCCCGGCGATGAAGCCGCCGAACCAGACGATCATCTCGACCGTGTCCAGCCACTGGGCAAGCGAGTCCGGACCGTCCGGCGCGCCGTCGACCAGGCTGGCGGTCAAGGTCAGCACCAGGCCGTGGGCGATCAGTCCGGGCCGCAGCGTGCGCAGGACCACCTCGCTAACCGCGTACAGCGAGCGGCGCAGCCGGCCCGGTGGAATGCGCGTCGCGCACAGGCGCGCGGTCAATCGGCGGGCACCCAGACACAGGACGAGCCATGCCGCCACCGCGGCGACGAAGATCGTCCACGCCCCGGCGGGTACCGAGGCCCACAACGCGCCGAGTTCGGCCCCGAACACGCGGGCACGTTCGAGGTCGGCGGCACTGTCGGTGCGCAGCGCGCGCCAGAACCCCGACTGCAGCAGCGACGGCACGCGCTCGCCGAGCCGGGCGCTCAGTTGAAGCCGTTGTGCGGCATTGGCATGGCGCAAGGTGCTCTCGGCCTGTCCGGCGAGGTCGTTCGCGACTTTCACCTGTCCGTCGATGGTGGCGACTTCGCGACCCAGCTGTGCGCGCAGCTGCGCCACCTCCGGCGTCTCCTTCACGTCCGCCTGCGGCGTGCCGAGCTGCGCCAGCCGCGTCTTCGCATCGTCCAGCCGCGGCTGCAGGGCGGACAGCGCCTGGTCGATGCGTGTCCGCACGCGTTCGACCTTGTCCTTGATGTCGCCCAGGTCCTCGGTCGTCAGTTCCTTGCCCGGCTTGGGCTGGGTCGCCTTGAGCTCCGTGCGGGCGAGGTCGAGCAGCTTCGCCGGATCGGTCGGTTCGGGCGCCGGGTCTTGCGCATGGGCAGGCAAGGCGGCCAGCGCGACCGCCGCGGCCACGCACAACAGCCATGTCGCGAAGATCCGCGGCACGCCCGCGGTCAGGTGCTTGATCCGTCGCATCGTGAGTCGTGAGTGGAGGTGCGCCAGGAGGGCAATCCGCCTGCCCGGGGGAACGTTTCGCTACATCGCCCTGCGATCGACTTTGGTCACTGGCCGTGGCCGGACGAAGCCCTAGGCTCCCTCCCGACCACCTTCAGGGAGAGAACACATGCTTGAGTTGCAAGTGGGGCCGGAATGGACGCAGAAGATCAGCCGGCTGCGCGACGCCTTGACCGACGACACCAACTTCATCCGCCGCGACAACAGCTTCTTCCGGCTGTGCCGCGACAACACCCGCAGCGTCGACATCGTCCTGAAGACCTCGCCGCTCAATCCGGGGACCAGCCTGCGGCTCAACATCCAGGAGCGCGATCTCTACATCCACTACATGGAAGGCCAACTGGTCTTCAAGGACGGCCAGTACCCCAAGGGCGTGCTGGAGACCCTCAACCCGACCATGGCGTCGCTGGACCTCGCGATCCAGCTGGTGAAGCAGGATCCGGTCGGCCAGATGGCGCAGCGCACCCTGATCGCGTTCTGCGTCGCGGAGTCCCTGCGCAGCGACACCGTCGCGATGAGCATCGATTTCATGATGAAGCAGTCGACCTCCACCGTGCGCGGACTGAATCCGTCCAGCGAGATGATCCGGCTGGTGCGCTTCGCCAGGCACTGGGGCAAGTCCAGCGACGAGATCCGCGGCGCCCTGTCGGAGAAGGGACGGGAGATCGCGCTCAAGCCGCAGGCGAGGCTCAGCGCCGAGGAACGCCGCTACTCGGAACGCGTGGCCTGGCATCGGATCGATGCCGGGCTCGCGGACGTCGCCGGGGGCGTCAAGGCCTTGAAGCTGCCGAAGTCGGACCGGACCCGCAAGGCCTAGAGGCGTCGGCGCGCCGGTCAAGGCGAACCGGAGCGGGGCGGGCGCTCTGCGTCCAAAGGACCGGCGATCCGTCGGGTTAGCACCCGCGCGGCGCCGGGGCGCGCGACCAGCGGGTAGAGTCACCCTCAACGTTCACGAGGACCTGCCATGACCAACGCTTCCTATCCCGACACCCGCCTGCTGATCGCCAACGAATGGGTCGATGCCGCCGGCGGCAAGACCATCGATGTGCGCAACCCCGCGACCGGCGCCGTGATCGGCAAGGTCGCGCACGCGAGCAAGGCGGACCTGGACCGCGCGCTGGAGGCGGCGCAGAAGGGCTTCGAGGCCTGGCGCAACGTGTCCGCGCATGAACGCGCGGCGACGATGCGCCGCGCCGCCGCGCTGCTGCGCGAACGCGCGCCCGAGATCGCCAGGCTGCTGACGCAGGAGCAGGGCAAGCCCGTGGGCGAGGCCAAGGTCGAGGTCCTCGCCGGCGCCGACATCATCGAATGGTTCGCCGACGAGGGACGCCGCGTCTACGGCCGCATCGTGCCCTCGCGCAATCTGGCCGCGCAGCAGCTCGTGCTCAAGGAACCGGTCGGACCCGTCGCCGCGTTCACGCCCTGGAACTTCCCCGTCAACCAGATCGTGCGCAAGCTCGGCGCGGCGCTCGCCACCGGCTGCTCCTTCCTGGTGAAGGCGCCGGAGGAAACCCCCGCATCCCCCGCGGCGCTGCTGCAGACCTTCGTCGACGCGGGCGTGCCCCCCGGCACCGTCGGTCTGGTCTTCGGCGATCCGCATGAAATCTCCAGCTATCTGATCCCGCATCCGGTGATCCGCAAGGTCACCTTCACCGGCTCCACCCCGGTCGGCAAGCAGCTCGCTGCGATGGCCGGCGCGCACATGAAGCGTGTGACGATGGAACTCGGCGGCCACGCGCCCGTCATCGTCGCGGAAGACGCCGATGTCGCCCTCGCCGTCAAGGCTGCCGGCGCCGCGAAGTTCCGCAACGCCGGTCAGGTCTGCATCTCACCGACCCGCTTCCTGGTCCACAACAGCCTCAAGGACGAGTTCACCGCCGCGCTGGTCAAGCACGCGCAAGGACTCAAGCTCGGCGACGGCCTCGCCGAAGGCACCACCCTCGGCCCGCTCGCCAACGAGCGTCGCGTCGTGGCCATGTCCAAGATCGTCGCGGAAGCCCGCGAGCGCGGCGCCAAGATCGCCACCGGCGGGGAACGCGTCGGGAACGCCGGCAACTTCTTCGCGCCCACCGTGCTGGCCGATGTGCCGCTCGACGCGTCCGTGTTCAACGACGAGCCGTTCGGACCCATCGCGGCCGTGCGCGGGTTCGATTCGCTCGAGGACGCCATCGCGGAAGCCAACCGGCTGCCGTTCGGCCTCGCCGGGTATGCGTTCACGAAGTCCATCAAGAACGCCCATCTGCTGGCGCAACGCATGGAGGTCGGCATGCTTTGGGTCAACCAGCCCGCCACACCGTCCGCGGAAATGCCGTTCGGCGGGGTGAAGGACTCGGGCTACGGCTCAGAAGGCGGGCCGGAAGCGCTGGAGGCCTATCTCAATACGAAGGCGGTCTCCATCCTGGGCGTCTGATTCCCCTCGCCACAGCCCGCCGGGTCTCGCCCCGGCAGGCGAGTTCCTTTGTCCGCCGACAAAGGAACCAAAACGGCTCTGACGACGCTCATATACGCTCGCTGTGTGGCCGTCGTCGCTCCCTCGCTCGGCTCGCGAGACTCCTCCAACGATGCCCTCAAACGGCAACGACCGGAGTCCTCGCACCCCCTCTCTCTACAGGCTTGCTCGCTTCGCTCGTCGCGCCAACCGAGCCTTCCAGCCTCACGCAACGAGACGCGGCCACCACACGGTGATCACCCCCTGCACGCAGATCCATCCCCACAGCAGCACCACCACTTCTCGCGTGGCGTGCTGCCGGGGCCGGATTAGCCCCGATCCGATCCGGGCCGCGTAATACAGCGCCAGCATCATCGCAACCGCGATCTGCAATCCCTGCAGGCTGTGCAACGCAGCCAGCGTGCCCGTCCACGCATCCAAGGTCGGCGGCCGCTCCGCCGGCCAGGCCGTCTGCAAGCCGCTGTAGAACGCCAGCACGGCCAGCCCGAACGCCGGCGCAAGCAGCGCCGCCCGCCACTTCGACACCGGCGCGCGCCGTGCGCCAAGCCCCGCCCACACGACGAAAACCAGGCTCAGCGCATAACCGAGCGTCTGCTGGAGCAGCATCCCCGAGCCCGCCAGTCCCACTCCCGGCGGCGGGCACACGTCCAGCTTCATCGCCGCATGCAGGTGCGCGAACGCCATCGACGCGAAGATCGTCGCCTCCACCACGATCAGGATCACCACGCCCCAGAACGACGGCGCCTGCCGCCCGGTGACCCCCATCGGCAGGATCACGCCGTCCGTCGCCTCGGCGTCCTCGAACGGCGGCGCACGATCCGTCTGCCACAACCACGCCCAGATCGCGACGACCGCCAGCACGCCGCCCGCCACCGTGCCGCTCACCTGCTTCACCGTCATCAGCAGGAAGAAGGCCGCCGTGCCGATCGCCGCCAGAAACGGCCACAGGCTGTCCCCGGCCAGCGTCACCACCCTCAGCGGATGCGCCTGCACGGGGCTGGTCAGCAGCGTCTCGCGACCGCCCGTGATCGAGCCCGGCAACCAGTGCACGCCGGCTTCGACCTCCTGATGCAGGGACGGGCGATGCCACAGCGGCTCGTGATGCTCGACATGCGGAATGCTGCGCGTGCCGTAAGCCTCGCTCGGCAGCCACTCCAGCGTCGAGGACCGCCACGGATCGTTGTGCGCCTGCTCCGGACCGCGCTGGCTGCGCACGAGGTCGATGACGAAGAGCAGCACCCCCGCGGCGATGATGAAGGCGCCGGCCGTGGAGAGCAGGTTCGGCAGCTCCAGCCCCAGTCCCGACGGATAGGTGTGCACGCGGCGCGGCATGCCCAGCATGCCGGCGATGTGCATCGGGAAGAAGGCCAGGTGGAAGCCGCCGAAGATCAGCCCGAACACCCAGCGGCCCGCGCGCTCCGACATCGCGCGGCCTTTCCACAGCGGGATCCAGTGGTACAGCGCCGCGAACATCGGCAGCACCATGCCGCCGATGAGCACGTAATGGAAATGCGCGACGACGAAGTAGGTGTCGTGCACCTGCCAGTCGATCGGCAGCAGCGCCAGCATCACGCCGGTCAGCCCGCCCACGACGAAGGTGACGAGGAAGCCGATGAGGAACCAGGTCGCCGTCGTCCACTGGAGCCGGCCGCGCCACAAGGTGCCGATCCACGCGAAGATCTGCAGCGCTCCCGGGATGGCGATGGCGACGCTGAAGATCGAGACCAGGCTCAGTCCCAGCCCGCCCAGGCCCGCGGTGAACATGTGGTGCAGCCACAGCAGGAAGCTCACCGCGCCGATCGCCACGAGTGCGGCGCTGACCGCGTGGCGGCCGATCAGCGTGGTCCGTGCCAGGGCGGGCACCATCGTCGACACCAACCCCGCCGCGGGCAGGAAGATGATGTAGACCTCGGGGTGGCCGAAGAACCAGAACAGGTGTTGCCACAGCAAGGGATCACCGCCGCGCGTGGCGTCGAAGATCGGCCAGTCGAAGGCGCGTTCGATCTCCAGCAGCGCCGTGCCCGCGATGACCGCGGGGAAGGCCAGCACGATCATCAGCCCGACCACCAGCATGGCCCAGGCGTAGACCGGCATGCGGCCCAGCGTCATGCCCGGCGCCCGCGTCATCAGGATGCCGGTGATCAGCTCGATCGCGCCCGCGATCGCGGAGATCTCGATGAAACCGATGCCCAGCAGCCAGAAGTCCGCATTCAGCCCCGGCGAGTACTTCGCGCTGCTCAGCGGCGGATACATGAACCAGCCCGAGTCGGGCGCCAGCTGCCAGAACAGCGTGGCGTAGAAAGCCAGCCCGCCGACCGCGTACATCCAGTACGAATAGGCCGACAGCCGCGGGAAGGGCAGGTCGCGCGCGCCCAGCATGTTGGGCAGCAGGAAGACGGCGATGGCCTCGACCATGGGCACGGCGAAGAGGAACATCATCACCGTGCCGTGCATGGTGAACAGCTGCTGGAAGACCGGCGCGCTGAAGAGGGTCTGCTCCGGCGCGGCGAGCTGGGCCCGCATCAGCAGCGCCAGCACGCCGCCCAGCAGCAGGAACACGAACGCAGTCGCGATGTAGAGCTTGCCGATGAAGACGTTGTTGACGCTGCCGATCACGCGCCAGCCCTGGGGCGGCGCCCACGCGGCGCGCAGCCGATCGAGCTCGCCGTCGGGCCGGGGCAGGCGGTTGGCGGGCCGCCTCATGGCGTGACCGCGACCAGCGGCCGATCGGATCCGCCGCCTGCCACGGGCGGCCCGGCCAGGAACGCCACCATGGCGTCGATCTCATCGGCGCGCAGGTGCTTGTACGACGGCATGCGTGCGCCCGGCTTGACCTGCTGCACGTCGGTGATCCATTGCCGCAGCGCGGTGCGCGGATCGCCGAGCGGGTCGCGGTTGCGCAGCGCGCCCGCGCCCAGCCACAGGCGGCTCGCGACATGGGTCAGATCG
>NZ_DASVNZ010000126.1:0-43918 GCF_036486225.1 Roseateles sp. | reverse complement strand
GAAACCAGGTCGGCCCCAGAGAGAGAAGTCTCACATTATGCCTGCCGCCCGGACTTCAAGAGCCCGATCTCGACAAGTTCATCAAAGAGTCTTCAAAGACTGCTTTTGAAGTTCGACAGGCGTGTGGATGGGCGCTCAGCGCGACGCCCGCAGCCACTCGACCAGTTCCGAGGGCGTATCCACCACCACGTCGGCGCCCCAAGGCCTCGATCGGCTCGCCATCGCCGAGGTAGCCCCAACGTACCGCCACCGTCGGCATGCCCGCCGCGCGGCCCGCGAGGATGTCGCGCGCGTCGTCGCCGACGTAGATACATTCGTGCGGGGAAACACCCGCACGCCGCGCTGCTTCCAGCAAGGGCGCCGGATGCGGTTTGCTGTGGGGTGTCGTGTCGCCGCCGACGACCGCGGCGGCTTGCGTTTCCCACCCCAGTCCGCGCGTCAGCGGCAGCGCGAAGCGCTCGGACTTGTTGGTCACGATGCCCCAGCTCAAGCCCTCGTCCAACAGCGCCTGCAGCATCGCTGCGATGCCCTCGAACGGAAAGGTCGCGCGCAGCAAGCGCTGCTCGTAGCGATCGAAGAATTCATCGCGCAGCGCGGGGAACGAACTCTCCATCGGGGACACGCCGAAGGCCACGCCCATCATTCCGCGCGCCCCCGTGCCGACCATCGGCCGCAGGCGCTCGAACGGGACCTCGGGCAGGCCGCGCGCAACGAGCATCTCGTTCGTCGCGCCCGCCAGATCGGGCGCGCTGTCCACCAAGGTGCCGTCCAGATCGAACAGCACCGTCCGGAGGGTCGCGCGCACCGGCACGCCGACCGGTGAATTCAGCATCACCGTGCTCATGCGGGACGTCGGCAGGCCAGCAGGTAGTTCACGTCGGTGTCCGCATTCAGCGCATACCGCTGCGTGAGCGGATTGAAGGTCAGGCCCTTGGCGCCTTGCACTTCCAGACCGGCGTCGCGGCACATCTGCGCCAGCTCCGACGGGCGGATGAAACGCGCGTATTCATGCGTGCCGGCCGGCAGCATGCGCAGCACGTATTCGGCACCGACGATCGCGAAGAGGAAGGACTTGGCGTTGCGGTTCAGCGTCGACAGGAAGACCCATCCGCCCGGCTTCACGAGCTGCCCCAGCGCGGTCACCACCGATGCGGGATCGGGCACGTGCTCCAGCATCTCCATGCAGGTCACGACATCGAAAGACGCCGGACGTTGCGCCGCCAGATCCTCGACCGCGATCTCCTGGTAGGCGACGTTCTCGGTCCCCGCCTCCATCGCGTGCAGCTCCGCCACCCGCAGCGACTTCGTCGCGAGGTCGATGCCCAGGACGTTCGCACCTTTGCGCGCCATCGCATCGGTCAGGATGCCGCCGCCGCAGCCGACGTCCAACGCCGTCTTGCCTTGCAGCCCGCACAAGCCATCGATCCAGTTCAATCTCAATGGATTGATCTGGTGCAGCGGCTTGAATTCACTTTCGGTATCCCACCAGCGGTGGGCCAGCTCGCTGAACTTCTCGAGCTCTTTTGCATCGACATTCGCCATGGGCGCAATGGTAGCCGAGCACAGCGGCGCCACGACCCACATGGCGCAGATTGCCGATGCCATGCACCCTCCCGGGCAACCCCCTCATGACACCGCAATGAAAAAACCCCGCGAGCCTTGCGGCTGGCGGGGTTTGTCGATTGGCGACCGGAGTCGCCAATACGTCGTCGCTTACTTGACGGCGCGGGTACCGACCACTTCGATTTCGACGCGGCGGTTCTTGGCGCGGCCTTCCGCGGTCTTGTTGTCGGCGATGGGCTGCTTCTTGCCCTTGCCTTCGGTGTAGACGCGGTTCTTTTCCAGACCCTTGGTCACCAGGTAAGCCTTGACCGATTCAGCGCGCTGAACCGACAGCTTCTGGTTGTAGGCGTCAGAGCCGATGCCGTCGGTGTGGCCGACAGCAATGATCACTTCCAGGTTGATGCCACCCGTCTTCGAGATCAGGTCGTCCAGCTTGGCCTTCGCTTCAGGCTTCAGGACAGCCTTGTCGAAGTCGAAGAAGGCGTCAGCGGCGTACGTGACCTTCTCGCTCGTGGGAGCGACAGGCACCGGTGCGACCACCGGAGCCGACGGCGTGGCCGTCGGCGTCGGAGCGGTCGGCGCAGTCGGGGTCGCCTGAGCAACCACCGGCTTCAGCGCGCCGTCGCAGTCCTTGGCAGCCGTGGCCGGCGTCCAGAAAGCATCGCGCCAGCACAGCTCGTTCGTACCGTTCTTCCAAACGGTGCCATCCGTAGCGCGCCAGTTATCCACGGTTTGGGCCATAGCGCCCGAGGTGGCGACGGCGGCGACAGCGAAGAGCGCTGCCACGCGGTTCAATTTCTTCATGATTCTCCTCTCAAGGAAAGCCGCAGTTGCCCTGCGAAACGTCCAATGTCGGAACTAAAACCTCAGGAGTCTCCCCGACCAAGGGTTTCTCCTAGGGACGAACCGATTGTGCCATAGGGCAACAGGACGTCTGCATTCTCACGGCAGCCGCGACTTCCGTTCATGAACCTGTTGCAGAAGCACGACAAGCGGGCGCAATTAGAATCACCGTCTTCCGATCTCACCAGAGGCCGCGCACTTCCCTGCGCGCCCCACGCGCATGACCCAGTTCGCCAAGGAAACCCTGCCGATCAGCCTCGAGGAGGAGATGCGCCGCTCCTACCTCGATTACGCGATGAGCGTGATCGTCGGCCGCGCGCTCCCCGACGCCCGCGACGGCCTCAAGCCGGTGCATCGCCGCGTGCTGTTCGCGATGCACGAGCTGAACAACGACTGGAACCGGCCCTACAAGAAGTCGGCCCGTATCGTCGGCGACGTCATCGGTAAATACCACCCGCACGGCGACAGCGCGGTGTACGACACCATCGTCCGCCTGGCCCAGGACTTCTCGCTGCGCCACATGCTGGTGGACGGCCAGGGCAATTTCGGCTCGATCGACGGCGACAACGCCGCGGCGATGCGATACACCGAAATCCGGCTGTCGAAAATCGCCCATGAAATGCTGGCCGATATCGACAAGGAAACCGTCGATTACGGCCCGAACTACGATGGCAGCGAGAAAGAACCGCTGGTATTGCCGGCCCGCCTGCCGAATCTGCTGATCAACGGCTCGTCCGGTATTGCGGTCGGCATGGCGACGAATATCCCGCCGCACAACCTCAACGAATCGGTCGACGCCTGCCTGCACGCGCTGAAGAATCCGGACTGCTCGATCGACGAGCTGATGGAGATCATCCCGGCGCCGGACTTCCCGACCTCCGGGATCATCTACGGCCTGAGCGGCGTGCGCGAGGGCTACCGCACCGGCCGCGGCAAGGTCGTGATGCGCGCCAAGGTCCATTTCGAGGACATCGACCGCGGCCAGCGCCAGGCGATCATCGTCGACGAGATCCCCTACCAGGTGAACAAGAAGACCCTGCTCGAGCGCATCGCCGAGCTGGTCCAGGAAAAGAAGATCGAGGGCATCAGCCACATCCAGGACGAGTCCGACAAGGACGGGATGCGCGTGGTCATCGAGCTCAAGCGCGGCGAGGTCCCGGAAGTCGTCCTGAACAACCTGTACAAGCAGACGCAGCTGCAGGACAGCTTCGGCATGAACATGGTGGCACTGATCGACGGTCAGCCCAAGCTGTGCAACCTGAAGGACCTGATCACGGTCTTCCTGGAGCACCGCCGCGAGGTCGTCACCCGCCGTACCGTCTTCGAACTGCGCAAGGCCCGCGAGCGCGGCCACGTGCTGGAAGGCCTGGCGGTCGCGCTGGCCAACATCGACGACTTCATCGAGATCATCAAGCGCAGCCCCAGCCCGCCGGTCGCCAAGGCCGAGCTGATGGCCCGCGCCTGGGATTCGTCGCTGGTGCGCGAGATGCTGTCGCGCGCCGAGACCGAAGCCGCCGGCGGCCGCAACGCCTACCGGCCGGAAGGGCTGCCCGCGCAGTACGGCATGCAGGACGATGGCCTGTACAAGCTGTCGGACGACCAGGCCGGCGAGATCCTGCAGATGCGCCTGCAACGCCTGACCGGGCTGGAGCAGGACAAGATCGTCGGCGAATACCGCGACGTGATGGCGCAGATCGCCGACCTGCTCGACATCCTGGCCACGCCCGCCCGCGTGACCACCATCATCGGCGACGAGCTGACCTCGGTGCGCCAGGAGTTCGGCCAGACCAAGCTGGGCGCGCGCCGCAGCGTGATCGAGCACAACGCGCAGGAACTCGGCACCGAGGACCTGATCACGCCGACCGACATGGTGGTGACGCTCTCGCACACCGGGTACATCAAGAGCCAGGCGCTCAGCGAGTACCGCGCGCAGCGCCGCGGCGGCCGCGGCAAGCAGGCCACCGCCACCAAGGACGACGACTGGATCGACCAGCTCTTCATCGCCAACACGCACGACTGGATGCTGTGCTTCAGCAACCGCGGCCGCGTGTACTGGCTCAAGGTCTGGGAAGTGCCGCAAGGCTCGCGCAATGCGCGCGGCAAGCCGATCGTCAACATGTTCCCGCTGCAGCCGGAAGAGAAGATCAACGTCATCCTGCCGCTGACCGGCGAGTTCCGCACCTTCCCCGAAGACCACTTCATCTTCTTCGCCACCGCGCTGGGCACGGTCAAGAAGACCTCGCTGAAGGACTTCAGCAACCCACGCAAGGCCGGCATCATCTCCGTCGACCTGGACGAGGGCGACTACCTGATCGGCGCCGCGCTGACCGACGGCCAGCATGACGTGATGCTGTTCTCCGACGGCGGCAAGGCGGTGCGCTTCGACGAGGACGACGTCCGCCCGATGGGCCGCCAGGCCCGCGGCGTGCGCGGCATGATGCTCGAGCCCGACCAGCGCCTGATCGCGATGCTGGTGGCCGAGGACGAGACGCAGAGCGTGCTGACCGCCACCGAGAACGGTTACGGCAAGCGCACCAACATCGCCGAGTACACGCGCCACGGTCGCGGTACCAAGGGCATGATCGCCATCCAGCAGAGCGAGCGCAACGGCAAGGTCGTGGCCGCGACGCTGGTCCGCCCCGAGGACGAGATCATGCTGATCACGGACACCGGCGTGCTGGTGCGCACGCGGGTTGCCGAGATCCGCGAGCTGGGACGCGCCACGCAGGGCGTCACGCTGATCTCGCTGGACGAGGGCGCGAAGCTCTCGGGCCTGCAGCGCATCGTGGAAAACGATGCGGTTGAATCGACAGAATCGACCGATGCGGACGCCACCGGCGCCGACGGTTCCGATGCCGGCGACGCCACGGGCGGCGCAGGCGACTCCACCCCCGACGTGAAGGAATGACCTTGTTGCTGAAGTCCATCCAAGCCGGCGCCATCGCCGCCTCGCTGCTGGCGAGCCCCGTCGTCTTCGCACAGAAGGCCGACAGCCCGCAGTCCAAGAAGGACGTCATCGCGAAGATCCTCAAGATCCAGCAGCCCGCGATCGAGGCGCTGACCATGGGCGTGCTGAGCCGCCCGGTCAATGAACTCGCCGCCAAGGCCGCCCCGGCGCTGCGCAACGTGCCGGAAGCCAAGCGCGAAGCCACCGCCAAGCAGATCGACGCCGACCTGCGCAAGTTCATGGAGGACAACGCCAAGCCGCTGGTCGACAAGGGCCTGAAGCTGGCCCCGACGACGATGGGCGTGGCGCTGGACGAGAAGTTCACCGAGGACGAGCTCAAGCAGTTGCTGGCCTGGCTCGAATCGCCGGTGAGCAAGAAGTTCGCC
The DNA here is from genome assembly GCF_036486225.1 of Roseateles sp. GTDB lineage: Bacteria > Pseudomonadota > Gammaproteobacteria > Burkholderiales > Burkholderiaceae_C > Roseateles. The sequence goes on along the minus strand of NZ_DASVNZ010000126.1, from coordinate 38,179 downwards.
GAGTCCTCGCAGGAGCTGCAGAGCCTGTTCACGAAGAAGCTGATCGACGACAACGGCAAGCAGCTCGACGACAAGTTCATCGCGCTGCAGCAGAACATCGCCAAGCAGCTCGGCCTGGAAGCCGGACCGCCGCCCGCGGGCTCGGCCTCCGCCCCGAAGCTGAACACCAACAAGCCGGCGACCTCGCCGACGCCGAAGAAGTAAGTTCCGACCCGCGGTTCGGCGAGGGTTCCTCACCTTCGCCGAACCGCTGTTTCGCGCCTTTTTCGAGTCTTTCCCGCACCCTCTTACCCGCGACCCTCCACCGCGCCCCATGCAAGCAGTCCGCCCGTTCAACTTTTCCGCCGGTCCCGCCGCCCTCCCCCAGGAGGTCCTGAGCCTGGTCGCGGAGGAGATGCTCGACTGGCACGGCTCCGGCATGAGCGTCATGGAGATGAGCCATCGCGGCCGCGAATTCATCTCGATCTACGAAGCCGCCGAAGCCGACCTGCGCGAGCTGCTGCAGGTCCCGGCGAACTTCCGCATCCTGTTCATGCAGGGCGGCGGCCTGGGCGAGAACGCCATCCTGCCGCTGAACCTGTCGCGCGGCGGTGCCGTCGACGTCGTCGTCACCGGCTCCTGGTCCAAGAAGAGCGCGGGCGAAGCGAAGCGCTACGCCGACGTCCGGATCGCCGCCAACGCTGCCGAGCTGGAGAACGCCGGCGGCCGTTACCTCGACATCCCCGATCCGTCGACCTGGCAGCTCCGCAAGGACGCCGCCTACGTCCACGTCTGCACCAACGAGACCATCGACGGCGTCGAATTCCAGACCTTGCCCGATCTCCGCGCGCTGGGCATCGATGCGCCGCTGGCGATCGATTTCTCGTCGCACGTCGCCTCCCGCGCGGTCGACTGGTCCCGCGTCGGCATCGCCTTCGCCGGCGCCCAGAAGAACATCGGCCCGGCCGGCCTGACGCTGGTGATCGTGCGCGAGGACCTGCTGGGCCATGCGCTGCCGATCTGCCCGTCCGCCTTCGACTACAAGATCGTGGCCGAGGCCCAGTCGATGTACAACACGCCGCCGACCTTCGGCATCTACGTCGCCGGCCTGGTCTTCCAATGGCTCAAGCGTTTCGAGTACGCCGGCAAGACCGGCCTCGCGGCGATCGAGCAGCGCAACATCGACAAGGCCGCCCTGCTCTATCAGGCGCTGGACGGCTCCTCGCTCTACGAGAACCGCGTGGCGGCGCGTTGCCGCTCGCGGATGAACGTCCCTTTCTTCCTCCGCGACGAGCGTCTGAACGACGCCTTCCTGGCCGGCGCCAGGGAACGCGGACTGCTGCAACTCAAAGGCCACAAGTCGGTGGGCGGCATGCGGGCATCGATCTACAACGCGATGCCGCTGGAGGGCGTTCAAGCCCTGGTGAGCCACCTCCAAGACTTCGAGACCCGACATGGCTGACACGCCGACCCCTTCCACGCCGATCGAGCCGGCCGGCGCCCCGGTGCCGCCCGCGCCGGTGGCCGACCCCGAACTGCTCGCGCTGCGCGACCAGATCGACGCGCTCGACTCGCAGCTGCTGACGCTGCTGAACCAGCGCGCCCATGTCGCCGAACAGGTCGGCGAGATCAAGCGCCGCGACGGCACGCCCTTCTTCCGTCCCGACCGCGTCGCGCAGGTCATCGCCAAGATCAAGGGCGCCAATCCCGGGCCGCTCAAGGGCGAACACGTCGCCGCGATCTGGCGCGAGATCATGTCCGCCTGCCTGGCGCTCGAATCGCCGCAGCGCGTCGCCGTGCTGGGCCCGTTCGGCACCTTCTGCGAGCAGGCCGCCATCGAGTACTTCGGCGGCGCCGCCGACCTCATCTACTGCAACAGCTTCGACGAGGTCTTCCACGCGACCGCCTCCGGCAGCGCGCAGTACGGCGTCGTCGGCGTCGAGAACATGACCGAGGGCGTGGTGACACGCTCGCTCGACCTGTTCCTGCACACGCCCACGCACGTCGTCGGCGAGGTCAGCCTGCTGATCCGCCACAACCTGCTGCGCAAGGAGAACACGCTCGAGGGCATCGAGGCCGTGCTGGCCCACCCGCAGGCACTGGCGCAGTGCCAGAACTGGCTGTCCAAGCACCTGCCCAACGCCGAGCGCCGCGCCGTCTCCAGCAACGCCGAGGGCGCCCGCCTGGCCGCCCAGGATCCGACCCTCGCCGCCATCGCCAGCGAGCGCGCGGCCACGCTCTTCGGCCTGCACATCACCGCGCACGCGGTGCAGGACGAGGCCTACAACCGTACCCGTTTCGCCGTGATCTGCCTGCCGCAGACCATGGCCACCCCCCCGGCCACGGGGCGGGATTGCACCAGCCTCATCGTCTCCGTGGCGAACCGCCCCGGCGCGATGCATGATCTGCTGGTTCCCTTGAAGAAGCATGGCGTGTCGATGACGCGCCTGGAATCGCGCCCGGCCCGCACCGGTCAGTGGGAGTACTACTTCTACATCGACCTGGACGGCCACCCGTCGCAGCCGCACGTCGCGGCCGCGCTGGCGGAGTTGCGGGAGCTGTGCGCGTTCTACAAGGTCATCGGCGCCTACCCGCTGAAGTCCTGAAGCTGAAGTCCTGAGCGAAAGAGGTTTCTCGCGATGTACAACCAACTCGGCGTGATCGGTTGCGGCCTGATGGGCGGATCGTTTGCGCTGGCCATGAAGAAAGCCGGCCTCGTGCGCCGGGTGGTGGGCTACAGCAAGAGCCCGTCGACGACCGAGACCGCCCGTCGCATGGGCGTGATCGACATCGCCGCGGAATCGGCGCTGCTGGCCGTCTCCGGCTCGGACATCGTGCTGCTGGCCGTGCCGGTGGCCGCCACCGAGTCGACGCTCAAGGCGATCCGCCACCTCGTGCGCGCGGACGTGCTGCTGATGGACGTGGGCTCGACCAAGGGCGACGTCGTCGACGCGGCCAAGCGCGCGCTGGGCAAGCAGTTCTCGAGCTTCGTGCCCGCGCACCCGATCGCCGGCAAGGAAAGCGCCGGCGTGCAGCATGCCGACGCGGCGCTGTACCAGGGTCGCCAGGTCATCCTGACGCCGCTGGAACAGACCAAGCCGGAGATGGTGCAGAAGGCGACGGACGTCTGGTCGGCGCTGGGCTGCCAGGTGCTCAAGATGGCGCCGCACCACCACGACGAGGCTTTCGCCGCGGTCAGCCACCTGCCGCACCTGCTCGCCTACGCGTACTTCAGCTCGGTGCAGAAGCAGCCGTCGGGCCGCGACTTCCTGAGCCTGGCCGGTCCCGGTTTCCGCGACTTCACCCGCATCGCCGCCAGCGACCCGACGATCTGGCGCGACATCCTGGTGGCCAACAAGCAGGACCTGCTGACGCAATCGCAGCGCTTCCGCGAAGTGCTGGACCAGATGGAGCAGGCCATCCGCGAGGGCGACGCCCACGCGCTGGAGGCCATGATCCGCCAGGCCTCCGAAGGCCGCGCGCAGTGGCAGCTCGGTGCGCCCGCGCCGTCGTCGAAGTCCAAGTAGCGCCTCTTCCTAGCGCCTCTTCCCAAAGCCTCCCCCCCTTCCCCGCCGGCACGCCGCACGTGCCTGGACCGCGCCATGTACAAGATCCCCTTCCTGGACCTGCCCCCGCTGCGCGGCGCCGCCGGCACCGTGTCGCTGCCCGGCTCCAAGAGCATCTCCAACCGGGTGCTGCTGCTGGCCGGCCTGTCCGACGGCGTCACGCGCGTCCACGACCTGCTGGACTCGGACGACACCAAGGTCATGCTCGCCGCGCTGCGCGAGCTGGGCTGCCGGCTGGAGACCGGTGCCGACGGCGTGCTGTCGGTGACGGGCATCGGCGGGGCGCTGCGGACGAAGGAGGCCAAGCTCTTCCTGGGCAACGCCGGCACGGCCATGCGTCCGTTGACGGCCGCACTCGCCCTGCTGGCCGCGACGCAGGGCGGCAGCTTCGAACTCTCCGGCGTGCCCCGCATGCATGAGCGGCCGATCGGCGATCTGGTCGACGCGCTGCGCGCGCTGGGCTGCCCGATCGACTGCCTCGGCCAGGAAGGCTATCCGCCGCTGCGCCTGAACGGCCCGGCGCCGCTGACCCTGGCCGCGCCCGTGCGCGTGCGCGGTGACGTGTCCAGCCAGTTCCTGACCGCGCTGCTCCTGGCGCTGCCGCTGGTCGCCGCGAACGATGTCGTCATCGAAGTCACCGGCGAGCTGATCTCCAAGCCCTACGTCCACATCACGCTGGAACTGCTCGCGCGTTTCGGCGTGAACGTCCGCCGCGACGACGACTGGCAGCGCTTCGTGATCCCCGCCGGCAGCCGCTACCGTTCGCCCGGCGAGGTGCACGTCGAGGGCGACGCGTCGTCGGCGTCCTACTTCGTCGCGCTCGGCGCGATCGCGGCGACCGACGCGCCCGTGCGCATCGAAGGCGTGGGCTCGACCTCCGTGCAGGGCGACGTCCGCTTCGTCGAGGCGGCGCAGGCGATGGGCGCGCGCGTCGAGATCGGCCCGAACTGGCTCGAGGTCCGCCGCGGCACCTGGCCGCTGAAGGCGCTGGACCTCGACTGCAACCACATCCCCGACGCCGCGATGACGCTGGCCGTGATGGCGCTCTACGCCGACGGCCCGACGACGCTTCGCAACATCGCCTCCTGGCGCGTGAAGGAAACCGACCGCATCGCTGCGATGGCGGCGGAACTGGGCAAGCTCGGCGCGCAGGTCGAGGAAGGCCCCGACTGGCTGCGCGTTCATCCGCTGAAGGCCTGGAAGCCGGCCGCCATCCACACCTACGACGACCACCGCGTAGCGATGTGCTTCTCGCTGGCAGCCTTCAACGGCCTGCAGGACGACCGCCAGGGACCGGCGGTGCCGGTGCGCATCCTCGATCCGCAATGCGTCGCCAAGACCTTCCCCGACTACTTCGAGACGCTGTTCGGCGTCGTCCGGGCGGACGTGGCCGACATCCCCGTCATCACCATCGACGGCCCGACCGCCTCCGGCAAGGGCACGCTGACCGACGAGGTCGCCCAGGCGCTGGGCTACGACGTGCTGGACTCCGGCGCGCTGTATCGCGTGACCGGCCTGGCCGCCTCGCGCAAGGGGATCGACCTGAACGACGGCGATGCCGTGGCCGCCGTGGTCCCGACGCTGGACCTGAAGTTCGAATCCGGCCGCGTGCTGCTCGACGACGAGGACGTCTCCGGCGATCTGCGCCAGGAAGCGACCGGCCTGATGGCCTCGCAGGTCGGCGCCCATCCGGCGGTGCGCCGCGCGCTGCACCAGCTGCAGCTGGACTTCCGCCGCCTGCCCGGCCTGGTCGCCGACGGGCGCGACATGGGCACCGCGATCTTCCCCGCGGCACCGCTCAAGGTCTTCCTCACCGCCAGCGCCGCGACGCGGGCGGAGCGGCGCCACAAGCAATTGATTTCCAAGGGAATTCCGGCTAATATCGAGGGCTTGCGCGCTGATCTTGAAGCGCGGGACGCTCGCGACAAGGGTCGCAGTGCGTCGCCGCTTCAGGCCGCCGCGGACGCGATCGAGCTGGACAACTCGCAGCAGACCATCGGGGAATCCCGTGATCTGGTGCTGAGCTGGTGGAACGAACGGCGTCCGTTCAAGGCCTGACCCTCACGGGTCCTGATCTCAAGTCGGGATCTGCCGCAAGACAGGAGCGTCACCCCTCCCTCCGGACGTCAGTCCACTGGGGGTGACGCGTTCTACAACCTAACCCGCAAGTCCGCTTGCAACACACGCCCGCGCACCTCTCGGATCAGGCTGCCTGAATCGCTCTTCAGCGCTCAAGCCGCCGGACGCTCTGTGCCTGGCAAGGAAATCTCACATGTCCCAAATGGAATCTTTCGCCGCCCTGTTCGAGGAATCGCTGCAGAAGTCGAACATGCGCGCCGGCGAGGTCATCTCGGCTGAAGTCGTCCGCATCGAGCACAACTTCGTCGTGGTGAATGCCGGCCTGAAGTCGGAAGCCTACGTGCCGGTCGAGGAATTCAAGAACGACCAGGGCGAAGTCGAAGTCCAAGTCGGCGATTTCATCTCGGTGGCGATCGACGCCATCGAAAACGGCTACGGCGACACCATCCTGTCGCGCGACAAGGCCAAGCGCCTGGCTTCGTGGCTGTCGCTGGAAACCGCCCTGGAATCGGGCGATTTCGTCACCGGCACCGTCTCCGGCAAGGTCAAGGGCGGCCTGACCGTCCTGGTCAACGGCATCCGCGCCTTCCTGCCCGGTTCGCTGCTCGACACCCGCCCGGTGAAGGACATGAGCCCGTTCGAGGGCAAGACCATGGAGTTCAAGGTCATCAAGCTGGACCGCAAGCGCAACAACGTTGTGCTGTCGCGTCGCGCGGTGGTCGAGGCTTCGATGGGTGAAGAGCGCGCCAAGCTGCTGGAAACGCTGACCGAAGGCGCCATCGTCAACGGCGTGGTCAAGAACATCACCGAATACGGTGCGTTCGTGGACCTGGGCGGCATCGACGGCCTGTTGCACATCACCGACATGGCCTGGCGCCGTGTCCGTCACCCGAGCGAAGTGGTGACGGTCGGTCAGGAACTGACCGCCAAGGTCCTGAAGTTCGACGCCGAGAAGAACCGCGTCTCGCTGGGCCTGAAGCAGCTGGGCGACGACCCGTGGTTCGGCGTGTCGCGCCGCTACCCGGCCAACACCCGCCTGTTCGGCAAGGTCACGAACATCGCCGACTACGGCGCGTTCGTCGAGATCGAACCCGGCATCGAAGGCCTGGTGCACGTCTCCGAAATGGACTGGACCAACAAGAACGTCGCGCCTTCCAAGGTCGTCTCGCTGGGCGACGAAGTGGAAGTCATGGTCCTGGAGATCGACGAAGACAAGCGTCGCATCTCGCTGGGCATGAAGCAGTGCCGCGCCAACCCGTGGGAAGAGTTCGCCGAGAACGTCAAGCGCGGCGACCGCGTCAAGGGCCCGATCAAGTCGATCACCGACTTCGGCGTGTTCGTGGGCCTGGCCCAGGGCATCGACGGCCTGGTGCACCTGTCCGACCTGTCGTGGAACGAGCCGGGTGAAACCGCCGTCCGCAACTACAAGAAGGGCCAGGAAGTCGACGCCATCGTTCTGGCCGTGGACGTCGAGCGCGAGCGCATCTCGCTGGGCATCAAGCAGCTGGACGGCGATCCGTTCACGACCTTCGTCTCGGTCAACGACCGCGGCATGATCGTGACCGGCAAGGTCAAGACCGTCGACGCCCGTGGCGCCGAGATCGACCTGGGCGAGGAAGTCACCGGCTACCTGCGTGCTTCGGAAATCGGCCGCGACCGCGTGGAAGATGCCCGCAACGTGCTGAAGGAAGGCGACGAAGTCTCCGCCGTGATCGTCAACGTCGACCGCAAGTCGCGCAGCATCCAGCTGTCGATCAAGGCCAAGGACAGCGCCGACGAGCAGCAAGCCATGCAGCGTCTGTCGCAGACGAACGAGCGTGAAAACGCCGGCACGACCAGCCTGGGCGCCCTGCTGCGCGCCAAGCTGGACAACCAGAACAACGGCTGATTGTCTTGACCACCGGGCGTGGCGCGCGAGCGTCACACCCGGTCTCAAGAGAATCCCTTGTTCTGGCGGGAGGCGGGCTGAGTTAGCCTGCTTTCCCAGACGCCAATTCGACGCACAAGCGCTTCGACAGGCTCGCTCCGCAGCGAGCCTGTTTTTCTTCAGATGCCGACGACCATGACCCGATCCGACCTGGTGGCCCACTTGTCCGAGCGCTTCGGCCAGCTCACGCAACGAGACACCGAGTTCGCGGTCAAGACCATCCTGGACGCGATGTCCGACGCGCTGGCCCGTGGCCACCGCATCGAGATCCGCGGTTTCGGGAGTTTCTCGATCAACCGTCGCCCCCCGCGCATGGGCCGCAACCCGCGCAGCGGCGAGCAGGTGCTGATCCCCGAGAAGCTGGTGCCCCACTTCAAGCCGGGCAAGGCCCTGCGCGAAGCCGTGGACGCGCAACTGCCCGTCACGGACGAGGACCAGCAGGCCGCCTGAGCGGGCGCCCTCCGGGAACCGCACACCCAGACTGAAGGCGTCGCGATCCGCGGCGCTTTTTTTTCGTCCTGGGTTGCTCAATGTATTCAGGGGTTAACTCGCCCTGCCATCCGTCATGGCGTACTCCGCACGCGCCTAGAATCGCCCCCCATGCGAATCCTGGTCTGGCTCTTCCGAGCATTCCTGTTCTTCTGTCTCTTCGCCTTCGCGCTGAACAACAGCCAGGAGGTCGTCGTGCACTGGTTCTTCGGCCAGTCGTGGCGGTCTCCGCTGGTGATCGTGGTGCTGCTGACCTTCGGGTTGGGCTGCGCCTTCGGCGTGCTGGCGATGGTCCCGGCCTGGTGGCGCCACAAGCGCGCCGCCGCGCGGTCGCTGCCTCCGGCGGACGACCTGCCCCCCGCTTCGGCGACCGCGACCGCCAACGACCCCAAGATCCCCGATGGAATTTGATCTCAGCTGGCTGCTGATCGGCGTGCCCCTGGTCTTCGGACTGGGCTGGCTGGCCTCCAAGCTGGACGCGCGCCAATGGAAGCGCGAACAGCGCGACGCGCCGCGCGCCTACTTCAAGGGCTTGAACCTGCTGCTCAACGAGCAGCAGGACAAGGCCATCGACGCTTTCATCGAAGCGGTGCAGGCCGATCCCGACACGTCGGAGCTGCATTTCGCGCTGGGCAACCTGTTCCGCCGCCGCGGCGAATACGAACGCGCCGTGCGGGTGCATCAGCATCTGCTCTCGCGCGGCGACCTGCCGAAGTCCGAGCGCGACCGCGCGCAGTACGCGCTGGCGCAGGACTTCTTCAAGGCCGGGCTGTTCGACCGCGCCGAGTCCGCCTACGAGGCGCTCAAGGGCACGGCCTTCGACCACGACGCGGCGCTGGCACTGCTGTCGCTGTACGAGCGCTCGCGCGAGTGGGCGAAGGCGGCCGAGGTGTCGGAGCAGCTCGAGGCGACCGGCACCGGCAGCTTCGCGAGCCGCATCGCCAACTACTGGTGCGAGCTGGCGCTCGAGGCCCAGGCCCGTCAGGACGAGCCGCAGGCGCGTCGCTGGCTGGACCAAGCCCGCGAGCGCGCGCCGCAATCGGCGCGGGCCTACGTGCTGCTGGGCCAGATGCTGGCGCGCCAGGGTGACCAGGCCGGCGCCATGGGTCTCTACGGCGAACTGCTGCGGGCCAATCCAGACGCCTTCAACCTCGTCGCGCGCGACTATGCCCAGGCCGCGCAGGCCACCGGCACAACGGCGCAGGCACTGGCGCTGATCGAGGCCCAGTACCGCCGCCATCCGAGCATGGCGCTGCTGCAGGCCATCGCGCAACTGGAGCCCGCGCCCGACGCGCAGCGCCGCCGCCTGACCGACCACCTGCGCGTCGAGCCGGCCCTGTCGGCCGCGACGCAGCTGCTGCAGCAGAGCCAGGCGCGCCAGCAGCCGCTCAACGACGACGAAGCCCAACTGGTCGGCACCGCGCTGCAGCGCGCCGTGCGCCCGCTGCAGCGCTACCGCTGCGCCGCCTGCGGCTTCGAGTCGCAGCACTACTTCTGGCAATGCCCGGGCTGCCTCAGCTGGGACAGCTACCCTCCCCGTCACGTCGAAGAGCTCTGAGCGCCCGATGACCACCCCGATGAGCTCCGCCCCGGCCACGCCGGTCCCCGCCTCCGGCGACCGCGTCATCCTCTGCATGAAGTGGGGCACCAAGTACGGCCCCGAGTACGTCAACCGCCTCTACGCGATGGTGCGCCGGCACCTGCGCGGGGACTTCCGCTTCGTCTGCCTGACCGACCGCGGCGAAGGGGTGCGGGCCGAAGTCGAATGCCTGCCGATCCCGCCGCTGGACCTGCCGCCCGGCAGCCCGGAGCGCGGCTGGACCAAGCTGACGACCTTCAGCGACGACCTGGTGCAGAAGTACGGCCTGCGCGGCACCGCCCTGTTCCTCGACCTCGACGTCGTGATCGTCGACGACATCACGCCCTTCTTCGAAGAGCCCGGCGAGTTCCTCATCATCCACGACTGGAAGCGCCCCTGGCGCATCACGGGCAACTCCTCGGTCTACCGCTTCACGCTGGGCGCGCACCCCGAGGTGCTGGCCAAGTTCCGGCGCGAGTTCGACACGATCCGGCAGCAGTTCCGCAACGAGCAGGCCTACCTCTCCGACGAGATGCACCGCAAGGGCCTGCTGAAGTACTGGGACGATCGCTGGTGCGCGAGCTTCAAGTACCACAGCATCCCGCGCTGGCCAATGAACTACTTCCAGGCGCCCTTCATCCCCGACGGGGCGCGCATCGTGATCTTCCACGGCGTCATGAACCCGCCCGACGCGCTGGCCGGCCGCAGCAACGGCAACTGGCGCCGCCCGAAACCGGCGGGGTGGATCGCCGACCATTGGCATGAATGAGGGTTCCGAGATGACCGCCTCGTCTCCCACCTCCGCGGACAGCGCCGCCGCCTCGCTCGACACGCCCTGGCTGTCGGTGCTGATCCCCGTCCACAATGTCCGCCCCTATCTCGCGGAGTGCGTCGAATCGGCGATGGCGCAGGCCGGTGCCGGCATCGAGGTCCTGATCGTCGAGGACTGCTCCACCGATGGCTCGGACGCGCTGGTGCGCGAACTCGTCGAACGGTACGCCGGCCACGCCGCGCGGCTGCGGGCGATCTTCCACGAACGCAACCAAGGCATCTCCGGCACGCGCAACACGCTGCTGCGGGAAGCGCACGGCGCGTATTTCTGGTTCCTGGATTCCGACGACTACCTGATGCCGGGTTCGATCCCGGCACTGCGTGCGCTGATCGACCGCGAGGCCCCGGCCATGGTGCTCTGCGACTACCGCATGGTGCGCGAGCACATGACCGCCAAGCATCACCGGCGCGGCGAGCTGCACAAGCGCACCTTCGTCGGTCCCGAGCGGCAGCACCTGACGGACGTCTCGCTGGTGCTGCGCGGCCTGCTGCTGGCGGGTCAGATGCACGTCTGGTCCAAGATCGCGCGGCGCGAGGTCTGGGACGGACTGCGTTTCCCGTTGGGGCGTTATTTCGAGGACATGACGCTCTCGCCGCTGCTGGGCCTGCAGGCCCGGGACACCTGGTACGAGCCGCAGGTGTGGGTCGCGTACCGGCAGCGTGAAGGCTCGATCCTGCACACGCTCAACCTGGACAAGGCGGAACACCTCGCGCACGCGCTGGCGGACCTGCGCGTCGCCGCCCAAGGGCGCCCGCTCGATCACGAGACGCTGTTCGCCTGGGCGCACATCGCGGCGCGCAATTTCATCGGGTCCTCGCGGATGGCGCAGCGCTTCGAGCCCGCGACCTGCGACCGGCGGATCGCCGGCTTCCGGCTGGCGTTCGAGGAAGCGACCCCGATCCCGCTGCGCGATCTCGCCCGCGAATACCTGCGCCGCGGCTGGTGGGTCCGGGCGCTGCGCCTGCGCTATTGGCTGAGACGCGCCGAGAGCCTGCGCACGACTTCCGCCGCCTGAACCCCGCGCACGGGGCGGCACGCCGCGGCCCCACGGCGGGACTGCGGCCGTCCATGGTGCGGGATCAAAGCGCCAGCAGCATGTCCTCGTAGCGCCGCATCATGAGGTCGACGCCGTGCTCCTCGATCGCCCGCGCGCGCGCCGCGGCGCCGAGGCGCCCGGCCAGCGCCGGATCGCGCAGCAGCCGCTCCAGCGCGCCGGCCAAGGCCTCCGGGTCCGCCTCCGGCACCATCAGGCCGGTGCGCCCATCCTCGATCACACCTTCGACGCCAGGCACCAGCGACGCGACGCAGGCGCAACCCGCCGCCATCGCCTCCAGCAACGCCAGCGGCATGCCTTCCCAATGCGTCGACAGCACGAAGATCCGCTGGCTCATCAGCAGGCCCGGGATGTCGCCGTGATGCCCGAGGAAGCGCACCTGCCCTTCCAGCCCGAGTTGACGGGTCAGGCGCTCGGTCGCCCGCCGGTAGGCTTCCTTGCCGCCCCCTGCCAGGTGGAGCACCGGCCGCAAGCCGCGCTCGCGCAGCAGCGCCAGCGCGCGGATCAAGGTCTGAGGATCCTTCTGCCGCGCGAAGCGGGCCGACATCACGATGCCGGGCTCCCGGCCTTCGACCGGGTGATCGTCCGCGGCCGCGAAGCGGTCGAGCCGGATCCCGTTCGGGATCGCCGTCGTTTTCTCTTCCGGCATCCCCAGATCGACCAGGCGTCTGCGGACGCCTTCCGACACGCCGACCAGCCGCGCGCTGACCTCGCTCAGCCGACGCGCCTGGGCGCGTTTCCAACGGGTATAGCGTTCGCGCGAGTTGTGCTCGACCTGCACCAGCACCGGCACGCCGGCAAGGAGCCCGGCACGCCGGCCCAGCAGATGCTCGGGAAAACCGTGCGCCATCAGCACGTCGGGGCGCAGCTGCTCGCAGAGCCGGCGCAGCGCCCAGATCGTGGCCAGGTGCGCCCAGCCCGGCACGACGTACACAAGCAGGCCCTGCTCGCGCAACGACTGGATGCGGGCGAGCTTGGTGGCGTTCTCCGTGCGCATCTTGCGGCGCAGGACCAGGATGGGTTCGATGCGCTCGCTCGCCAGCTGCGCCAGGCACAGATCGACCGCCACCTGCGTGGCGCCGGAGAAGCCGCCGGTCACGAAGTGCAGCACGCGACGGCGCACGGGCGCCGGCGAGGTGCTCGGGGAAATCTCAGACATCGCGGCAGTGTATTCGGGGCACGTTCGGTTACCGGCGCGGTCCGGCCGCGCGCCGGATGCGGTCCGTACGCGGCGGCGCGCCGGCGAGGCGACCCGCAAGAAGGCCCACGAGAAGGCACGCGAGAAGGCCCGTGAAATCTGGGTTGTTCCGGGGAATCCCCCGGACGCCGGCGATCACAATCGCGGGCAACCAAGGACAGACAGGAGACGGCCCGGGCGGGCCCGCACCATGAAGACTGACTACCTGATCGTCGGCGCCGGTTATGCCGGCTCCGTCTGCGCCCGCGAGCTGGCCGACGCCGGCAAGACCGTGGTCCTGATCGACAAGCGCCCGCACATCGGCGGCAACGCCTACGACGAACGCGACGCCCATGGCGTGCTGATCCATCCGTACGGGCCGCACATCTTCCACACCAACTCGAAGAAGGTCTTCGAGTACCTGTCGCGTTTCACCACCTGGCGCTTCTACGAGCACCGCGTGCTGGCGAAGGTCGGCGAGCAGCTGGTGCCCATCCCCATCAACCGCACGACCATCAACACGCTCTACGGCCTGTCGCTGACCGAGGACGAGGTGCAGGGCTACCTCGAGACGGTGCGCGAGCCGCGCGACCCGATCCAGACCAGCGAAGACGTGGTGCTGAACAGCGTCGGCCGCGACCTGTGCGACAAGTTCTTCCGCGGCTACACGCAAAAGCAGTGGGGGCTGGACCTGTCGCAGCTGTCGGCCGGCGTCGCGGCGCGCATCCCCACGCGCAGCAACGACGACGACCGCTACTTCAGCGACACCTTCCAGTTCATGCCGGCGGACGGCTACACCGCGATGTTCGAGCGCCTGCTCGACCATCCGGGCATCACGGTCCGCACCGGCGTCGACTTCCAGGAGGTCCGCGGCGACTTCCCCGGCGCGCACATCATCTACACCGGCCCGATCGACGCCTACTTCGACCACTGCCACGGCGCCCTGCCCTACCGCAGCCTGCGCTTCGACCACGAGCACCTGCCGGCGACCGCGCAGGTCCAGCAGGTGGGCACGGTCAACTACCCGAACGACCACGCCTACACGCGCATCACCGAGTTCAAGCACCTGACCGGCGAGACGCATGCCGGCACGTCCATCGTGCGCGAGTATCCGCAGGCCGAAGGCGACCCCTACTACCCGGTGCCGCGGCCCGAGAACGAGGCGCTGTTCAAGAAGTACGCAGAGATGGGCGAGCAGGCCGAGGGGGTGACCTTCGTCGGCCGGCTGGCGCAGTACCGCTACTACAACATGGACCAGATCGTGGCCGCCGCGCTGAAGACGGCGCAGGACCTGCTGGGCACGCCGGCCCGGTGAGGGAAAGGGTCGTAGCCGGATGAACCGGGCACGCCGGCCCGGTGAGGGAAAGGGTCGTAGCCGGATGAACCGGGCGGGCCGGCTCAGGCCGGGGCGGAGCGGGCCGCGACTCCGGCACAATCCCCGCTTCCTCCCATCGATCCCCTGGCCGGGGCCGGCGCGTCGCGTCCGGCACCGGCCTGCGCCATGACCGACCAAGCCTCCGCCAAAGACACCGATCCGCTCGCTCCCACCGCGAGCCGCCTGTGGCGCTTCATGAAGCCGCACCGCTGGGGCCTGCTGCTGTCGGTGCTCTCCTTCGTGCTGGTCGCGGCGACCGAGCCGCTGATCCCGAAGCTGCTGGGCTACGCGCTCGGCGAGGGCTTCAATGCCAAGCCGGCCACCACCTCGGTCATCGGACTGCCGGCGGCGGCGCCCGCGTCGTCCGCCACGGCGATCGTGTCGGCGGCTTCCACCGCCGCTACCGCCTCTACCGCTTCTACCGTCACCACGGCCTCCGCCGCGTCGTCCGCCTCTTCCGCCGCGCCGTCGATGGCCTCGATCAACCTCGACTACAGCTTCCCGATCTGGATGGTCCCGATCGTGCTGATCGGGCTGTTCGCCATCCGCGGCCTGTTCACCTTCTGCGGCCAGTACCTGCTGAACTGGACCATCTCGCGCACGGTGATGGACATCCGCACCGCGCTGCTGCAGGTCCTGCTGCGCGCCGACGCGCGGGTCTACACCAGCCTGCAGCCCGCCACCGCCGTGACCAAGGTCGTCAACGACCCGCAGCACGTCGTGACGCTGATCGCCGGTTCGCTGGTGACCATCCTGCGCGACGGTCTGCCGGCGCTGGCGCTGATGGGCTACCTGTTCGCGCTGAACTGGAAGCTGACGCTGCTGTCGCTGATCACGGTGCCTGGACTGGCCTTCGTCGTGCGCAAGGTCAACAAGCGGGTCCGGCGCATGGGCACCTGGGCCTATGACGCGCAGCTCCGGCTGGTCTCGGTGATCGAGGACGTCACCCGCGCCTGGCGCGTCGTGCGCAGCTTCGACGCCGCCGGCTACGAGACGCGCCGCTTCGCGGAGCGCGCCCGGGAGGTGCAGCGCAGCATGTTGAAGACGGCGGCCTCCAACGCGATGGCGCAGCCGCTGTCGCAGCTGATGGCCAGCGTCGGCATCTCCATCATCGTCAGCCTGGCGCTGTACCAGTCGCGGGTGAACGGCACCGGCGTGGGCGAGTTCGCCTCGTTCGTCGCGGCGCTGCTGTTCATGAGCTCGCGGCTGCGGCACCTGAGCGACGTGATGCAGCCCATCACCAATGCGCTCGTGGTCGCGCGCGGCTGCATCGGCCTGCTGGACACGCCGGCCGAGCCCGACACCGGCACGCGCGAGCTCACCCACGTGCGCGGCGACATCGCCTTGCAGCAGGTCACGCTGCGTTATCCCGGCGCGAACCGCGACGCGCTCGCCGCATTGAACCTGCACATCCCGGCGGGCAAGACGACGGCGCTGGTGGGCAGCTCGGGCGCGGGCAAGAGCTCGGTGGTCAACCTGCTGCTGGGCTTCGAGCGTCCCGACAGCGGCAGCATCCTGCTGGACGGCGTCGCCATCGACGAACTGACCAAGGCCAACCTGCGGCGCCAGTTCGCGGTCGTGTCCCAGGACATCGTGCTGTTCGACGCCTCGGTGGCCGACAACATCGCCTACGGCCAGGAACGCGACGAGGCGAAGCTGGAGCAGGCGCTGCGTGCCGCGGCGCTGTGGGACTTCGCAGTGGCGCTGCCTGAAGGCCTGGACACGACGGTCGGCGCCAACGGCAGCAAGCTGTCGGGCGGACAACGCCAGCGGCTGGCGATCGCGCGCGCGCTGTACAAGGATGCGCCGGTGTGGATCTTCGACGAGGCGACCTCGGCGCTGGACACCGAGAGCGAACGCGCCGTGCAACAGGCGCTGGAGCAATGGCAGGGTCGCAAGACGCTGATCGTGATCGCCCACCGCCTGTCGACCATCCGTCGCGCCGACTGCATCCAGGTCATGGCTGACGGCCAGGTCATCGAATCCGGCAACCACGACGAACTGGTGGCCAAGGACGGTGTCTACGCCGGCATGGTGAAGGTGCAGCACTGATCGCACGCCCCGACCCTCCTCACCCACCTCGGTCCTCCTCGCCCACCTCGGTCCGAGCCATCGGAAGCCGGCCCGGGGGATGCGACCTGCGGTTAAGCCCCGCCAGCGTGGGAGCAGACCCCGGGCCGGCTTCTGATGGCGAGCGGGCACCTTGTCAAGGCTGACACAAAGACGATAAGCCGCCGACAAGGCGGATCGGTCCAATGCGGAGCATCCCGTTCAGGAGCTCCGCCATGCAGCCACACCGCCACGCCTCCCACAAATCCGGCCACGAATCCGGCCACGACCACGATCAAGGCCTGACGCACGACCTCGCCGTGCTGCAGCAGCGCCGCCGCGCGCTGGGGCTGCTGGCGGGCGTTGCGGGACTTGGCGGTCTGGCGCTGCTGGGCTGCGGCGGTGGCGGTGCGGATGCCGGCACCAGCGCCGTGGGGACGGGGTCCACAGGGTCCACGGGCTCCACGGGTTCAAGCGGGAGCTGCTCGGTGATTCCGGAGGAGACCGCCGGCCCCTACCCCGGCGACGGGTCCAACAGCAACGGCAGCGGGATCGCCAACGTGCTGGCGCTGAGCGGCATCGTGCGCAGCGACATCCGCACCAGTATCGGTACGGCGAGCGGCACTGCCGGCGGCGTGCCGCTGACCCTCACGCTGAAGCTGGTGAACACCAGCAGCAGCTGCGCGGACCTGTCCGGCTACGCGATCTACCTGTGGCACTGCGACCGCGAGGGCCGCTACTCGCTCTACAGCGCCAGCGTCGTCAACGAGAACTACCTGCGCGGCGTGCAGAGCACCGGCAGCGACGGCACGGTCAGCTTCACGACGATCTTCCCCGGCTGCTACGACGGCCGCATGCCCCACATGCATTTCGAGGTCTACCGCAACGCCGGCGCCGCGACCTCGTACGCCAACAAGATCAAGACCTCGCAGATCGCGTTCCCGACGGCTGTCTGCACGACGGTCTACAGCACCGCATCGGGCTACAGCAGCAGCCTGACGAACTTCAACCGCATCAGCTTCGCCTCCGACAACGTCTTCAGCGACGGCTACACGACGCAGCTGGCCACGCTCACCGGCGACGTCGCGAGCGGCTATGCCGCGACGCTGACAGTCGGCATCGCCGCTTGATCCAGATCCCATGCCCCGCTACATCCCCTCGCCGCGCAAGGACGGTGCTCACGGCGCCTACAACGCGACCGGCGCGATCGGCGCGCTCGGCGCGATCGGCACAGCGGCCTCCCTCGGTGCCGACCCCGGTGTATCGTCCATGACAGGGCTGGGCATGCCGCCGAGCCTGCCGGTGGAGAGTTGCATGACGCGGTGTCTGGTGGTCGACGACGATGCGGAGATCCGCCGATCGCTCGACGAGTATCTGCAGAAGTTCAGCGTGGCGGTGAGCACCGCCGGTGACGGCCGCGAGATGCGCCGCCAGATGGCGACGCAGGTCTTCGACGTCGTCGTGCTGGACCTGATGCTGCCCGACGAGAACGGCCTGACGCTGTGCCAGTGGATCCAGCAGCACCACCCGTCGGTGCCGGTGATCATGCTGACGGCGCACGGCGATCCGATCAGCCGCGTGCTCGGGCTGGAGATGGGCGCCGACGACTACCTCGCCAAGCCTTTCGAACCCCGCGAGCTGGTGGCGCGCATCCATGCGATCCGGCGCCGCGCGCGCCGCGGCGAGAACGAGGCGCAGACGCGCCGCGAGTTCCGTTTCGAAGGTTGGGCCTTCGACCGGCTGCTGCGCCAGCTGGTATCGCCGCAGCAGGTGGTGGTGCCGCTGTCGAGCGCTGAGTTCCGCCTGCTGAGCGCGCTGGTCGAGCGCCCGGGACGCGTGCTCAGCCGCGAGCAGTTGATCGAGCTGACGCGCGCGCCCGGCGTCGAGGTCAACGACCGCAGCGTGGACCTGACGATCTCGCGCCTGCGGCAGAAGCTCGGCGACTCGCCCAAGGAGCCGCGCCTGATCCGCACGATGCGCGGCGAGGGTTATCTCTTCGACGCCCAGGTGCAGGCTTGAGCGCTCGCCCTCCCTCTCCCCCTCGCTCTCCGCATCGCATGAAGCGCCTGGCCGTCGCGATGCGCGAGCGCTTCACGCGCGCCTTCGGCGACACGCTCGCGCGACGCATCTTTCTCCTGCTCTGGGTCACGCTGGTGGTCGCACAGGCGCTGGCGATCGGCGTCGTGACCTGGACCCGGGGCGATCTCTATGCGATGCGGATGCACGGCGCGCCCTCGCTGCCGCCGATGCCGGGGCTCATGCGCGGGCCGCAGTTCCAACCGCAGGGCGGCCCCGGACAGGGGCCGGGGCCGGGGCCTAGGCCGCAGGGCATGGGCGCCGACGCCGAGCTGCGCGACGATCCGCCCCTTCCCGGCGACGTCCCGATGCCGCCGCGCGAGGGCTTCCGCGGTTTCCCGCCGCCCTCGCAGACACCAGGGCAGACACCAGGGCAGGCGCAAGGATTTCAAGGCCAGGGGTCCCAGCCCCAATGGCGCGGCCCGTTCCGCGCGCTGACCGCGTGGGAGCTCACGCTCGACTACGGCATCCGCCTGCTGGTCACCGGCCTGGCGGCGTGGATCGCCTCGCGCTGGCTGTCGCGTCCGATGCGCGACCTGGTGCGGGCCTCGCGTGAACTCGGGCCATCGCTGCACAAGCAGGACCGGCTGCCGCTGCTCGACGAGCAGCGCGGCACCTTGGAAGTCCGCGAGAGCGCGCAGGTCTTCAATGCGATGGCGCGCCAGTTGCGGCGGCAGTTCAACGAGCGCGGGCTGATGGTGGCGGCCATCTCGCACGACCTGCGCACGCCGCTCACGCGGCTGCGCATGCGGCTGGAGACTCTGGACATCGAGGACGTCCAACGCCAGCGCTCCGTCGAGGACATCCGCGAGATGAATGCGCTGGTGGACGCCGTGATGGAGCTGTTCCGCGGCGACGGGCCGGGCGCGGCCGAGCCGCTCGTCGACGTCGATCTCGGCGCGTTGGCGCAAGCGCTGACGGACGACCTGATCGAGCAGGCGATGCCGGTGGTCTTCGAGGACGGCGGCGAACCGGTACTCGCCAAGGGCCAGCCGATGGCACTGCGGCGCGTGCTGGGCAACCTGGTGGGCAACGCGGTGCGCTACGGCGGCAGCGCCGAGGTCCGCGTCGGTCGCGACGCGCAAGGCGTCTGGCTGCGCGTGACCGATCCAGGCCCTGGCATTCCGGAGGACAAGCTGGAGGCGGTGTTCGAACCGTTCTTCCGCCTGGAGGACTCGCGCAACCGCCACACCGGCGGTGCGGGCCTGGGCCTCTACATCGCGAGGGAACTGACGCTGCGGCAGCGAGGATCGCTGACGCTGTCGAATCGACCGGAAGGCGGGCTCATGGCGGAGCTCCGGCTGATGAGCTGAAGCGGGTCCAGGCCTGCAGCAACCCGTTCCGCCCCGCCCCGTTCAGGCCCCCGACGAAGCGACCAGCCGCGGCGGCCCGGGCGGATTCGGCGGCACCTGCAGCGCGAAGCCGCCGGCGCGCTTGCGCATCGCGGCGGGGTCCATCTGCGGCGCCTGCGCGGGCCAGTCGAAGAACTTCTGGATCTCGACGCGGCGGGCGAGCGTGTCCGACATGCCCAGCGTGATCAGCTCGTTCGTGTACTCGGGCTCGAAGAGCAGATAGCTGACCAGCGCCGAGCCGCTGGCGGTGGCCCCCTCGCCCGACACGCCGACGCTGCGCAGCAGCGCGCGGATCGGCGGCGGCAACGCGCCCTGGTGCTCGGCAGCCAGGCTGTCCAGCGGCCGGCTCGGCGCGATCACCAGCGCCTCGATCGGCTTGAGCGGCGTGTTGCGCAGCGCCTCTTCCGGCAGCAGCGCGAGCGTGCTGTTGATGCGCTTGAGGCGCTCGATGTCGACGGCCAGCGCGTCCAGGAAGATGTTGGACAGCGCGTGCCCGGCGATCTGCGCGAGGCTGGGATGGCCGGTAGGCGCCGGGCCGTGCTGGCCCTCGCCGCCGGCCTCGTGCATGCGGCCCGCGCCGATGACGAGGACCTTCTCCGCGCCCAGGTGCACGGCGGGCGAGATCGGCGCCGTCTGGCGCATCGAGCCGTCGCCGAACCATTCGACCTCGCCGCCGAGGTCCAGCGGCTCGGCCGGGAAGATGAACGGGATCGCGGACGAGGCCACCAGATGCTCGATCGAGAGCCGCGGAATGCGGGTCGCGATGCGTTGCGTACGGACCCAGGGATCGCGCTGCAGATGCGTCTGATAGAAGGTGACGTGGTGCCCCGAGGTGTAGCTGGAGCCGGTCACCGCGAGCGCATCGATGTAGCCCTTGGCGAGCATCTCGTCGAGGCGGTCGAACTTGATCCACTGGGACAGCAGGCCGCGCAGCGGCGTGTTGTTGAGGAGGCTGCGCGGACGGGTGCGGCGCCAGCGGTTCAGCGCCCAGCCGAGCGAGAGCATGCTGAGCCACTTCGCGCCGGAGCGGATGACGCCGAAGGAGTCCGCCGCGTAGACCTGGTTGACGTGGATGTTCTGCCAGATGTACATCAGGCCGTCGACGGCGGAGCAGAAGTCGTCGGCCTGGCAGGCGAGCGTGGCGGCGTTGATGGCGCCGGCGGAGGTGCCGGAGATCACCTGGAAGGGGTTGTCGCCGGTGGTGCAGGCGTCGCGGCGCAGTTGCGCGATCGCGGCCAGCACGCCGACCTGGTAGGCCGCGCGTGCGCCTCCTCCGGTAAGGATCAGGCCGGTCCGGGGCTTGGCATCCTGCATGGCGCCAGCTTACGCCTGACACCCCCGGCGTGGGGTGGGGGAAGCACCCGTCAAATGGGGGATGGTCGGCTGACCCGAGTCGCAGTTGCCGTCTGGCAATCGGAACTCAACGCCCCCGGGAACTCCGGCGCGACGTGGTTGCGGCCGGTCCCTCTACGTCCAGCCAGATCGGCGTCTGGAACGGCAGATCGTCTTCCCGGAAACCGGCCGCGATCACCTGTTCGGTCCAAAGGACCGGCGCTTGGCGACGCGCGGTGGCGATGTACTCGCGCGCTTCTTCCTCGACATAGCCGTAGTCCGTGCAGGCGTCGATCAGGTTGAAGACGGCACTGGATGCCGCATGCGTCCGGGACCGGGAGATGTCCATCGATTGCGTGCCCGAAAAGACCATCCCATATGGCGCGATGTCGAACGCCGGAGACAGCGTCCAACCCGTTCCATCGAACAGGAAGCCCGTGTTGCGCGGGTGATCGTCACCATTGCCCAACACGGCGTTCATGACGATGCGACGGAAGAGTTCGCGCTTTCCCTCCAGCACCGTATCGCTGGCGGCGCGCCCCCGCCACCTTTGCAACTCGTGGGCCAGGGCCAGGTAGGAGCGCTCACGACTTCCTCGCACCTGCTTGTCCAAGCCCAGCACGGTGTGCGCGCTGGCGAAGAGTCGCCGGGTCACCTGCCGCTGCGCGTCCACCTCACGGTCAAAGCGCCGGACCAGGATCACTTCGCGTTGCTCGACCCGTTTGAACTGCACCTCTGCCGCATTCACGCCGAGCGCCGTCGCTACCTTCATGGCCACGAATTCGCGAAGCGGCGAATGGGGTCGGTCCCCGCGGTCCTGGAGTTTGGCCAGCCACTGCTGCCCCTCGTGCATCACGGTGAGCTTGGGACGTTCTCCACCGGCACTCGTGCCGACGATGCCCTTCACTTCGCGCACGGCGTCGCTGGCCGGCCGCGAATCAGGCACGTCCGCGAGGATCTGAAGCAGATCGTGGGACGGCGGACAGTGGAACTCCTGCTTCCGCGCCACGTCGTCGCAGACGGCAATGGCCCCGACCGAATCGCCTTCCGACTCTTCCAGCACGGCCATGTGGTCTTCGACGCGGACCTGCCGCAGGTGTGCCAGCAGATCGAGCCCATAGCCTTCCGGTTTGGCATCGCGAATCACACCGAAGAGTCCGTCCTGCCTGGTTTCCCTGATCGGCCGCGCGCGCGAGCTCAAGGCGAGATGCGCCAGGTCCAGCGCGACGCCATGCGCATCGAGGTAGTTCTGCCGATACTCGAAGATGCCGACACCATCCTTCAGCGAGAACACGCCGCATTCGACCGGCACCGGACTGTGCGGGAGCCAGACCCAGACCGGCTTCGCATCGGCGCTCACGGCGTCCTCCGTTTGGGCGTACGAACGCGCAACGGCACGGCGTCGGCCATCAATGCGGACAGCTCCTTGTCGGATCCCAGGTTGGACAGGGTGTCGAACGTCCCCTCCAGTCCCAGCCCCCACAGCACCATCAACACCGAGCCGATCTGAACGGTCGGCGCGCCGGTCTCGATCGCTACCAGCGTGCTCAGGCCGATGCCTGCCCGCGCCGCCAGATCCGGCCGAGTCAATCGCCGAGCGCGCCGCGCAAGCGAAATCCGTTCGCCGAGAGCGGCTAGCGAGTCCTCGACAATGAACGGGAAGGTTTTAAGACTCATGGAACAATTGTTATAGCGCAAAACAACTGCCATAACAACTGTTATCCAGAGTCTGCTCTATATCACCCGCCCGCGTCGTACACGATCTCCGCCGGCTTGAGCTGCTCCAGCGCCTCGTCGCTGGGCCAGAACTTACCCGCGCCGCCCAGGCCCAGTTCCGCGATCGCGCCGTTGCGCTTGATCGGGATGCGCAGCTCCAGCCCCTGGCTGAGCACGCCCTGCTCCGTCTCCACGCGCTTGGCCGGCCAGCTCTTGACCAGCTCCAGCACCGTGGCCGCCGGCAGGTTGGGCGCCGTGCGCAGGTAGCGCCCGAAGCGCGCCCGCGCCGCCGCCAGCCCGAACACCTGCTGCACGTTCATCCGCAGCCCGCCCGAGAAACGGTCGTTCTGCACCTTGCCCACCGCGATGATCAGCTCGTCCTCCGCCAGCAGCTCCTTGTTGGCGTTGAGCATCTCCTCGTTGGCCACCGCCTCGATCGCATGGGTCTTGTCGTCGATCTTGAAGATCGCCACCCGGCCGCGCGAGCCGTTGATCACCCGCATGTCCGACACGATGCCCGCCACCGTCGTCGGCTCGCGGCTGTCCTGCAGGTCCACGATCCGGCGCTTGACCATCCGGCGCAGCTCCGTCTCCGCCTGGTCGAACAGGTGACCCGACAGGTAGAAGCCGATCGCCGTCTTCTCCAGGCTCAGCCGTTCCTTGATGCCCCACTCGGGCACCTCGACGAAGTCCGGCTCCGCCGTCGACGAGCCGTGCCCGCCGTCGAAGTCGAACAGGCCGCCCTGGTTGACGTTCTGCGCCAGGTTGTCCGCGTAGGTGTAGCCCAGCGCGACGCTGGCCAGCAGCCGCGCGCGGTTCGCATGCAGCGCGTCGAAGGCGCCCGCCTTGATCAGCGCCTCCACCACGCGCTTGTTGACCGCCTTGCGGTCCACGCGCGCGCAGAAGTCGAAGAAGCTCGTGAACGGACCGCCCTCGGTGCGCGCGCGCACGATCGCCTCGATCGCGCCCGCGCCCGTGCCCTTGATCGCGCCCAGGCTGTAGTTGATCTTGCGCGCACGCGGCGTGGTGCCGGCCTTGCCTTCCTTGGCCACCGTCTTCGACGTGCCTTCATCCGCGGCCATGGGCTCGAAACGGCCGACGCCCAGGTTGATGTTGGGCGGCTCGAACTCGATGCCGAACAGCTTGGCATCGTTCATCAACACCTTGAGCTTGTCGGTGTCGTCCGATTCGATGGTCATGTTCGCGGCGAAGAACTCCGCCGTGTAATGCACCTTCAGCCAACCGGTGTGATACGCCAGGAGCGAGTACGCGGCCGCATGCGACTTGTTGAAGCCGTAGCCCGCGAACTTCTCCATCAGGTCGAAGACCTCGTCGGCCTTGTCCTGGTCGATGCCCTTCTCCGCCGCGCCTTTCCGGAACAGGTCGCGGTGCATGGCCATCTCTTCGGCCTTCTTCTTGCCCATCGCCCGGCGCAGCATGTCCGCGCCGCCCAGCGAGTAGCCGCCCAGCACCTGGGCGGTCTGCATCACCTGCTCCTGGTAGACCATGATCCCGTAGGTCTCGGACAGCACCGGCTCCACCAGCGGGTGCGGGTACACCACCGTCTCCTTGCCGTGCTTGCGCGCGACGAAGCTGGGGATCAGGTCCATCGGACCCGGGCGGTACAGCGCGTTCAGCGCGATCAGGTCTTCCAGGCGCGACGGCTTCGCGTCCTTCAGCATGCGCTGCATGCCGCTCGATTCGAACTGGAACACCGACTCCGTCAGACCGTCGGAGAACAGCTTGTAGGTCCGCTTGTCGTCCAGCGGGATGGTCTCGAACGCGAAGTCGGCGGCCTCGGGATACCGGCCGACGATGAAATCCTTGGCCAGCTCCAGGATGGTCAGCGTCGCCAGGCCCAGGAAGTCGAACTTCACCAGGCCGATGGCCTCGACGTCGTCCTTGTCGTACTGGCTCACCGCCGAGGTCGAGCCCGGCTGCTGGTACTGCGGGCAGAAGTCGGTGATCTTGCCCGGCGCGATCAGCACGCCGCCGGCGTGCATGCCGATCGAGCGCACCGTGCCTTCCACGCGCGCCGCCATCTCCAGCAGGCCGGCGACTTCCTCGTCCTGCGCCTCGCGTTCCTCGATCTCGGGCGACTCGTGGCGCGCGTAGACCATCTTGGCCTTGTCCGGATCGAAGCCCGGCGGCAGCTTGGCCAGCGTCACCGTCTTGCCCGGAGGCGCCGGCACCAGCTTGGCGATCGAATCCACGTGGCCGAAACCCATGCCCAGCACGCGCCCGATGTCGCGCAGCGCGCCCTTGGCCGCCATCGTGCCGAAGGTCGCGATCTGGCTCACCGCCGGGCGGCCGTACTTGTCCTTGACGTACTCGATGACGCGGTCGCGGTTGCCCTGGCAGAAGTCGATGTCGAAGTCGGGCATCGAGACCCGTTCCGGGTTCAGGAAGCGCTCGAACAGCAGGTTGTACTGCAGCGGGTCCAGGTCGGTGATCAGCAGCACGTAGGCGACCAGCGAGCCCGCGCCCGAGCCCCGTCCCGGGCCCACCGGGCAGCCGTTGTTCTTCGCCCAGCGGATGAAGTCACCCACGATGAGGAAGTAGCCGGGGAAGCCCATCTTGATGATGGTCTCGAGCTCGAACTCCAGCCGGTCCACATAGCGCTGGCGCACCGCCTCGCGCTTCGCGGGATCGGGATACAGCAGCTGCAGCCGGTCCTCCAGGCCCTCGTGCGAGAGCATGCGGAAGTACTGCTCCATCGGCATCGGCGTGCCGTCGGCCTGGATGGGCGTCGGGAAGTTCGGCAGCTGCGGCTTGCCCAGCACCAGCGTCAGGCTGCAGCGCTTGGCGATCTCCACCGTGTTGGCGATCGCGCTCGGGATGTCGGCGAACAGCGCCTCCATCTCGGCCTGGCTCTTGAAATGCTGGCTGGGCAGGAAACGCTTGACCCGCTTCGGATTGGCCAGCGTCTCGCCGTCGGCCACGCAGACACGCGCCTCGTGGGCTTCGAAGTCGTCTTCTTCCAGGAACTGGATCGGATGCGTCGCCACCACCGGCAGACCCGCTTTCGCGGCCAGCGGCACCAGCTGGCGCAGCAGCGCTTCCTGGCCCGGCAGGCCGGCGCGTTGCAGCTCGATATAGAAGCGGTTCGGATAGATCGCGGCCAGGCGCTGGGCCACGTCCAGCGCGCGCGCCTCGTCGCCGGCGATCAGCGCCTGGCCGACCGGGCCGAACTGCATCCCGCCCAGGCAGATCAGGCCGGCGTTGAGCTCCTGCATCCACTCCAGCTTCAGCAGCGCCTGGTTGCGCTGCACGTTCTGGATCCAGGCGCGCGACAGCAGCTCGCTCAGGTTCAGGTAACCCTGGATGTCCTGCACCAGCAGCAGCACCCGCGACGGCGGGCGGTCCACCGCTTCCGGCTCCAGCCAGGCCTCCACGCCCAGGATCGGCTTCACGCCCTTCTTGCGGCAGGCGTTGTAGAACTTCACCCCGCCGAACATGTTCGCGAGGTCGGTCAGGCCCAGGGCGACCTGGCCGTCCTTGGCGGCCGCCGCGGCGGCGTCGTCGATGCGCAGCGTGCCGTCGACGACGGAGAACTCGGTGTGGGAGCGGAGATGAACGAAAGCCATCGGGCGATTGTAAGAAGGCTATGCTCGCCCTCCATCGAACACTCTCGCGGAGCGCCCGGATGACGATGAGGAAACACCTGCCCCTGCTGGCGGCCCTGGCGCTGTGCGCGCCGATGATCGCGAATGCGGCCGAGCCCGCGGAGAAGGCCGCCAAGCCTGCGGCAGCGGTCAAGAAGCCCGCCCAGCCGCCGCGCAGCAGCGCCGACATCCTCGCCACCGCGCCGGCCGCCGTTTGGCGCGACGTCGATCCGGACAACCTGCTGGTGATGGCGCTGCCGCAGGGTCAGGTCTTCATCGAACTGGCGCCGCGTTTCGCGCCTGCGCACGTCGACAACATCCGCGCGCTGGCCCGCGGCGGCTATTACGACGGTCTGGCGATCGTGCGCGTCCAGGACAACTTCGTCACCCAATGGGGTGACCCCAATGCGGACGACGAAGACACCGGCCTGAAGGGCAAGGGCAAGCCCTTCCCCGCCGGCGCCAAGTCCCACCTCCCGGCGGAGTTCTCGATCCCCCTGAAGGGCGTGCCGATGACGGTGCTGCCCGATGTCGAAGGCTGGGCGCCGCGCGCCGGCCAGGTGGACGGTTTCCCGGCCGCCGCGGATCCGAAGACGGGCCAGGCCTGGCTGGCGCATTGCTACGGCACGGTCGGCGCCGGTCGCGGCAACGCGAAGGACTCCAGCACCGGCGCGGAGCTGTATGCCGTGATCGGCCATGCGCCGCGCGGGCTGGACCTCAACATCACGGTCGTCGGTCGCGTGCTCAAGGGCATGGAGTTCCTGTCGGCGCTGCCGCGCGGTGGCGCGGCGATGGGCTTCTACGACAAGCCGGAGCAGCGGCTCGGCATCGAGCGTGTCTCGCTGGCCTCGGCGCTGCCGGCCGAGCAGCGTCCTGCACTGCAGGTGCTGCGCACCGACACGCCGACCTGGAGCGAGCTGCTGAATGCGCGACGCAATCGCGGCGGCTGGTTCGTCCACAGCCCTGGCTACACGGACCTGTGCAGTGCCTCCGTGCCGGTGCGCATCAAGCCGGCGCCTGCGCCGGACGTGAAGCTCAGCGAACCCAAGTCCCCCGAAGCCAAGCGGTGAGAACCTACAATCTTGCGTTTTCCTGACCCTGCGCGGCCACACGCCCCCGCATCGGCATGAACACTGCAGTCCCGACCGATTCCGCCTCCCATTCCGTCCTCAACATCTCCTGCTACCAGTTCGTCGCCATCGATGCGCCGGAGGTGTTGCGGGACAGCCTGCACGCGCATGCGCAGGCGCTGGGCCTGAAGGGCACGGTACTGATCGCGGAGGAAGGCATCAACCTCTTCCTGGCCGGCGCGCCGGACGCAGTGAACGCCTGGGTGGCTGCCTTGCGCGAGGACCGGCGCTTCGCCGCGCTGGCGCCCAAGGAGAGCTGGAGCGACGAGGTCCCGTTCCGCAAGCTGCTGGTGAAGGTGAAGCCGGAGATCATCCGGATGAACCACCCGACGATCCGTCCGGACCAGGCGCCGCGCGCGCCCGCGCTGCCGGCCGGCACCTTGAAGCGCTGGCTCGACCAGGGGCACGACGACGAGGGCCGCCCGGTCGTCACGCTCGACACGCGCAACGGTTTCGAGGTCGACGTCGGCGCCTTCGACGGCGCGATCGACTGGCGCATCACCAAGTTCAGCGAGTTCCCCGACGCCTTCCAGGCCCACCGGAACGAGCTCGCGGGCAAGACCGTCGTCAGCTACTGCACCGGCGGCATCCGCTGCGAGAAGGCCGCGCTCTACCTCGACCAGGAGGCCGTCCGCCACGGCCTGGACGCGAAGGTCTACCAGCTCGAGGGCGGCATCCTCAAGTACTTCGAGGAAGTCGGCAACACGCACTACCACGGCGACTGCTTCGTCTTCGACGAGCGCCGCGCCGTCGACCCTGAACTGGCCCCGTCGCCCGACTCCGTCATCGAATGATCGAGCGCATGACCGAGCGTCCCACCCTCGGTGCCCGGCTGATGAAGCTGCTGGGGTTCGCCGTGCTGGCGTCGGCCCTGCTCGCGATGGCTTTCCGCGCGCCGGACCGGCCGTTGGAGAGTCTGGTCGCGCGCTGGGGCCCGCCGCCGTCGGACTTCCTGGAATTGAAGCTGTCCGGCGGCCAGACGCAGTTGGTCCACTTCCGCGACGAGGGCCCCAGGACCGACATCACGCCGATCGTGCTGCTGCACGGCGCCGGCGCCAGCCTGCACACCTGGGAGGGCTGGGTGAAGTCGCTCAGCGCGACGCGCCGCGTGATCACGCTCGACCTGCCCGGCTTCGGACTCACCGGCCCCTCTCCCCTAGGCGATTACGGCAGCGATGCCTATGACTCGTTCCTGTTGTCGTTCTTCCGACAGTTGCAGATTGACCGCATGGTCCTCGGCGGCAATTCGATGGGCGGCGAGTTGGCGTGGTTATACGCGGCACGGCATCCGGAGCAGGTCGCCGCGCTCGTGCTGGTCGACGCCGACGGCCTCGATGTGCGCAGCGAACTGATGCCGGACGCCTTCCGCGTCCCGGATTCACGCGTGCTGCAGTGGCTGGCCGGCGTGTTCCTCCCGCGGCCCTTCGTGGACCGCAGCCTGCGCGAGCTCTATGGCGACCCGTCCAAGGTCACCGCCGCCCTGGTGGACCGTTACTTCGAACTGACGCTGCGCGAGGGCAACCGCGCGGCATTGGCACAACGCCTGGCCCAGCGCGCGCCCGGCCGGCACGCCGACCTGCTGGCGCGCATCCAGGCTCCGACGCTGATCCTGTGGGGCGGCAAGGACCGCCTGATCCCGCCCGTGGCCGCCGAACGCTTCCATCAGGGCATCGCGCACAGCACCGTGCAGATCTTCCCCGAATCAGGGCATGTCCCCCAGGAGGAGGACCCCGCGTCCACCGTCCAGGCGGTTCACACGTTTTTGCACTCTCCTTAACCCTGATGGCCGCCGCCCGTGCGGCATTGCAACAATGCCCCCCAGTCCGGACGACCTCTCCGATCTCTGAATCAAGGCGGGCTCGAACCGCCCGAGGTCGTCACCGGATGTCCATTCGACGCGTTTGCCACACACGCGCTTTCCCGTTTCCTGCTCAATCTCACAAGGAGCCTTCATGCAACGACGACAACTGATCGCCCGCGCCGCCCTGGCGGCCTGCGCCCTGCTGGCCACCGCCGGCGCCGCGCACGCCCAGGCCCCTGACTGGAAGAAGATCCGCATCGGCGTCGAGGGCGCCTACCCCCCGTTCTCCGAAGTCGGCGCGGACGGCAAGCTCAAGGGCTTCGAGATCGACCTGGCCCTGGCGCTGTGCGCCGAGCTCAAGGCCGAGTGCACGCTGGTGCAGCAGGACTTCGACGGCCTGATCCCCGCGCTGCAGGCGCGCAAGGTGGACGCGATCATCGCGTCGGTGTCCATCACCGACGAGCGCAAGAAGGTCATCGCCTTCTCCAACCCGTACTACAACACCCCGGCCCGCTTCACCGCCAAGGCCGACGCGAAGTTCGACTTCTCGCCCGCCGGCCTGAAGGGCAAGAAGATCGGCGTGCAGCGCGCGACCATCCATGAGAAGTTCGCCGCCGACACCTTCAAGCAGAGCGAGATCGTCCGCTACGCGACGCAGGACCAGGCCTTCCTGGACCTGAAGTCGGGCCGCGTGGACCTGACGCTGGCCGACCTGGTCGCCGCCGACATGGGCTTCCTGAAGACGCCGGCCGGCAAGGGCTACGCGTTCGTGGGCCCGAGCTACGACGACGTCAAGTACTTCGGCACCGGCAGCGGCGTGGGCCTGCGCAAGGCGGACGAGAAGACGCTGGGCAAGAAGTTCAACGACGCCATCGCGGCGGTGAAGGCCAACGGCACCTTCAAGAAGCTCAACGACAAGTACTTCGAGTACGACATCTCGGGCAAGACGGCCAAGTGATCGAGTGATCCCAGAGGCCCGGCAACACCGGGCCTCTTCCCTTCAGAACAAACAAGGTCCGTCGAATGTTCCTGCACGGTTATCTGCCCAGCCTGCTCGAGGGCGCTGTCCTGACCCTGGGCGTGGCCCTCAGCTCGATGGCGCTGGCCATGGCGCTGGGGCTGATCGGCGCGATGGCCAAGCTGTCGAAGTTCCGCTTCGCCAAAGGCATCGCGACGCTCTACACCACGCTGATCCGCGGCGTGCCCGACCTGGTGCTGATGCTGCTGATCTTCTTCGGCGGACAGGTCGCTGTGAACGCCATCGCGGCGGCGCTGGGGCACGACGAGTACATCGACATCAACCCCTTCATCGCCGGCGTGGTGACCATCGCGTTCATCTTCGGCGCCTACCTGACCGAAGCCTTCCGCGGCGCCTTCCTGGCCGTCCCGCCGGGGCAGCGCGAGGCGGGCCTGGCCTTCGGCATGAGCCCCGCGCAGGTCGCGTGGCGCATCACCTTGCCGCAGATGTTCCGGCATGCGCTGCCGGGGCTGTCCAACAACTGGCTGGTCCTGATCAAGAGCACCGCCATCGTGTCGGTCATCGGGCTGCACGACCTGATGATGCGCGGCTCGCAGGCCGCCGCCGGCACCCGCGAGCCCTTCGTCTTCTACCTGGCCGTGGCGATCATCTATCTGCTCTTCACGTCCGTGTCCGAGCTGGTCTTCGACCAGCTGCAGAAGCGCCTGTCCGTCGGTGTGCGTCGCCACTCGCTGTAATCACGATCCCCCATGAACCTGGACGCCATCGTCGAGAACCTGCCGCGCTACTTCGAGGGCGCGCTCATCACCCTGGAGCTGCTGATCGCCTCGCTGCTGATCGGCCTGGCCCTGGCCATCCCGCTCGCCGTGCTGCGCACGCTGCCGATCAAGTGGCTGTCGCGGACCGTCTGGGCCTACACCTACGTCTTCCGCGGCACGCCGATGCTGGTGCAGCTCTTCCTCATCTACTACGGCCTGGGCCAGTTCGAATGGATGCAGCAGAGTTCGCTGTGGCCGCTGTTCAGCTCGGCCTGGTTCTGCGCCTGCCTGACCTTCGTGCTGAATACCGGCGCCTACACGACGGAGATCATCGCCGGCTCGATCCGCTCGCTGCCGCACGGCGAGGTCGAGGCCGCGAAATCGCTGGGCATGACCCGCTGGGTCATGCTGCGCCGCATCGTGCTGCCGCACGCGCTGCGCCGCGCGTTGCCGGCCTACAGCAACGAGGTCATCTTCATGCTGCACGGCACGGCGCTGGCCAGCGTCGTGACCATCATGGACATCACCGGCATCGCCCGCGACGTCAACGCCACCTACTACATCCCCTTCGAAGCCTTCATCACCGCCGCGATCTTCTACTTCACGATGACGCTGGTGCTGGTCGGGCTCTTCCACCAGGCGGAGAAGCGTTGGCTCAAGCCGCTGATGCCCCGCTAATGCCCCGCTGAGGCCACACTGAAGCTTCCCCGCCGCCGCGCTCGCGCGGCGCCGAACCGGACACTCCCATGCAACTCCGACAACACCCGCTCCCGAGCCCCACGCCGGGCACGCAGCGCGAGCTCGTCTCGCTGCACTACGGCCAGCCCGGCCAGGGCCAGAAGGTCTACATCCAGGCCTCGCTGCACGCCGACGAACTGCCCGGCATGCTCACCGCCTGGCACCTGCGCCGCCACTTCGACGCGCTGGAGGCCGCCGGCCGCCTGCGCGGCGAGGTGATCCTGGTGCCGATGGCCAATCCGATCGGGCTCTCGCAATGGTGGCTGCAATCGCACCTGGGCCGCTTCGAGGGCCTGTCGGGCGAGAACTTCAACCGCCACTATCCGGAGCACATCGAGGCCGCCGCCCGTCACGCCGAGCCGCGCCTGGGCGCCGATCCGGCGCGCAACGTCGCGGTGCTGCGCGCCGCGCTGAAGACCGAGGTGCAGGCCTCCTCCGCCGACACCGAGCTGAAGGCGCTGCGCAAGACGCTGATGCTGATGGCCTGCGATGCCGACGTGGTGCTGGACCTGCACTGCGACGCGCAGGCGGTGATGCACCTCTACACCGAGACGCCGTGCTGGCCGCAGTGCGAGCCGCTGGCCGCCTACCTCGGCGCGGGCGTGACGCTGCTGGCGACGGACTCCGGCGACAACCCTTTCGACGAGGCCTGCTCGCAGGTCTGGCGGAAATGGGCGCAGCACTTCGGCGACCGCTTCCCGATCCCGCAGGCCTGCCTGTCGGTGACGGTCGAGCTGCGCGGCCAGCAGGACGTGCATCACGACCTGGCGGCCAAGGACGCACAGGCGATCGTGGACTTCCTGATCCACCGCGGCGTGATCGCCTCCGACGCCCCGGACGGCGCGACGCCGCCGGTGCCCGCGCCGGTCGGCGATGCGCGTCCGCTGGCGGGGTCCATCCCGATCCCCTCGCCGGTCGGCGGCGTGCTGACCTTCCTGCGCGAGGTCGGCGAAACGGTGCGCGAAGGCGACGTGATCGCCCAGGTCATCGATCCGATCACCGCCGTCGTCACCGATCTGAAAAGCCCCACCGACGGGCTGCTGTTTGCACGCGACACGCTGCGCCTGGTCACGGCCGGGGCGCGGGTCGCGAAAGTCGCGGGGCGCGAAGCGACCCGCACCGGAAAACTCCTGGGAGCCCGTTGATGTCCGCGGCCAGTCTTGTTGTCGACAACCTCCACAAACGCTACGGCGACCGCGAAGTGCTCAAGGGCGTGTCCCTGGCGGCGAAGCCGGGCGACGTGATCACGCTGATCGGATCCAGCGGCTCGGGCAAGAGCACCTTCCTGCGCTGCATCAACCTGCTGGAGCAGCCTTTCGAAGGCACACTGAAGCTGGGCACGGAAGAACTCAAGCTCGTCCGCGACCGCGACGGCAGCCTCAAGTCCGCCGACGCGGCGCAACTGCAGCGCTGGCGCGCGCGGCTGGCGATGGTGTTCCAGAACTTCAACCTGTGGGGTCACCGCACGGTGCTGGAGAACGTCATCGAGGCGCCCATCCACGTGCTCAAGCAGCCCCGCGCGCAGGCCATCGAGAAGGCCGAGGCGCTGCTGGCCCGCGTGGGCGTGTCGCACCGCAAGGACGTCTATCCGGCGCAGCTCTCGGGCGGCGAGGCGCAGCGCGTGGCGATCGCGCGCGCGCTGGCGGTGGAGCCGGAGGTGATGCTCTTCGACGAGCCGACCTCGGCGCTGGATCCGGAGCTGGTCGGCGAAGTGCTGAAGGTGATGCGCGACCTGGCGGCGGAAGGCCGCACGATGATCGTCGTGACCCACGAGATGGGCTTCGCGCGCGAGGTGTCGTCGCACACGATGTTCCTGCACCAGGGCCGCGTGGAGGAACAGGGCAATCCGCGTGAGGTGCTCGCCAAGCCGCAGAGCGAGCGCCTGAAGGCATTCCTGAGCGGCGGCTTGAAGTAAGCCTCGCGCACTCCTTCAGCAAGAAAGCCCGGGCATGCCCGGGCTTTCTGCCGACAGGATCATTGCAGCTCCGCTGGCAGGAAAACAGCGTGCACGCCGCGCTCCCGGACCAGGTGCAGCAGGCGCAGGGCCGGCCCCTGCGGGCGACCGAAGCCCTGCTCCCAGCGACGCAGCTGCTTCGGCGTCGTGTTGATCAGGTCCGCAAAGACCGCCAGTTCCAACTGGTCCCGCTCGCGGATGGCGCGCACTTCCTCCGGCTCCAGCGGCATGGGCGCAGGCATGCAGACGATCTCGCAGGACCGACGACGCTCATCGCTGATCAGCCCCTCGGCGTGCCACAGTCGGCCCGTCGCAAGGACACGCTCAACGATGGCGGACTTCCTTTTCCTCATCACACGTCATCTCCTTCAACTGGCCACGGCCGACGGCCGCGGCCAACTCCTGCTGTGACAGACCCGTGAGCCAGACGCCTTCTTCGCGCAAGGCACGGAATGCCTTTGGCTCGATGTTCTCCAACTGGTTCTTCGCGTATCCATCCACGAAGAACCATTGCCCTGCGGGATGCCTCGCGACGATCACGCGATAGCCCTCGCGCTTGCCAGCACCGGATCGTCCGATCCGCTTCTTCACGAGTCCACTACCGAGATTTGCATCGATGAGCCCGCGTTCCATTTCAGCCACGGCGCGGCACAGGTCGCCTTCTTTCCAACGCCTGCTTGCGCATCCAACGTTGAAAGCCTTCGATCAGATAAACGGCATTCATCGTGCGTCAGTCCTCGCATTGCGATCACACGCGCCCTGAGTGCCAGTCCTTGCCTGATCGCGTCTCGCCCTGAAGGCGGCCCTCCGATGGGGGTGCCACGACCCCGCGTTGCGCAAAGAGAAAAGCCGCGCATGGGCGCGGCTTTCATGGGTGGTGGACGGCCAGGAGGCCGCGTCGAGGATCAGTCGTAGATCGACTTCTCGGGCCGGCGCGCCAGCACCGCGATCGGCGGCGCCCAGCGCTCGCCGCGGGGCTTCTTGCTCGTGACCAGCGTGATCTCCGACGGCTCGAAGACCTCGACGTTGTGCGTGATCGGCGTCGTCAGCAGGTACTGCGCCCGCGTGCTCTTCAGGAAGTGGCCGACCAGCTGGATGTTGCGCACGTCCAGATGCGCGAAGGGCTCGTCGATGAAGACGAAACCGCCGGGCGCATCGTCGTCCTTCATCAGCCCGACCAGCAGGATCAGGCTCTTGAGCACCTGCTGCCCGCCCGAGGCCTCGCCGTCGTTCATGCCGACTTCGCCCTTGCCGTCGAAGTTGAACTTCACGTGCAGGCCCGCCTGCGCCAGCACCGTGTCGTCGTTGTCCAGGTGCGGCAGCTCGGCCTGCGCATGCACGCCGGCCAGTTCGCCCAGCTCCTGCACGTTCTTCCGGTAGCGCCGCACGGTCGCGCGCAGCACGTCGATGTAGCGCTCGCGCGCGTTGAACGCGGCAATGCGCGCCATCTCGTTGCTCGCGCGGCGGTCATCCAGCTGCGTGGTCTGCTCCAGCACGGCCATCTGCATCCGCGCATGGCGTTCCTGCACGCCGGGATCGGTCTCCCACACGCCGGTGTCCAGCTCCTGCTGCACGTGGCGCGACGCGATCTCCGCCTGCTTGGCGTTCTCGAATTCGTCGCGCAGCGCGTTCAGCCGCATCGGATGCAGCCAGATCGCGGGGAACTTCGCGCGGGCTTCGTGCGAGGCCTTCGCCGTCGCGATCAGGTCGGCACGCCGCGTCGCCCAGTCGCGCTCGGAGCGCGAGACGTTGTCCTCGCTGGCCTTCAGGCTGGCCTGCGCGCCTTCGTAGTCGCGCTCGGTGCGCGTCGATGCCGCCACCGTGCGGTCATGCTCCTGGTCGAGCGCGCCCATGCGCGTCGCCGCCTCGATCCGCGACTGGCGCAGGCCCGGCAGGCGCGCGCGCGCCTCGGCGAATTCCTCGGACCGTTCCACCAGTTCCTGCGCCGCCTTGTGGCCCTGCGCCGCGCGCTGCGCGTCCTTCAGCTGGCGCTCGATCTCGAGCTGCTCCTTGGCGAGCTTGGACAGCTCCAGGTCGTAGCGCGTCAGTTCCTTGTCCAGCGAGGCCCGGCGCGTGTCCAGCGCGGAGTCGCCGAACTGGTACTCGCGCGGCTCGACCCACAGGCTGCGACCGCCGCGGCCGTCGCGGTAGTAGGCCTCCGGCGTGATCCATTCGCCGCCGGTCTGCGCGCCCTTGTCGGTGTCCGCGACGCAGCGGATCGAGGCCAGCTGGCGCAGCAGCCAGGCCGGCGCCTTCGCATTGAACTTGAGCACGGACATCAGGCTGTCCTTGGGGCTCACCGTCGGCGCGAACTCGCCGTCGGCGACGACGTAGTGCCGGTAGCGCTCGCGCGAGGCGAGGCGGTAGGCCTGGCCCTCGTCGCTCGAATGCGCGAGCACCACCACCCAGCGCGACGGCCGCAGGAAACCTTCGGCGGCGGCGCGCCACTGGTCGTCGGCGATGTCGATCGCGTCGGCCAGCACGTGATGCGCGATGCCGGCCTCGTCCAGCGCCTTGCGGAAGCGCGTGACCTCGACCGGCGGCGGCGGCAGCCGCTGACCGGTCAGCTCGTCCATCGCCGCCTGCGCCTTGCGCTGCTGGTCGTTCTGGCGCGTGAAGCTCTCGCGCAGCTGGTGCTGGCGCGTGCCGAGCTCCTCGAGCTTGGCCGTCAGCGCGGCGCCGTCGGTCTCGACGGCGGCCAGCGCCTTCAGGTCCTCCTCGCGCTTGGCGAGCTGCTCCATCGGGCGTTCGCCGTCGCGCGCGGCCTCGAAGGCCTGGCGCGCTTCCTTGCGCTGCGTCTCCAGGTCCGCCAGCTTGTCCTTGGCCGCTTCCTGCGCCTTGAACAGCGCCAGCAGATGCGCGCGCTTGTCGCTGATGCCGCGCTCGTCGGAGCGGGCGAAGAGCCGCTGGCGATGCAGCTCACGCAGCTGCTGCGCGGTGCGCTGGCGCTGCTCGCTCCACTGCAGCACCGGCACGACCTCGGTCGCGAGCCGCTCGCGCTCCTTCAGCCGCAGCTGGTACTGCTGGTAGCTGTTGACGCGGTTGGCCAGGTCCGACAGCTGCGCCTGCGCGTGCGACAGCTCATGCGTCGACTGGTCGACCTCCTTGAGCAGCTGCTGCTGGTGGTTGCGCGCCAGCTCGTAGCGGTCCAGCACTTCCTGGTCGCCGAAGACCTCGAACACCAGGCGCAGCAGCTCCTTGGACGAGAGCTCGCACAGACGGTCCGTCTGGCCCTGCTCCAGCGCCAGCACGCGACCGATCGCGCGCGTCAGGCCGGCGGCCTCCAGGCGCTTCTTCCAGGCCTCGATGCCCAGCCAGTCCTTGTCGGCCTTGGTGTCGAGCTCCTCGATCTCCTGCACGCCGTCGACCAGCGTGTAGCGGCGCACCCAGTCGCCGCCCTGGCGCGAGATGCGGCAGGCCAGCGTCACCTGGTCCGAATACAGCAGCGAGCTCGCGAACGGCCGGCTGCTGTTCTGGCGGTTGCGCGGCCGGTTGTCCACCAGCGCGCGCAGCCAGGCGTGCTCGGCGTTGGCGTGGCGGGCGTAGGTCTTGTAGGTCCGGCCGCCGGAGCACTCCAGGCCCAGCAGCGTGCGCATCGCGTCGAGCAGCGTCGTCTTGCCCGAGCCGTTGGGCCCGGCGATGGTGATGATGTTGCCGTCCAGCGGCATCGAGACGCGGCGGCAGTAGTCCCAGTGCAGCAGTTCCAGGGATTGCAGGTGAAACATCAGGCGTCGCTCAGATCGGATTCTTCGTTGTGGCGGGCGGCCAGGATGGCGGTGAGCATCGGACCGGCTTCGCCGTCGGTGCTGCGCGCGAGCACGTCGGCCAGCGCCCCGTCCAGGATGCGCGGCGCCAGCGTGTCGTAGTCGAGCAGCAGGTCCAGCAGCGGTCCTTCGCAGATGTCCTCGCCCTTGCGGGTGATGAAGCCCTGGCGCTCGAGCAGCTTGAGGTTGGAATCCAGCCGCATCTTCTTGCCCAGCTGGTTGCCGAAGTCGGCCAGCAGGCTGCGGTAGGACAGCGTCGGGGCGCTG
Source organism: Roseateles sp. (assembly GCF_036486225.1). Taxonomy (GTDB): domain Bacteria; phylum Pseudomonadota; class Gammaproteobacteria; order Burkholderiales; family Burkholderiaceae_C; genus Roseateles. The sequence goes on along the minus strand of NZ_DASVNZ010000126.1, from coordinate 601 downwards.
CTCGCGGCGCTGGGCAGCGGCTTGTCCTTGGAGAACATCTCGCCCTGCCCCTCGGCCTCCTCCTCGGCGCGCGCGAGCTGGCGCTGGCGCTTGGGCAGCACGATCAGCGACCACACGACCACCAGCAGCGCGACGCCGTCGCGCGGCAGGTCGAGGTTGTTGTTGGAGGCCAGGCCGGTCTCGCCGAACACGGCGACCTCGGCCGGACGCAGCATCGCCAGCGTGATGTGGTCGGCGTAGACGTTGTCCACCACGCGCAGGCCGACGGCGGCCACGCGCTCGTTGACGGCGCGCCAGAGTTCCTGGTCGATCAGCGCGCGGCGCACCAGCGGCTGGTTGCGCGGCAGCCAGCGGCGCGCCAGCAGTTGAGCCGCCAGTTGGGCGGCGTCGTCGAGTTGAGTGCTCATGCCTGGGAAGCCTGGGGAGGCGTGTCGGCGTCGATGTCCGCGGCGTTCGGCGCGTCCGGGGACGGCGTCGCGTCGGCGATCGATGCGGGGGATTCGGAAGCCGCCACAGCCGTGTCGGCTGCGGCGTCGGGGGTCGGGTCTTGCGCGGGCGCGTCGGCAGCGCCGGCCACAGCCGCCTTGCGGCGACCGCGCTT
>NZ_DASVNZ010000104.1:0-4371 GCF_036486225.1 Roseateles sp. | reverse complement strand
CCGAGGTCGAGCGCGCTCTGGCGATTCGCCAGGCTGACCGAGGCATGGTTCGTGTCTATCGTGTCCAGGATGTTCTGCCGCCCGCCGAGCTGGCCGATCTTGCCTGCCACGTCGCCCAGCGTCTGGTCCAGCGCGGCGATCATCGCGGACACATCGGCATGCACGCCTTCGGCGGTCACGCCCGGCGTCGCCAGCTGGCCGCCCAGCGCGTTGAGCTGCTGCAGGAAGGCGCCCATGCCCTCGAGCGACACGTTGCCGCCGATGGCCATGTTGTCCGCCACCGCGACCTGCTGCGTCTGCGTGTTGCCCAGGAAGTTGTAGGCCGGGTCGACGGTCGGCTGGTCGCTGGCCGTGCCGGAGAACAGGTAGCGGCCCTCCGCGTTCTTGCCGTTGGCCAGGAAGAGCAGGCTGTCGTGCAGCGTCTTGATCGAGCCCGACATCGCGTTCAGGTCGTCGCCGGTGTTGCCCGCGTCGGCCGCCCAGACCAGCAGGTCGCGCGTGGCCTGCAGGTCCTCGCGGATGCTGTCCAGCGAAACTTCGCTGGTCTTGAGCCGGCTCTGCAGCGCGCCGATGTTGTCGCGGTACTGGTCCAGCGCGGACTCCTCGCGCGACAGCCGCGCCAGACGCAACGCGGCGATGCTGTCGTCGGACGGCTTGAGCACGCGCTGGCCCGAAGCCATCTGCTGCATGACATGCGTCAGACCCTCGTTGGCGGCCTGCAGCGCGCTGTTCATCGTCGTGTGGTACTGATTGCTGGCGATGCGCATGGGAAGCTTCTCCGGAAGGCGACGAAGGGTGTGCGACGAAGGGTGTACGACGAAAGGGTGCGACGAAGGGGGAGCGCAGCCTCAGCCGAGCATCTGCAAGGTGCTGTCGAACAGCTGGTTCGCCACGGCCACCACCTTCATGTTGGCCTGGTACATCTGCTGGTACTGCATCAGGTTGATGGCTTCCTCGTCGGTGTTGACGCCGGCGCTGGACTTCCAGTCCTCCTCGGACTGGTCGCGCACCGTGGTCGCGGTCTTCTGCGAGCCCTGGTTCAACGAACTCGCCACGCCCAGCTTGCCCACCAGCTGCGTGAAGACGTCGCCGGTGACGATCTGCGACGTCCCGGCGGGGTTGCCAGCGGCGTCGAAGGTGGTGATGGTCATCGGCCGGTTCTTCAGCGCGATCAGCGCGGTCAGGTTGGTGCTGTCGCCGCTGACCGTGGCGCTGCCGGAGAACGCCAGCTGCGACGCCGTGATGCCGGTCATCCTGAGCGTGCCGCCGCTGGTGTCGAACAGCGGCGCGCCGGGTGTCGCGGCCGGCGGCGCGAAGCCCAGGGCCAGTTGCGCGTTGAAGGCGTTGCCGATGCCCAGGGCGAGTTCCGAGATGGTGGTGCGCATGGGCCCCAGCACCTGCTTCTGCAGATCGGCCAGGCCGCCGAGCTGACCGCCCTGGCCCACGTCCGACAAGGTGAACGCGGTGTTGGCGAACTGGATCTTCAGCGCGGCCGGGCCGGCGGTCGACATCACCGCGGCGTCGGCGCCGACGACCAGCGGCTGGCCGCCCTTGAGCGACACGCTCTTGGCGCCGTCGGGCGTGTCCACGACCTGCAGGCCGACCAGCGCGGACAGCGCCTTGATCTTCTCGTCGCGCGCGTCCTGCAGTCCGGCGTCGTTCATGCCGGTGGCGCGGCCGCCGGAGATCTGCTTGTTCAGCAGCGCGATGTCCTGCGTCAGCGCGTTGACCTGGTTGACCACGCCGTCGCGTTGCGTCGCGATGGCGGTCTGCTGGTTGGCGAACAGCTGCTGCAGGCTGTCGAAGCGCTTGACCAGGCCGTCGGCGGCGGTCAGCACGGCCTCGCGCAGCGGGCCGGATTCGGGCTGCACGCTGGCGGCGTTGAGCGCGGCGAAGAACTGGTCGATGCCGTTGTTGATGTTGGCGGTGTCGTCGGACATGACCTGCTCGAGCTGGGTCATGTAGGACTGCCCCGCGCTGTACTGGCCGAGCTGGCTGGTCGCCTGCCACAGCTGCACGCTCTTGAAGCTGTCGGCGAAGCGCAGCAGCTTGGACACCTGCACGCCGGCGCCGCCCTGCGGCGTCTGCAGCGAGCCCAGCAGCACGCCGGTGCGGGTGTAGCCCGGCGTCATCGCGTTGGCGACGTTCTGGCTGGTGGTGCCCAGCGCGGCCTGGGCGGCCTGCGCGCCGGTGAGGCCGTTGAGGAGGATGCTCATGGGGTCGGGGTTCCGGAAGAGGCGGGAGCGCGTGCGGCTGTGCGTGTCGGCAGGGCCGCGGGGGTCTTCCCTCCGGAAGGCGACGCGGGGGCGGCGGAACTTAAACCGGCGGCCGGAAGGGCCGCGGGAAGGACCTGCTTGAGCATCAGGTCGGCGATGCCGAAGGCGCGTTGCTGGGCCAGCGCGTCGGCGACCAGACCGTCGGCCAGGTCCAGCATGTCCTGGTTGGCGCGCTTGTTCTCCGCGTTCTCGTCGTCCGCCAGCGCGCGCGTGCCGGCGCGCATCTGGCTGATCATCTGCTTGATGAAGAAGGCTTCGAACTTGACGGCGGCATCGGTGGCCTGCGCCTTGATGCGGGCGTCGGGATCCTTGGCGCCGTCGAGCGCAAGACCTGACGGCATCGGAGAGGAAGTCGGAAAGTCGCTCATCAGATGACCTGCAGCTCGCCTTCGATCGCGCCGGCCTGATCCAGCGCCTGGAGGATCGCCATCAGATCGTCCGGATTCGCGCCGATGCTGTTGACCATGTCGACGATCGCCTGCAGCGAGGTCCCCGCCGGCCAGCGGAACATGCGCCCATCGCCCTGGTCCACGCGCAGCTGCGACTGCGGCACGGTCTGCGTGCGGCCCTGGCTGAAGGCATTGGGCTGGCTCACCTGCGGGCTCTCGCTGATCACCACCTTGAGCGACCCGTGCGACACCGCCGCCGGCCGCACCTTGACGCCGTCGGCGATGACGACGGTGCCGGTGCGGGAGTTGAAGATCACGCGCGGCAGCGCCGGCGCGGCGTCGATGGACATCCCCTGCAGCTGCGCGACGAAGGCCACGCGCTGCGTCGATTCCATCGGTGCCCGCACCGACACGCTGGTGCCGTCGCGCGTCGACGCGGTGCCGTCGCCGAAGCGCTGGTTCAGCGCATCGACGATCTGCGTCGCGGTCTGGAACGCGGGGCGCTTGAGGTTCAGCACCACGTCCGGCCGGGTGTCGAAGTCGCTCGCGATCTCGCGCTCGATCGACGCGCCGTTGGGCACGCGGCCGGTCGTCGGCGTGTTCACCGTCACGCTGGAACCGCTCTGCCCCTGCGCGCTCAGTCCCGTCACCACCAGGTTGCCCTGCGCCAGCGCATAGACCTCGCCGTCGGCCGCGTGCAGCTCAGTCAGCAGCAGCGTGCCGCCGCGCAGGCTCTTCGCGTCGCCCAGCGAGGACACGGTGATGTCGATCGACTGGCCGCGGCGGTAGCCCGACGGGAAACTCGCGCTCACCATCACCGCCGCCGCGTTGCGCGACTTGGCCTCGGTCTTCTCCGGCAGCTTCACGCCGAACTGCTTCAGCAGGTTGGCCACCGACTGGCCGGCGAACTTCACCTGCGTGCTGTCGCCGCTGCCGTTCAGGCCGACGACCAGGCCGTAGCCGAGCAACTGGTTCTCGCGCACGCCTTCGATGTCGACGAGCTGGCGCAGCGGCTGCGCGGCGGACGCCGGCGCAGCGACGGCCAGGCCGAGGACCGCACCGAGCACCAGGCCGAGGGACAGGGAGATCAAGCGCTTTTTCATGAGAGTCTCGCGGTGGACGGAGATCGGATCGGAGATCGGAGATCGGAGCGGACCTCAGATCGGGTTCCACGGGCTGTTGAACCAGCGCGTGAACCAGCCCGGCGTGTTGGCATCCGCCAGATGGCCCTTGCCGCTGTAGGCGATGCGGGCGTTGGCCACCCGCTGCGAGGACACGCGGTTCTCGCTGTCCACGTCGGCCGGGCGGACGTAACCGGCCACGCGCATCAGCTCCTCGCCCTGGTTCAGGGTCAGGCTCTTCTCGCCGTGCACGCGCAGCAGGCCGTTGGACGTCACCTCCTGCACGACGACGGTGATTGCGCCCTGCAGCGTGTTCTGCTGCGTGCTGCTGCCGCTGCCGTTGAAGTCGCGCCCGCCGTTGATGCCGTACGAACGCTGCTTGCCGTTCAGGTCCAGGTCGAAGCTGCCGCTGCTCGTCTTGCCGCTCTGCGTGTTGGCGCTCTTGCTGGCCTGCGTCGCCTCTTCCAGCACGATGGTCAGCACGTCGCCCGAGCGGAAGGCGCGCGTGTCGGCGATCAGGCTGGCGCTGCGGCCCGCGGCGAACACGCCGCCGCCCGAGGGCCGCACCGTCGCGGCGATCGGCAG
>NZ_DASVNZ010000085.1:0-32661 GCF_036486225.1 Roseateles sp. | reverse complement strand
CGCTGGTGCTGTCGCAGAGCCTGGCCGCGTTGCTCGCGCCGCTGTGGCTGCTGCGGCGCGGGGCCCGCTGGCAGCGCGCGACACGGCTGGACCGGGCCGGCAAGACCTGGCACTGGCGCCACCTGCGCCGCCTGGGCTGGCGCTACAAGCAGTTCCCGCTGCTCAACAGCCCGCACGCCTTCGTCAACGCGGCGCAGGAGACGCTGGTGCTCGCGATGATCGCCGCCTGGGCGGACGCCGCGACGGCGGGCTACTACGCGCTGATGGTGCGCCTCGTGAAGGCGCCGGCGACGCTGGTCGGCGGCGCGTTGTCCGAGGCCTTGCTCGGCGAACTCGCCCGCGACTGGCAGCGCGGCGTCGATCTCCGTCCGCGCCTGCTGCGCGGCATCAAGCTGCTGGCGATGGTCGCGCTGCCCTGCATGGCGGTGCTGATCGCCGTCGGCCCGGCGCTGTTCGGCTGGCTGCTCGGGGCGGACTGGGCCCGCGCCGGCGAGTATGGACGCTGGCTTGCCCCTTACGTGGCGGCGCACTTCATCGCGGCGCCGCTGACGGTCACGCCCATGGTCACCGGCCGCCAGCGCGGCGCGCTGGTCTTCAGCCTGGCCGGTAACGCGCTGTATGTGCTGCCGGTCGCGCTGGTCCTCAGTTCCGGCGGTGCGCTCACCACGGCGCTGGCCGCCATCGCGGTGCTGCTGCCGATCTATTTCGCGATCTATCTGGCGTGGCTGGTGCGCGGCTCCGCGCCGCGATCCGCCCTGCACGGAGTGCCTGCATGAGACTGGTCCTGATCGGGGACGGCGAGAGTCCCCACCTGCTGAAATGGGCGCGCGCGCTGTCGCAGCAGCGCGAGCTCGAACTGTGGGCGGCGTCCACGCGCGGCTTCGCGCCGGAGTTCCAGTTCCTGATCCCCGAGGATCGCCGGCTCGCGCTGAACACCGACCCCGCGCATGCCGGCGGCAACATCGCGGTGCTGAGGCAGCTGCCGGCGCTGGGCGCCTGGCTCAAGCGGGTCGATGCCGACTGGCTGCACGCGCACTACCTGACCTCGCACGGCACGCTGGCCTGGGCTGCGCGCCGCGGCTGGAAGCTGCGCGCGAAGATCGCCGGCTCCGCCTGGGGCAGCGACATCCTCGTCACGCCGGACCAGGGCTGGGCCTACCGCTGGCTGACGACGCAGGTGCTGAAGGCCTGCGCGATCACCACCTCCGACTCCGAGCACATGAGCGCCCGCATGCGCGAGCTCGGCGCGGCCGAGGTGATGACCTTCCCCTTCGGCCTGGAGCAGCTGCCCAAGCAGAACGTCCGCAAGCAGCCGTGGCTCTTCTTCACCAACCGCGGTCTGGAGCCGATCTACCGGCCGCATCGCGTGATCGAGGTCTTCGCCGCGATCGCCGCGAAGCAGCCCGAGGCGCGTCTGGTCGTCGCCAACGACGGCTCGCTGCGCGATGCGCTGGAGGCGCAGGTCCGCACGCTCGGCCTGGCGGAGCGCGTCGAGTTCGTCGGGCGCCTGGACGCGACCTCGCAAGGTCGTCGTTATGCGCCGGCGCGCTGGTTCCTGAGCCTGCCGCAGAGCGATTCGGTGTCCGTCTCCGTGCTGGAGGCGATGGCGCACGAGTGCCTGCCCATCCTGTCGGACCTGCCCGCGAACGACGAGGTGCTGGGCACCGGCGGCATCGCCAGCATCGATGCGGCGATGCACCCGAACGCGAAGCTGCTGGGTCGTCACGGCCTGATCCTGAAGGACGGCGACGACCTGGGCACGCTGGCCGACCGGCTTCAGCTGATGGTCGGACAGACCGACGTGGCGGGCCATTCGGTCGACGCCGACCGCCTCGGCGCCGCCAACCGCGCCTGGGTCGCGGAGCACGCGATGTTCGCTCCCGCCGTCAAGACATTCATTGAGCGCCTCAAGCGCGTCTGAGCCTTTGCATTCCCCATGAAGCTGCTGCTGATCAACCACTACGCCGGCTCGCCGAAACACGGCATGGAATTCCGCCCGTTCTATCTCGCCCGCGAATGGGTCCGGACGGGGCACCAGGCGTTGATCCTGGGCGCGTCCTACTCGCACGTGCGCACGACCCAGCCCGAGCCCGGCATGGCGGCGATGAGCGGCGTGAACTACCTGTTCTACGACACGCCCGAGTACCAGGGCAACGGCACGGGCCGGGTCAAGAACATCTGGTCCTTCTGCCGCCAGGTCTGGAAGGACGCCGACATCCTGGCGCGCGAATTCGCGCCGGACGTCGTCATCGCCTCCAGCACCTACCCGATGGACCTCTGGGTCGCGCGCCGCGTCGCGAAGCTGGCCAAGGCCAAGCTGGTGTACGAGGTGCACGACCTCTGGCCGCTGTCGCCGATCGAGCTGTCGGGCATGTCGAAGTGGCATCCGTTCGCGATGCTCTGCCAGAAGGCGGAGAACGACGCCTACCGTGATGCCGACGTCGTCGTGTCGATGCTGCCCAAGGTGCATCAGCACATGGCCGCGCACGGCCTCGACCTGAAGAAGCTGCACATCGTGCCCAACGGCATCACGCTGGATGAATGGTCGGAGGACGGCGAACCGCTGGACGCCGCGATCCAGGCGCACCTGGCCGCCGAGCGGGCGGCGGGGCGCACCGTCGTGGGCTACGCCGGCTCGATGGGCGAGCCCAACGCGCTGGACGTGCTGCTCGACGCGGCGAAGCGGCTCAAGGACACGAAGAGTGCAGAGAGCGCGGCGCTGAGCTTCGTCCTCGTCGGCGGCGGTCATCTGCGTGACCAGCTCGAAGCGCGCGTGCGCGACGAGGGCCTCACCAATGTCGCGATGTTCCCCGCGATCCCGAAAGCGCAGATCCCGTCGCTGCTCAAGGGATTCGACATCGCCTACATCGGCTGGCAGCGCACGCCCATCTACCGTTTCGGCATCGCGCCCAACAAGCTGATGGATTACATGATGGCGCAGCGTCCGGTGCTGCATTCGGTGGAGGCCGGCAACGACCCGGTGGCCGAGGCCGGCGCCGGGCTGACGGTGCCGCCGCAGGACCCGAAGGCGGTCGCCGACGGGCTGCTCCAGCTCGCCGCCGTCCCGGCCGACGAGCGCGCCGCCATGGGCCGCCGCGGCCGCGAGTTCGTGCTGGCGAATCACACCTATCCTGTCCTGGCGCAGCGTTTCATCGCCGCGGTGTCCTGACCCGTCCTTCCCCCGTCCCCGAAGTTCCGATCAACGCAGTCCCGATCAACGCAGTCCTCACCACGGCCTCCACCGCCGACGACGACATGACCCAGGACCGAGAACTCCAGGCCATCGCCCAGCGCTACGCCCGCCGCGACCAGCGGCTGGCCGGGCTGGAGCGCTACAGCCTGCTGCGCCCCGAGGTCTGGCAGATGCTGCATGAGCGCCAGGCCGCGATGCTGCGCCTGCTGGCGTCGCATCGCTCGGCGCTGGCGGATCCGGCGGTGCCCTTGAGCGACTGGCGCATGGCCGAGGTCGGCTGCGGTGCCGGCGGCAACCTGATGGACATGCTGCGGCTGGGCCTGCTGCCGCAGCACCTGACCGGCATCGAGCTGCTTCCCGAGCGTCTGGAGGCGGCGCGCGCCGCGCTGCCGCAGCAGGTGCGGCTGCTGGCGGGCGACGCCTCGCAGGCGGCGGTCGAGGCCGGCAGCCAGGACCTGGTGCTGCAGTCGACGGTGTTCTCCTCGATCCTGGACGACGGCCTGCAGCGCCGCCTCGCCGACGCGATGTGGCGCTGGCTGAAGCCGGGCGGGGCGGTGCTCTGGTACGACTTCATCGTCGACAATCCCCGCAATCCGGACGTCCGGGGCGTGCCGCTCAGACGCGTGCGCGCGCTGTTCCCCGAGGGCCGGATGGCGGTGCGCCGCGTCACGCTGGCTCCGCCCATCGCGCGGGTCGCCTGCCGCGTCCACCCCGGCGCCTACCGCGTCCTCAACACGATTCCCTTCCTGCGCAGCCACGTGCTGGCGCTGATCACCAAGACATCATGAGCACCACCGATCCGAAGTCCGAGAGCCAGGCCGAAGCCAAGCTGCCCTTCCTTCCCTTCGCGCTGCCCGAGCTGGGCGACGAGGAGATCGCCGAGGTCGTCGACACGCTCAAGAGCGGCTGGATCACGACCGGCCCGAAGGCGCGGCGTTTCGAGCAGGCCTTCGCCGAGTTCCTGGCCGAGCCGCAGATCGAGTGCATCGCGGTCAACTCCGCGACCGCCGGCCTGCACCTGGCGCTGGAGGCACTGGGCATCGGTCCCGGTGACGAGGTCATCACGACGACGCACACCTTCACCGCGACGGCGGAGGTGGTGCGCTACCTGGGCGCGGACGTGAAGCTGGTCGACATCGATCCGGCGACGATGAACATCGCGATCGACCAGATCGAGGCCGCGATCACGCCGCGCACGAAGGCGATCATCCCGGTGCACTACGCCGGGCTGGCGGTGGACATGCTGACGCTGCTGGACATCGCCCGCAAGCACGGGCTGAAGGTGGTCGAAGATGCGGCGCACGCGCTGCCGACGACGCTGGAGAAGGAGCTGATCGGCACGATGGGCAGCAACGCCACCGTGTTCAGCTTCTACGCCAACAAGACGATGACGACGGGCGAGGGCGGCATGCTGGTCACGCGCGATCCGGAGCTGGCCAAGCGCGCCCGCGTGATGCGGCTGCACGGCATCAACCGCGACGCGTTCGACCGCTTCACCGCGAAGGTGCCGAGCTGGTACTACGAGATCGTGGCGCCCGGCTTCAAGTACAATCTGACCGACATCGCCGCGGCGCTGGGGCTGCACCAGCTCAAGCGGCTGCCGGGTTTCCAGAAGCGGCGCGAGCAGATCGCGGCGCGCTACTTCGAGGCGCTGGCCGACCTGCCGCTGATCCTGCCGCCGAAGGCGCCCAACGAGGACGTCCACAGCTGGCACCTGTACGTGCTGCGCCTGTCCGACGCGGCCATCGCGGCCGGCGTGTCGCGCGACCTCTTCATCGAGCGCATGTTCGAGCAGGGCATCGGCTGCAGCGTGCACTACGTGCCGCTGCACCAGCATCCGTACTGGCAGGAGCTCTACGGCCTGACGCCGGAGATGTTCCCCGAGTCGCAGAAGGCCTATGAGCGCACGGTCACGATCCCGCTGTACACGGCGATGACCGATGAGCAGGTCGAGCGCGTGATCGCGGCGGTGCGCCGCAGCCTGGGGTTCTGAGCACGAGATGGCCAAGCGGCTCTTCGACGTCGTCTGCGCGGGCTTCGGGCTGCTGCTGCTGAGCCCGCTGCTGCTGGCCGTCGCGGTGTGGGTCAAACTCGACTCGCGCGGGCCGGTGATGTTCCGGCAGGAGCGGGTGGGGCGTTTCGGCCGCACCTTCCGCATCCACAAGTTCCGGACGATGCGCGTCGATGCGCCGGCGCTCGGTCCGCAGATCACCATCGGTGACGACGCGCGCATCACGCGCAGCGGCCGCTGGCTGCGCGCGAGCAAGGTCGACGAGCTGCCGCAGCTGTGGGACGTCCTGCGCGGCGCGATGAGCCTGGTGGGGCCGCGGCCCGAGGTGCCGCGTTACGTGGCGATGTACCCGGATGAACTGCGCGCGCTGGTGCTGTCGGTGCGGCCGGGGATCACGGATCCGGCCTCGCTGAGTTTCCGCAACGAGAGCGAGCTGCTGGCGCAGGCCGAGGACCCGGAGCGCGAGTACGTCGAGGTCGTCATGCCGATGAAGCTGGGCCTGGCCGCGGACTACGTGCGCAACGCCAGCCTGATGGGCGACATCCGGCTGATCCTGGCCACGCTGGGCGCGATCAAGGCCTGAGAGAACAAGAGAACACGATGAACTGGTTGTCCCTCGATGCCTTCCTGACGCGGATCCGTCCGTACCGCGAGGCGGCGGCGCTGGCGCTGGACATGGCGGCGGTGGCGCTCGCGTGGCAGGCGACGTATCTGTTCCGGCTGGGGTTCGAGCGCTGGTTCGAGGCCCGGCCCGGTTACGACCATTGGGTGATGCTGGCCATCGTCGCCCTGTACGGGCTGTTCCTGAAGCTGTTCCGCGTGCCCAAGGGCATGTGGCGCTTCAGCGGCTTCGGTGAAGTGAAGCGGCTGGCGGCGGTGTGCATCCTCGCGGGCCTGATCGCGGCGGTGGCGGTGCTGATGGCGCAGCTCACGAAGGTACCGCGCGCGGTGCTGGCATTGCATCCGGTGTTCACGCTGATGGCGCTGGCGACGATGCGCATGGGCTACCGCATGCTCTACGAGCACATGCGCAGTCGCATCAGCGGGAGCGCGCTGGAACAGCGCCGGGCGCTGGTGATGGGGGCGGGGGATGCGGGGCGCCTGCTGGTGGCGGGGATCCAGCACCAGCAGGGCTGGGTGGTCGTGGGCTATCTGGACGATGCGCCGGAGAAACGCGGCGCGCGCGTGGCCGGCGTGCCGGTGATCGGCACGCTGGAGGACGCGACGCGGCAGGCGGACATGCACGGCATCACGCACGTGATCGTGGCGATGCCGGCGGCGACGACGCTGGAGCGGCGCCGGGCGCTGGACCTCGCGGGGAAGACGGGCCTGGCGGTGTTGACGGTGCCGAGCAGCCAGGAGTTGCTGGCCGGGCGGGCGGTGAATCAGGTGCGGGACATCGAGCCGGAGGACCTGCTGGGGCGCGAGCCGGTGGAGCTCGATGAAGGCGGCATCAGCGAGTGCATCGGCGGGAAGGTGGTGCTGATCACCGGAGCGGGCGGATCGATCGGGTCGGAGCTGTGCCGGCAGGTGGCGCGCTACGGGCCGTCGAAGATCGTGCTGTATGAGCTGAGCGAGTTCGCGCTGTATTCGATCGAGCAGGAACTGAGCGAGAAGTTCCCGCACATCCCGCTGGTGCGGTTGATAGGGGATGTGAAGGACCTGGAGCACCTGCGGTTCACGTTCGGGAAGTACCGGCCGCAGATCGTCTTCCATGCAGCGGCTTACAAGCATGTGCCGTTGATGGAGGAGGAGAACGCGTGGGCGGCGCTGAGGAACAACACGCTGGGGACGTATCACGCGTGTCTGGCGGCGGCGGAATCAGGGGCGGAGCGCTTCGTGATGATCTCGACGGACAAGGCGGTGAATCCGACGAATGTGATGGGTGCGACCAAGCGTGCGGCGGAACTCGTCATCAGCCACATGGCCGGGCAAGGGCATGCGACGAGGTTCATGGCGGTGCGGTTCGGCAATGTCCTCGGTTCAAGCGGGAGCGTGATTCCGAAGTTCAAGGAGCAGATCGCCAAGGGGGGGCCGGTGACGGTGACGCATCCGGAGATCATTCGCTACTTCATGACGATCCCCGAGGCGGCTCGGTTGGTGTTGCAGGCCGGCGCGATCGGCGAGAGCGGACAGGTGCTGGTGTTGGACATGGGCGATCCGGTGAAGATCGTGGACCTGGCCAAGACCATGATCCGGATGGCCGGGCGGTCGGAGCACGAGGTCGGCATCCGCTTCACCGGGCTGCGGCCGGGCGAGAAGCTCTACGAGGAACTCATCGCGGATTCGGACACGACTGTGCCGACGCGGATCCAGCGGGTGAGGATTGCCAAGTTGGGCGCAACACATGCGGAGCGGGATCTGCTGGATTGGCTGACCCTCGGCGACGGGGCCGTCGACAGGCGCAGGCAGAGCGTCGCGGAAGGGCTGTTGCGTTTCGTCGCGGAATACCGGGCTTCCGTGTAACTGTGCGACGGACACGGGTCAAAACCGGACCGCCCGCGGCGGTTTGCGACAACGGTGTGAAAATCGCGCTTCTGCACCGCCTCGCAGTGCGGGAGCCCCGAGGAGAGGATCTCGGCGTTCCGGCCGTCTGGGCCAAGGCGATCTCGAGATAACAAAGAGAGAGAGAAACTATGCTTCGTCGCTGTGCGTTGGTGCTGGCGGTTGTCCTGGCGCCGACTCCCGCTTTCGCGTATGTCGACCCCGGCAGCGGCATGATGATGCTGCAGGGGTTGATCGCGCTGATCGGCGCCCTCATCGTCTTCGTCCGCAATCCCATGGCGTCGCTGAAGCGCCTGATCGCGAAGATCCGTCGGAAATGAGGGATCCGGAAGCGTCGCTGCAGTTCGAGCCGGATCGGGTCGTTCGGCATCTGAATACCGCTTTGCCTTCCGGGCACTTCCTGCATTCGGACCTGGCGCGCCAGTGGGTGGAGCGCGGTGACCTGGTGTCGTTCCAGATTCATTCGCCGACGCTGGTGTCCTCCAGGCGCCTGCCTTTCGTGACTCATCCTTACGAGTGGACGGACAGCCAGTTGTTCGCGGCGGCCCAACTGACCCTGCGATTGCAGCAGGAAGCGGTCGACGCCGGCTTCGATCTCAAGGACGCGTCGGCATGGAACGTCATCTTCGACGGCACCCGGCCGATCTTCTGCGACCTGATGTCGTTCCAGCCCTTGTGCCATCGGAAGTGGTGGGCGGCGGGGCAGTTCAACCGGCACTTCTTGTACCCGCTGCTGCTGTCCATGAGGCGGGGATTCGTCGCCCATCAGGCCTTCCTGATCTGGCGCGACGGCATGCCTGACGACGCCGCCCGGCAGATGCTCGGGTGGCGCCGGTTTCTTGGCCGGCACTGGCTGCTGATGGTGCAAGGTTCGCCCGAGCCGGTGGTGACTTCGCAGCAGCAGGCACCGGGCGACCGGGTGGAAGGCCTGGCTGGCTTCCGGAGTGGATTGCACAGTGGCCTGAAGTGGATGCTCGATGGCGTCCGACCTGATCGTGTGGGAAAGTCCACGGTCTGGCGGGACTACATCTCCGAGCGTTCTCACTACGACGGGGATGAACTGGAGCAGAAGCGTCAGACCGTGTCGCGGTGGTTGAACGGCGCGCAGCCGCAATGGGTGCTGGACCTGGGATGCAACTCCGGCGAGTTCTCACGGCTGGCCGTCGAGGCGGGCGCTTCGGTCATCGCGGCGGATGGAGATCACGGCGCGCTCCAGAGGTTGTGGCGCGAGCCCACCGCAGGGCTGCATCCGTTGCTGTGTCGATTGGATGACCTGGCAGGGGGGCGGGGCTGGGAAGGCCGGGAGCATCCCGGCCTGCTCGATCGGCTGAGCGGGAAATCCGACGTGGTCATGATGCTCGCGCTGATCCATCATCTGATGGTGAGCGCCTCCATCCCATTGACGGAGATCGCCCGATTTGTCGCGCGCTGCTCCCGTCGATGGGCCATCGTTGAGATGATCGAGCAGAGCGACGTTCAACTGCGAACGCTGTGCGCGCAGCGTCAGCGCACGCCCGACGAGTTCGTCATGGACCGCCAGATCGCGGCTTTCGAGGGCAGCGGCTTCGAGGTCGTCGAACAGGTGCCGCTCGCCGGAGGCCACCGCCGGCTGATGCTGTTGCGCCGGCGCGAGGGATGATCGCGAGGCCCGCGCGATCTCAGTGAGGCGCGGGAGGCGCCTGGACGGAGGGGGCAGGTCTTGCGCAGGCGATGAGATCCGTCAGCAGATGCTCGAGCGAGTAGTCGTCCCGCAGCCGGCTGTCGCAGAACCCGGCCGGCGACACGAACAGGCCGATGCTCCGCTCGTCCTTTGTCTTCTGGTCTGCAGAGAACAGGTCGTGCACCTTGGCATCCGAGTCCCAGCCGCGCGACTGGATGAGGCCGTGGTCCCCGAACACGACCACGACCGCTCGAGGGTCACGCTCCCTGATCAGTTGGAGGTAATCCTCCATGATGGCCAGCGCGCGCGCCGAATTGACGCGATGCTCTTCCTGGAACTCCGCGCGATCGGCCTCGCTGTATTCGCGGTAGGTCAGGCTGGTGTGCTCGGGTACGGCGATGTAGGACCAGGTGATCCAGGGGCGTCGTTCGTCAATGACGCGCTCGATGAAGCGACGGGTCTCCAGGTGGTGGGCCTCCACCTCATTGGTTTCGCCGAACAGGCGCTCCACCCAGACATCGGTGCCGCGGCAGAGATGGAATCCGACGCGGTTGGGCGCGAGGGAGCACACGCCGACGCTGCGCTCGGGCAGGTAGGCGTCGAGGTGCCGCAAGGGATGCAGTCGCCCGAAATAGTTGTTCTGGTAGAGGAAGGCCACACGGTAGCCCGCCGCATGGGCGCGATCGATCGCGGCGCTGCGGGAGTCGATGGTGAGTCCCAGGGTCTCTCCATCGGGGGTCGTGCCGAATTCGCTCCAGGGCATGGGGCGTCCCTGCAGCACGTCGATGACGGACTGCATGGAGTACGGCCGAGAGGACATGGCACCAGGCAACTCCCGGAAGCCTTTGACTTTCAGGGCTTCCTGCCAGGGAGGTGCGACGCCGAAACTCTCGCGATAGTGGCTCGAACTGCTCATCGCATCGAACATGAGCAGGTAGATGTTGGGCTCCTGGCCGGCGGACGGAGCAATCGGCGTCGCGGGCGCAGCCGCCTGGCTGGACGGCTGCGTGCGGGAGGGCAATGCGTTCTGGGCCAATGCGACCGCGATGGCGGCGGCGAGGCCGGCGACCACCGCGCGGAAGGCCTGGCGGTCCCACATCGCGATCCAGCCGATCACGAGAACGACCGGCAGCGTGGCCAGCTTCTGGGTGCGGCCCCACTGCATGAACACGAGGAAGCTGTAGGCGAAGGACACGGTGATCAAGACCGCCGCCAGCGTCGCGAGGACCGCCTGCGCCACCTTGTGCCGATGGATCAGGCGTGGCGCACAGGCGGCCGCGAGACCGCATGCAAGGGCCAGCAAGGCGGAGTTCAACGCGACGCCGCCCGAGATGTAGCTCAGGGTGTAGCCCGTGAAGGTCGACCACGCGTTGGCCGCGACCCAGCCATACGGCAGGAAGCAGAGCCAGAACGTGCGGACGGCGACGGACTTCACGGATGGACTCATCATGGCTCTCCTGTCATTGCCTCGATGTAGGCGGCCGCGATCTTGGCGGCGCTGTAGCTTTCTCGCAGTCGAGCCCGCTCGGATCCCTGACCGTCGGCCGCTGGTGCATCGAGGAGGGCAGCCAGGCTGTCAGGATCCTGGAAATACGACGCGCAACCTTGTGCCGTGTGGCGATTGAAGGAGACGTCGAGGCAGGCGATTCTGCAGTCGTAGAACAGCATTTCAACGAGCGAAGGGTTGGTGCCCCCGACGCTGTGGCCGTGCAGGTAGACAGCGCAGCGCTCTCGCGCCCGTGCCAGCTTGACGGTGTCGTAGATCGGGTCGAGCAGTTGGAGACGCGGCTCATCGCGGTAACGTGCTCGCAGGGTCCGCGCATAGTCGCTGTGATTCCAGTTGCCGATGATGGTGTAGGTGACCATCGACGACGCCAGGAAGCCCTGGATGAGCAGGTCGAGATTGTTTTCCGGCTCGATGCGACACACCGTGAGGCAGGCCCCCGGATCTTTCGGAACCTCCGGCGCGCGACGGACATGGTCGCCGGGATACGCGATGCAGAACGACTTCCCCAGCGCGCCCGGGAGCACGAACTCCCGCAGCCCTTCGCTGTCGTAGATGACCACGTGGGCGAAACGCTGCGCCAGCCAGTCGAACGCGCGCAGGACACGACGCTTCGAGAGGGAGAACTTGGTCCTGCGCCATTCCACGCCGTCAATGTTGACGGCGAGCCGTTTGCCGGTCAGCGCGCACATCAATCGGAAGAGCGGGAACCAGGGGCCGCCGGACACGCCCAGCACGGCGATGTGAGTGCTTCGAGGAAAGACCCGGAAGAAGGCCAGGAGGTCGTGAAGAATCGAGGCCGCACCGTTCGCGGGTACGCCGATGAACTCGCGTGTCACGCCGTGGAAGTCGACGGAAAGGTCGTCCACGTACATCTTCGCGTCGCAGGTCACGCGGGTCTCGATGCCCCGCGCGGCGATGACGGGCGCGCAATGCTCCAGGAAGGATTCGAATCCGCCGTACCGGTTGGGGATGCCGGCGGCGCCGATGAAGGAGATCTTGATGGTCATCGCTCAGCGCGTCCCGTGATGGGTCCTGGCGGTCTCGTACTCGGCCAGCAGACGCTCGTAGTAGGCCGACTCGGTGTGGCGCTGACGGATCATCTCGATCGCGCGCAGGCCCATGGCATGGCGCTGTTCCGGGGGGAGCGCGGCCGCTCGATCGATGGCGCGTCCCAATGCCGCTTCGTCGGAGGCCTCGAACAGATAGCCGGTGGTGTCGTCGATCACAAGTTCCGGGATTCCGCCGATCGCCGCGCCGAGTACGGGCGTGCCGACGCTGAAGCACTCGAGAATGGACATGGGATTGTTCTCGTACCACTCGGACGGGACGATCGAGAAACGAGCACGGCTGAACGCCTCGCGCAGTGCGGGGGCGTCGAGCTTGCCCAGGAAGAGGATGTTCGGACAGCCTTCGAAGCGTTGCCGGAGCGTGTCGTCAAGGGGCCCTGTACCGGCGATGTGTAGCGTCAGGTCGGGCCGTTTGGAGAAGGCGTCGCAAAGCAGCGCGACGCCTTTCTCGTGAGACAGGCGGCCCGCAAAGAGGAAGGGGGCGTTCGCGTCGATCGGCGTCGGTTGGGCGGCGACGTCCTTGTCCGCCACGAAGTTGTAGAGCACCGTGCTCTGGTTCTCGATCGTGGGCATGAACTCGACATGCTTGCGCCGGCAGAACTCGGACACCATGAGGAATCGGTCGATGTGGGAGGGATAGTCGTACCTGCTGTCCCGGACCTTGCATTCCCACGCGGACAGGGCGCTGGCCAGGGCGCTGCCGCGGTTGCAGCGATGGATGACCGCGTGGTGGCGCTGCCCGGTCGCACAGCGCTCACAGACGCCCAGCTTCTGCGTGTACATCGTCGAGATCGGACACAGCATGCGGTATTCATGAACCGTCATCACGCAGGGGATGCCGAGGTTCTTCAATGCCTGAAGCACCGAGGAACTCAACTGGCCGTAGAAGATGTGCAGATGCGCGATGTCAGGGCGGAAGGTCTGGCTGAGAGTTTCAATGGCCTCAGCAGTCTCGTCCCGGTAGACGAATTGACGGATGTTTCGCAGCGTCGTCAACGGGTTCTTGCTGAAGTACCCGTTCTGGCGCAGCAGCACCGAGCGTTTGCGGTCGTCGAAACTCCTGTCGCCGCAGGCGAGCGTCGCGACCTCGTGACCCTGGTCCAGCAGCAGCTTGGTGGTGAGTTGAAAGACGCGATCAGACCCTCCCCGGATGTCCTCGAAGTTGTTTATTTGAAGAATGCGCATCGTGGCTTCACTGCAAGGCTGGAGATGATTGATTCGAGGACGTTGGAACGGGATTGGACGATCGGTGCCAGTGCCGCACCGCCGCGTCGGCCAGGAAATAGCAGAAGAAGAAGAGCCCGTATCTCGACAGGAGGATCTGCGAGGAGAAGGAAATGATCACGAGGCCGACGGCGTACAGACGCAGCGAGGCGGCTTCCGGCGTGCCGCGAGCGCCCTTGGGCGAGCGCAGACCGAGGCCGACCATGACGGCGCCACCCAGCACGAACGGCAGGCCGCCCACGAGCATGAAGCCGAACCACATGATGTCGAAGACGGCGATCGCGCCGCCGTCTGCGAACAGCTCCGGCAACAGGCCGGCGTTGTAGAGGGTCTCGACGAGATCGATCAGCGGCGTGGGCATCCCACCGATCAGCAGGCGGGAACCGCCCTCGGACAGCAGTTCCGGCAGCGCGAGCAGCATTCCGAGGCGCTGGTAGCTGAGCACGACGATCAGGTCGTCCCAGTTACTGCCCGGGCCGACATAGATCTCGGGCAGGAACCACAGGAACACTACGCTCACAGACACCAGGATCCCGGCGATCGGCCAGCGCCATCGGCGCAGCCAGTCGCTGCCCTGCAGACTGTGCACCAGCGCGATCGCCAGGGACGCCAGCAGCGTGGTGTTGGAGCGGCCGCACAGGATGATGAGCCAGGCCGCGGCGATCGTGAGGAAGTTGGCGCGCCGCGGCAATGCGTGACACAGGATGAGAAGGCCGACGTAGCTGAGTTCGATCGGATTGCGAAGCGTCAACGAGGCGAATGACTTGCCGAGGCTGATGCTCGTGAGCACCGCGTTGGTCTTTTCCGCGGGCGTGAATCCTTCATGCAGGGTCTGCAGAGGACCGGCCAAAACTTCCGAGAGCAGGAGCTGGACGACCGAGAGCGCCGCCAGCACCAGCGCCAGTGCGCCCAGGGCGGAATCGAACGTGCTTGATGCTCCGGTCGAGGGAACGCTGCGGCGTGGATGCGAGAGCGCCGCCGTCACGAAGATCACCCAGACCGTGTAGCGCATGGCCGCGAGGATGAACTCGTGATTGCCGCTGCCCGAAAGCACGGTGGTGCCCAGGGCGATCGCGTACAGGAGTGCGGGCGCGACGATCCAGCCGCCATAAGCGTCGAGCAGCAGCCGGATGCCCCGCCGGGCACCGAGGCACAGCCCCGCCAAGGCGATCAGGTCCTGGACCTGGACGGCGATCGAGTAGACGCCTGCGGAGCCGGTGGCCAAGTACAGCAGCATCGCTCCCGTGTCCACCCAGAACGGGAGCAGGAGCAGCAAGACGAACGAGGCTTCGCTGACGGGCTTGAATGCCGTGGCCGCGGCCCGGGGCGGTGCCGGGACGGGTGAGAAGTTATCGGACGTCGACATTGGAGTGGCGGGCGAAGAACTTGGCATGGCCCCGCCGGGATCGCCAGATCAGCGTCACCATGCTCGCATTCAAGCAAACCCAACCTGGAATGCCGAGCTTCGGGAACTGGAAGGCACGGGCTCCTGCGGGAGACATCAACTTCAAGAATGCGCGCGTGGTGCGTGCGAGGCTGAAGTCCTCGGCCCGGTGCACTGCACGGCGCGCGACGTCTTCGTACGCGGCATCCGACCCTTCGTACAGGGATCGCAGGCAGTCGTCGAAGGTGGTGGTCGTGAATGGCAGGCCTTGGTCGTGGTACGACAACCCCGTCAATTGATGCAGGAAGCCATAGGTGGTCGCGTCCTCGACATGCTCGATGCCGACGATCGCCGGCACGCCGGCGGCGGAGGCCTCGATCAAGGCGGTGCCGCTCCCCACGAACGCGAGGGCACCCGCAAGGACGTCCTGGATATGCTCGTAAGCGATCGCTCCCTTGAGGGAGATCAGATCCTCGACCCCGAGGCGGACGATCTGCTGTCGCAGCGCCTCCTCGCATTCCCCGGTCCCATAGATCTCGTAGCGCAACGGCAACCCGGTTGCCTTCAGGCGAGCGATCGTGTCGATCATGTGGGTGTTGTAGGTCTTGAACGGCGTCAACCGACCGATCGAGATCACGCGGTCACTTCGCCTCCCTAGCGTGCGTCCGTGCCAGCGATCGAGGTCGACCCCGATCGGGGACACCGGGCTCGCAGAGAAGTCCCGGCCGAAACGCTGCTCATGGACGCGTACCGAGGTTTCATTGAAGAAGACGACATTCTCCGCGGGCAGCGCTCGAAACAGGCTGTGACCCCAATCGACGTAGCGATTGCCGGTGTCCTCGAACAGGTACTCCCGATCGTGATACACGCCAGCGGTGACGCGGCCAAGATCGACCGCGGTGGCCAACCGGGACGCGAACATCAAGGAGGTCGTGTCGGGGGCGTGGCACACGTCCGGCGCGCCACCGAGCCATTCGCGCAGGGCGGCCACATTCAGTGGAAGCACGAACCGGGTCAGCGGCTTCGCATGGATGGGACGCCAGGGGCCGGGAGGAAGAAACTCGTCTAGGAAGGCCACGGAGGCGTGCTGGCGAAGTTCCGCGAGTAGCCCCGGATCGGCACGACGCGTGGCGAGGAGCACCGAGACGCGGGCGCCGGAGCGCTGCATTGCCGTGCTTAATCGGACAAGTAGCGTCTCGATGCCGCCCAACGGAAGGCCGACATACAGGAAAAGTAGATGCATGGGCCAATCAGGAGGAACTCGGCGGCAGGCGCCGTAGATAGGTTAGGTAAACGGCCACGCAGATCGGAAGATAAAGCCCGTAGGTCAGGATGTAGGCGTAGGTGACGCCGATCGGGCCGAATCGATCCACAAGCAGCCACCCACCGACCAGCATGCTTACGCCCTGGAAGACTTCCGCGGAAATGTAGAGCGTCAGATTGCCGCGCGACAATGCCACGAAACCCAGGACGAGGGACAGACCGCGAAGCGCATCGCCCAGGCACTGCCAAGGCAGAAAGGTGATGGCCAGGCCGAATTCACGTGAGAACAGCAGACGCACGAGCTCGGCCGAAAAGAAGTAGGCGAAGGCGGTGATGGCGGCGATGACCGGCAAGAGGAATCGGTAGGCCTCCATTACATGCTGCTGCAAACCCGCCCGATCCCGCACCGCGCTGATGCGGGGGAGGAAATGGCTGCTCAGAAGAACGCCGACGAACTGAAGCGAGGCATCGGAGAATCGCAGGACGGCTTGCCACGAGCCGACGTCATCCCAGGATCCGCGAGCCAGGATATGTTCGCGTAGCAGGATCTGGACGGTTGGCATTGCGATGGCGGAAACGACGACCATCAGGCTGAACTTCGCCAGGTAGGAAAGATCGGGAGGGTGGATACCCCAACCGTTCCCTTCGCTTTGCCGCTGTCGCAGCCAACGGATCCCATAAACGATGGCAGGACAGGCGGCCGACCACACCAGGCCATAGGCCGCGCCCTTGACACCGAAGTTCCAGGCGGCGAGCGACAGGCCGAGGAGGCCGATCACCACGGACGACGACGATACCCAGGCAAAGGTCAGCGTCTGCTTCTCGGCGATGACCCGACCGGCTGCGAGCGTCGAGAAGCAGAGCGCGAACTGGAGCAACGCAAAGAGGCGCACTACCCCCACGAAGCCGGTGTCCCTGAAGAGGAAAACGCTCAACGGATCCGCCGCGATCAGAAGCACGAGGGCCGCGACGGCGGAGGCGACCGCACCGGCCGTGCGGGCGGTGCGCCACAGGCTCTCCCTCTCCGGGGACGACTCTTCCCGTTGCGCTAGCCCGGTCACGACACCGTTCTGGATGCCCCCGGCGGCCAGCAGCACACAGATCGCCATCATGCTCATGAACTGCCCGAGCTGGCCCAGGCCCGAGGGCCCGATGCTCACCGCGATCAACTTGACCGTGACAACGCCGCCCAGCAATCGGACGAGCGTCGATGCCCCGATGAACAGGCCCGCCTTCTTGAAGTTCATGTCGCAGCTGTCCGGCCGGACGATCAGCGCTGTTGGCGCAGATTGGCGATGATCGCCTCCGCGATTCGATCCACGTCGTTGTCGCTCAGCTCGAAAAAGAGGGGCAGACGCACCAGGCAATTCGAGAACCGATCGCTGTGCGGCAGTGGACGGCCGTCGTGCTTCTGCTGGAAGTAGGGACTGTCATGCAGCGACAGGTAATGGAACACCGCGTGGATGCCCTGCTCCTTCAGCGAGGAGATCAGATGGGTGCGTTGCTCGATGTCGCGGCACACCAGATAGAACATGTGTGCGTTGTTGGTGGCGTATTCCGGAATCACTGGAAGCGTGACGCCGAATTCCGGGAGCACCGGTGCGAGTTGCTCCCAATATCGTTGCCAGATCTGTTTGCGACGGGCCTGGATTGCATCGAGGCTCTCCAATTGGGCAAACAGGTAGGCGGAAATGATGTCCGAGGGCAGGAACGATGAACCCACGTCCACCCAGCCGTACTTGTCGACCTCGCCGCGGAAGAACGAACTGCGGTTGGTGCCCTTCTCCCGGATGATTTCGGCCCGTCCGGCGAATTGCAGCTCATTGATAGCCAGCAGCCCGCCTTCGCCCGAAATGACGTTCTTGGTCTCGTGGAACGAGAACGCCGAAAGCGCACCCAGTCCGCCCAGGGGGCGACCCTTGTAGAACGAATCGACGGCCTGGGCCGCGTCCTCGACCACCGTCACACCGTGGCGTTGCGCGATCGAGAGGATCCGGTCCATGTCGCAGGCGACGCCGGCGTAATGCACGACGACGATCGCGCGGGTACGCGAGGTGATCAGGGGCTCGATGAGCTCCGGATCGATGTTGGGGTTGCCGGCCTCGCTGTCGGCGAAGATCAGCTTGGCACCGCGCAAGGCGAACGCGTTCGCGCTGGAGACGAAGGTGAACGACGGAACGATGACCTCGTCGCCTTCGCGAATGTCCAGCAGCAGCGCGCACATTTCCAGCGCATCCGTGCAAGACGTCGTCATCAGCGTCTTTGCAAAACCATAGCGTTGCTCGAAGAAGTTGTGGCACTTCTTCGTGAACACACCATCCCCTGAAATCTTTCCAGACGCTACCGCTTGCGCGATGTAGACCAGTTCCCGCCCGTGCAGATACGGCTTGTTGAATGGAATAGCGGTGGTCATAGTCCTCTCCATTGATGGAACGTGTAATAGCTGTGAGACGGAATGAGCCCTTCGCGAGCCCAGTTCCGCTGCACCGGCCTGTTGTTCAACTGTGTCGAGCTGAAGAACCCGCGGCAACCGCGACGGTGCGCGTTCAACAGCGACGCCTGGATGAGCGCGCGATGCAGTCCCTTTCCCTGGTGGTCCGGGTGGACCGCGAAGAGCACGCCTTCGCTGTCGCCGTCCGCGTCGTTGAGGGTGGCGAACGCGACGAGCGTCCCGGCCCCCCCGGCAGCAGTGTGCCGGATCGTGACGATTTCCTGAGCCACTTGCGGGGATTCGGCCGAACGGGCGGCCCAGGACACGTACACCTGGTCAGCCGCCTCCGGCGCCAGGCGATCGTCGGCGTGGTAATGCCCGCCGTACGCGGAGAACGACAGACGCGCCACCTCCGCCATTTCCTCCGGCGTCGGACGCGTATCGTCGGCAACGCGATAGGAGGCGGGCAACTGCGGGGGAGCCAAAGGGCGCTCGTCAAACGCCCGTCGGAAATAGACCAAGGTGTCCATCAGTCTGAAACCTCGGTCCTCCATCTGCTGAACCGTCCTGAGATCGTCGGTGCCCACCCGGGCGATGACGAAGTCGACGCCGCGTTCATCACACCAGTCTTCGATCCCTGCGAGGTCTGCGGCGGACTCGACCGTGCACTTGGCGGTCACGACACCGAAGCGTTCGGCGTCCATGGGCGAGAGATTGATGTTGCGCATGTCGGAAAGGCGCCGTCAGCCCATCCGGGCTGCGCGGATTCGGGCCAGGCGATGTCGGTTCGTTATTGAGCGTTCGATGGCGATCGACGACGCGCACGAATGTAGAAGAAGGCGATGGCGGCAAACGCGCCGGCGACCGTGGCACCGATCGCCGTGAACACGCGCTTTGGCCGCGTGCGGCGGTCCGCAGGCTGCGCCACGTCGATGATCTGGATCAGCGCGCCATCCCGGCTCTCGTCGGATCTCGCCAACTCATATTGGCGGGCGAAGATCTCGAACAGCGCTTCTTCGTACTTGTAGTCCCGGTAGCGGCTGACGTAGCTCACGCGGCTTTCTTCGCTGCCGTTGCCGGACGCTTCCAGCCGGGCGAGGGCGGCATCCGTGCCCGACAAGGTCGCGCGCAGCTGTTGGATCTCCGGTGCGTTGTCGGCCAGGCGGGATTGAAGGGCGCGCAGGCGCACCTGCAGCGAGGTCTGCTCGGCCTTGAGGCGTGCGAACGACTCCGCCGCGGCCTTGGGCTCAGCCTTCAGGTCGCCGACGCTGAATCCGCTGTCCTGCAACTTCAGCTGTGCGGTCTTCAGGCGGTCGCGGGCGAGCTTGAGCTGACTTTCGAAGAACACGCGGCGCTGCTGTGCCTCGGTCAGCGCCAGCGAGCTGGTCATCTTTCGCAGCTCGGCGACATACAGGTTGGCCATGTCGGCCGCACGTTGGGCGCTCGTGTCATCGACCTCGATGTAGATCAGGCCGTCCTTCTTGCCCGCTGCGATCCGCACGTTCTCTGCCAGCTTCTTGCGCGCTGCCGAGCGGTACTTCACATCGTAGACCTCCATCAGCGTGTGGCGGTCGATCAGGATGTCGCTGATCGTGGCGCTCTGGAGCAGGGAGACGAACTGTTCGGCCTGGTTCTTGATCGACGAGGCACCGCTGGCCAGGTTGGCAAGCGCTCCGAGCGACGCCATGGCGGCGACGGCCGAACTCTGCTGCTGCGGAGAAATGAAGCTGGTCCGCGAGGTATAGGTCGGGGGAATCAGGAAGGTGATTCCGAATGCGACGACGCCGGTAGCGAGGGCGGTTCCGGCAATCCGCTTCCAATGGGGCAGGAGAAGCGCGGTCACCGGCTGTGCCGGTGAACCGGGCGTGATCGGCGCTTGGCCGTGAGGGGTCACTGGATCGTTCAAGGTGCGTGTCCTGATTGGAGACTTCATCAAGCCCGCGAGAAGGAGTGCTCACGACAAGCGCCCCACCGGACTTGGCTGCCAGACTGCAAGTTCGTCAGTTCTTGATCGTCTTCAACGCAGCGACGCCCAGGCCGAAGTTGGCCAGGATCTGCGTCCAGTCCTTCGCGTCCTGGACGAAGGTCGACTTGTTCATCTCTTCAGGCACAAAGACCGTATCGCCCGGGAGTGCCGGAAGGCCCGCAAGGCTGGTACCGCCCAGCCATCCGCTGCTTTGCTGGCGCGCGCTCACGACCGTGCCGTTTGCCCGGATCACGAAGGCGCCACGCGCATCGGCGCCACGGGTCGGACCACCGGCAAGTTTCATCACGTCGTCGACCGTCGCGCTGTTTTGCAGCAGGAAGCTGCCCGCGTTGAACACGCTGCCGAACACGCCCACCGTCGAAGGCCGGGCCGGCACCAGCAGCCGGTCGCCGTCTTCAACGGTCAGCGCGGGCAGCGCCCGCGCATCAGGTTCGAGCTGCAGCACGACGCGTCCGGTCGGGCGCACGGCCCGCAGCCGGGCGACCAGGCGCTCGGTGCCAGCGGCACGCTGTGCATTGCCCGCCGCTTCGTCGGCCGTCGAGGCCCGCTGCGTGCTGCTGTTCTTGGTGAACTCCGTCTCCAGGTCGCGCAGCGCGCGGTCGTAGTTCTCCTGCTGCGACTGGCGCACGCTCTCGCGCGAGAAATCGGTGCCGTACACGTAGGCCTGTGTCGTCAGGCCGCCGGCGGCCGCGATCGCGTCCTGCAAGGTGCTCGTGGGCGGCAGCACGTACTCGCCGGGCCGGGAGACTTCGCCCTCCACCGTGACGCGCTTGAATTGCTTGCCCAGCGGTAGCGCCGCGTTGACGCTGCTGAACGCGCGGATGACGTCGCCATTGCCGGCCACGGTCTTCTGTTGCGACGGCAGTTGCAACTCGCGCACGCGGCGGTCGTTGCGGTCGCTCAACTGCTCGATCGAGACGCGTGAGCGATCCGCCACGGCACTGAAACCGCCGGCCATCGCCAGCACGTCGTCCACCGTCTCGCCCGGCTTCAGCTCGACGATCGACTGCTTGTTCACGCTGCCGAGTACCGCCACTTGGGGACCGATCGGCCCGATGTGGAGCACGTCCTCGGGCTGCAGCGCGCGGTCGCTGGCCTTGTCGCCCTTGAGCAGGAGGTCGTACGCGTCGAAGGTGGCGACGATCTGGCCGTTGCGACGCAGTTCGATCTGGCGGAAGCTGCCGGCCGCCGACGGGCCGCCCGCGCGGATCAGGCCGCTCACGATCGTGGCCAGGCTGCTGACCGTGTACGCACCGGGCTTCGCGGTGAAGCCGGTGACGTAGATGCGGATCGTGCGCAGCTTGCCCAGCGAGGTGCTGACCTGGAAGTTCTTGAACGACTGCGCGATACGGGCGCGGATCACGTCGTTGAGATCGCCGTAGCGCACTCCCGCGACGAGCACGGGGCCGACGCGC
Organism: Roseateles sp.; assembly: GCF_036486225.1. Lineage (GTDB taxonomy): Bacteria > Pseudomonadota > Gammaproteobacteria > Burkholderiales > Burkholderiaceae_C > Roseateles. The sequence goes on along the minus strand of NZ_DASVNZ010000085.1, from coordinate 11,014 downwards.
GGAATGGTCACGCGGCCGGCGCGGTCCACGGTGAGGCGGAGGTCTGCGTCGACCGAACCCCAGGCGGTCACCTGGATCTCGTCGCCGACGCCGATCAGGTAGTCGGCCGGTGCTTGACGGGGGCCGTCGAGCTCGCCGTTGGGGGATCGCTGGTCGTCCAACATCAGGTCCGCGCCCAGGCGGCGGATCACCATGTCCGAGGTGATCACGCGCGACGTCGTGCCGACCGGGGTCTGCTGCTGATCGCGCTGCGTGGATTCGTAGGCGTCGAACTCCGACCGCTTCAGCAGGTCGAGGATGCCCGGATCCTTGAGGTCGATGCCGTTCAGCTTGTTGACGTAGAGCTCGAACTCCCCGGGCACGTACTTCTGCTTGCGGCCACGGAATTCCGATGGCACCCCGCCCCCCTGCGCCGAGGCGTCCTGGGACTGACGGACGGGCGAGTTCAGCCTCACGGGTCCCGCAGTCTCCGCGGACTCGTACATTGCTTGCGAGGATTGGGACTGGCTTCCCGACGTCTGTGCCCATGTGGGCGCGGCCATCAGGCAGCTTGCCAGCAGCGACAGCGCCAAGCGTGCCGGCCGAGCGGCCGTGGGGTCGGATGGCAGGTGGGTCGTCGCGGCCGGGCAAAGGGCGCGTTGGGCGCTAAGTTCCATGCGTGATCTCGTCTCAGGTGAACGTCGGCCGGCTGCTACGAGCCCCGTGACGAGCCGTGCCGGAACGGCCAGCGGCGCATTCTATGGCAGCACTGTTGCGTCAAAACCGCCTTGGGCCTGGAGCCCGTCGTTACACTGCCGCCCATGTTGTATTTGCTCATCCCGTTCGCGCTGGCGGCGGCGATCACGCTCTACGTGGTGCACTCGTCGACGGTGCATGGTCATCTGTCTGCTGACCACGATCTGTCCGGCCCCCAGAAGTTCCACGCCCGGCCCGTGCCGCGCATCGGAGGGGTCGGCATTTTCGTGGGTCTGGCCGGCATGGTCGCGCTGGCCTATTTTCTCAAGCACCCGCAGGCCAAGACCGGCCTGCTGCTACTGCTGTGCGGCCTGCCCGCCTTCGCCGCCGGCCTCATCGAGGACTTCACCAAGAAGGTCTCCCCGCGCGAGCGCCTGATCGCCACCGCGATTTCCGCCGGCCTGGGCTGCTGGCTGCTCCAGGCCATGATCTCGCGCACCGACATCCCCGGCCTCGACTTCATCGTCGGGACCACCGTCGGCGCGGTGATCATCACCATCTTCGTCGTCGCCGGCGTGGCCAACTCGGTCAACATCATCGACGGCTTCAACGGCCTGTCCTCGATGTGCGTCAGCCTGATGCTGCTGACCCTCGCCTACGTGGCCTACCAGGTCGGCGACACCGAACTCGCGCTCTGGGCGCTCGCGGGCGTGGGCGCCATCCTCGGCTTCTTCGTCTGGAACTATCCCGCCGGCCTGATCTTCCTGGGAGACGGCGGCGCGTACTTCATGGGCTTCTATCTGGCGGAGATCGCCATCCTGCTGATCCATCGCCATCCGCAGGTCTCGCCGCTGTTCGCGCTGATGGTGTGCATCTACCCGGTGTTCGAGACGGTCTTCTCCATCTACCGCCGCCGCTTCCTGCGCAACACCAGCCCCGGCGATCCGGACGGCATCCATCTGCACTCGCTGATCTACCGCCGACTGATGCGTTGGGCGATTGGCGCACGCGACGCGCGCCTGATGACGCGCCGCAATTCGATGACGGCCCCTTATCTGTGGACGCTCTGCCTGTCTTCCCTGGCGCCGGCCCTGCTGTTCTGGGACTCGACGCCGATGATCGCCGCGTGCATGGTGCTGTTCGGCGTCGCCTACGTCGCGCTGTACTGGCGCATCGTGCGTTTCCGGACCCCGAAGTGGATGGTCTTCCGCGGCGACCAGCGCAAGCTGACCGATCGTTCGGCGCAGTGATCCCACAACGGTCCGCGTGCGCGGATCGGTGGTTTCCCGGGGCTTTCGAGGGCTTGGAGGATAATCCGCGCCCATGACCGACACCACCCCGACGCCAAACCCTCTTTTCGACACGCTGCCGCTGGACCCCAAGCTGCTGCGCGCCGTGTCCGATCAGGGCTACGCGACGATGACGCCCATCCAGGCCAAGGCGATCCCGATCGTCCTCGCCGGCCGCGATGTGATGGGCGCCGCCCAGACCGGCACCGGCAAGACCGCCGCGTTCTCCATCCCGCTGCTGCAGCGCATGCTCAAGCACGAGAACGCCTCGATGTCCCCGGCCCGCCACCCGGTGCGCGCGCTGGTGCTGGCCCCGACCCGCGAACTGGCCGACCAGGTCGCCAACAACGTCAAGGCCTACGCCACGCACACCAACCTGCGCGTGGCCTGCGTCTTCGGCGGCATCGACATGAAGCCCCAGACGCTGCAGCTCAAGGCCGGCGTCGAGGTGCTGATCGCCACGCCGGGCCGGCTGCTCGACCACATCGAAGCCAAGAACGCCGTGCTGAACCACGTCGAGTACGTGGTGCTCGACGAGGCGGACCGGATGCTGGACATCGGCTTCCTGCCGGACCTCCAGCGCATCCTGAGCTACCTGCCCAAGGCGCGGCAGACGCTGCTGTTCTCGGCGACGTTCTCGCCCGAGATCAAGCGCCTGGCGCAGAGCTACCTGCAGGAGCCGGAGCTGGTGGAAGTCGCCCGCCCGAACGCCACGGCGTCGACGGTCGAGCAACGCTTCTTCAGCGTCGACGACGACGACAAGCGCGCTGCGGTCAAGCAGCTGCTGCGCCAGCGCGAGATCCGCCAGGCGATCGTGTTCGTGAATTCCAAGCTCGGCGCGGCGCGTCTGGCGCGCACCTTCGAGCGCGACGGCCTGCGGACCGCCGCCCTGCACGGCGACAAGTCCCAGGACGAGCGCCTGAAGTCTCTGGAGGCGTTCAAGCGCGGCGAGGTGGACCTGCTGGTCGCGACCGACGTGGCCGCGCGGGGCTTGGACATTGCCGACCTGCCGGCGGTCTTCAACTTCGACGTGCCGTTCAATGCCGAGGACTATGTGCACCGCATCGGCCGTACCGGTCGCGCGGGTGCCTCGGGCCTGGCCTTCACGCTGGTGACCAAGGGCGATGCGCGCCTGGTCGGCGAGATCGAGAAGCTGATCAAGCGCAAGCTCGACCTGGAGCCGATCGAGCTCGAGGGCGAGCGCCGTCGTCCTGACAGCGATCGCGGCGATCGCGGTGACCGTGCCCCTCGCGGCGAGCGCCCGGATCGAGGTGAGCGCACCGACCGCGCGCCGCAAGGCGAGGGCGGCGGCGAGCGTCGCGACTTCCGTCGCGAGCGCGAAGACCGTCGGGACGAAGCCTACAGTTCGCACGGCTCGCATTCGCATGCGCCGGCGCGCGCACCGCGCCAGGCTTACGACCCGCTGTTCGACAAGCCCTACGAAGCCACCCAGGGCTCCGACGTGGCGGCTTGGGAGAAAGGCCCGGCCAACGGACCGCGCGGTGCGCTGTCGTCCAACATCAAGCCGAAGAAGAGGGTGGCCGCGCTGTTCGGCGCCAAGCCGCCGCCGGTCACGGCCGACAGCGAGTCCTGATAAGCGAGTCCTGATCAGCGAACGCCGAGGATCGCGAACACCGCCGGCACCTTGTCCGGCAGCGACTTCGGCGCCTGACGCCATTGTTCGACCGTGGCCGTGTGCGTCCACGCGTCCTTCAAGCTCAGCCCGCAACTGACCGACAGCAGCGAGCCCGGCTTCAGTGCCGCCAGCAATGCCTGCAGCAGCGCGCTGTTGCGATAGGGCGTCTCGATCATCAGTTGCGTCTGCTGCTCGCGGGCCGAAAAGTTGTCGAGCGCCTTGATGCGCGCCGTGCGCTCGGCCGCGTCCAAGGGCAGATAACCGACGAAGGCGAAACTCTGTCCGTTCAGCCCGCTGGCGGCGAGCGCCATCAGCAGCGAACTCGGTCCCGTCAGCGGCACGACCTGCACTTTCGCGGCATGGGCTGCGGCGACCAGCTTGGCGCCCGGATCGGCGACGGCCGGCATGCCAGCCTCGGAGATCAGGCCGATGTCGTGGCCCGCCATGGCCGGCTCCAGCAGCGCCAGCCAGAGTTTCTCCTCGCTGGAGGATGTCGTCACGGCGCCTGACGCAGGGCCTCGACCTTTCTGCGGGCGCGGGAGCTCGTCGATGTGCTGCTCCTGCAGTGGTACCGCCAGCGGATGGATCGCGCCGACCCGCTTCAGGAAGGCGCGCGTGGTCTTGGCGTTCTCCGCCGCCCAATGCGTGATCGCGGCGGCGCGCACGAGCACCGCGTCCGGAAGGACCTCCCGCAGATCGACCTCCTGGCCGTTCATGCCGAAGTCGAGGGTGTTGGGGACGAGGAAGAGGCGGCCGCGGGTCATTGTTGTTCTCGGAAGGTCGGGTTCAAGGAGGCAGGTTCAGGAGAGCTGGCTCAGCGCGTCCAGCCCGCCCTGGCGCAGCAGCGCGGCGGTGCGGATCAGCGGCAGGCCGATGAGCGCCGTCGGGTCGTCGGATTCGATCGCGTCCAGCAGTGCGATGCCCAGGCCTTCGGCCTTGGCGCTGCCGGCGCAGTCATAGGGCTGTTCGGCGCGGAGGTAGCGCTCGATCTCGGCATCGCTCAGATCGCGGAAGCGGACGCGCACGGCGGCCAGATCCTCGGCGACGAAACCGGTCGCCGCGCAGACCACCGCCAGCGCCGTCTGGAACACGACGGTGCGACCACGCATCGCGCGCAACTGCTCGACGGCACGCTCGTGCGTGCCCGGCTTGCCGATCGGCCGACCGTCCAGATCCGCGACCTGGTCCGAGCCGATCACCAGCGCCTGCGGGAAGCGCGCCGCCACCGCTTGAGCCTTCGCGAGTGCCAATCGCCGCGCGAGCGCCTCGGGGGTTTCGCCAGGGCGTGGGGTCTCGTCGACGTCCGGTGCCGCCGTCTCGAACGGCAGCCGCAGGCGCTCCAGCAACTCGCGCCGGTAGCGGGAGGTGGAACCCAGGATCAGCGGGCGTGAGGCCCCGGAAGCATCGGTCATGGGGGTGGATTCTCCCATCGGGGCGGAGGCGCCTCGTACACTTGCGCCCCATGAAACCGCGTTCGTTCGACCCACTGAAACTCGATGTCGGCGTCTTTGTCCGCGAAGGCGGCACGCTGGCGGGCGAGTGGCCCATCACCAGTCTGACGCGTCTGGCTGATGCCGCCGCGCCCGAGTCCGATCCGGCCCAATGGCCTCCCGTGTCCTGGACCGCCCAGGGTGAGTTGCGCACGCCCAAGGGCGGCGAGCCGCAGGCGTGGCTGGAATTGACCGCCGAGGCGCAGGTCGCGGTGACCTGCCAGCGCTGCCTCCAGCCGGTGCGCGAGGACCTGGCGGTGTCGCGCTGGTTCCGCTTCGTCAAGGATGAGGACATGGCGGCCGAGATGGACATGGACTCGGACGACGACGTCCTGGCGCTGCCGCGTCACCTGGACCTGCGGGAGCTGATCGAGGACGAGCTGCTGCTGACCCTGCCGGTCGTGCCGCGTCACGAGGTGTGCCCGGAGCCGCTGCCGCATGCGAACGTCGAAGAGGACGAGGCGCCGACGGAAGAACGGCCCAACCCGTTCGCCGCGCTGGCGGCACTGAAGAAGGGCTCCGGCGGCAAGGCGTGACACCGGTTCGGTGCTGTGCTATAGTTTCCGGCTTTCCCGGATCGAAGTGCGTTCATGTGATTGGGCCTGAGTGGTCCAGCGTGGGTGCGCAACCGGGACCGAGGCGTCGGTAGCGGAGCATCCTTGTCGGATCCGCGGTACAGCTCGAGTTCTCTCGAGAGCCCGAGCAACCTCGAATCACCAGCCAGCCGAAGCCTTTAGGAGAATCCATCATGGCCGTTCAGCAAAACAAGAAGTCCCCCTCGAAGCGCGGCATGCACCGCTCGCACAACGCCCTGGTCACCCCGGGCACCGCGATCGAGCCGACCACCGGTGAAGTGCATCTGCGTCACCACATCAGCCCCAACGGCTTCTATCGTGGCCGCAAGGTGCTGAAGACCAAGGGCGACGCCGCCTGATCGATTCGATCAGCCGGTCCGGAGGGCTCGCACGGGCCCCCGCCTGGTCTCACAAGATAAAAAAGCCCGGTTCCGCATCACGCGTTGCCGGGCTTTCGCATTTCCGATCCGTCCTCACGGCGGCTTCCCTTGTCGCGCACGCTTCTTGCGGGGTCGCTACAGTCGCACCTTCGACCGGTGTTCTTCCCAGGTTTCGATGACCGCAATTCCCGTCACCCGCTCATCGCCATCCGCCGAGCCGCTCCGCCTGTCGGTGGACTGCATGGGCGGCGATCACGGCCCTGCCGTCACTCTCCCGGCTTGCCAGGCCTTCCTCGCCGCGCATCCGCAGGTGGAACTCGTGCTGGTCGGCCTGCCTGACGCGCTCAAGGCCGCGCAATCCTGGCCGCGCACGCGCATCGTCGCGGCCAGCGAGGTCGTCAACATGGACGATCCCATCGACGTCGCCCTGCGGCGCAAGCGGGACTCTTCGATGCGGGTGGCGCTCTCCCAGCTCAAGCCGGGCAAGGACGGCACGCCCGCGCAGGCGCATGCCTGCGTCTCGGCCGGCAATACCGGCGCGCTGATGGCGGTCGCCAAGTACCTGCTGAAGACGCTGGAAGGCATCGACCGTCCGGCCATCGCCACCGTGATGCCCAACCAGATCGGCGGTTTCACCACGGTGCTGGACCTGGGCGCCAACGTCGACTGCGGACCGGAACACCTGCTGCAGTTCGCCGTGATGGGCAGCGCGCTGGTGTCGGCGGTGGACGGCAAGGAGAACCCGACCGTCGGCCTGCTGAACATCGGCGAGGAAATGATCAAGGGCAACGAGACGATCAAGCGCGCTGGCGAACTGCTGCGCGAGGCCGCCTCGCACGACCAGTTGAACTTCCACGGCAATGTGGAAGGCAACGACATCTTCAAGGGCACGACGGACATCGTGGTCTGCGACGGCTTCGTCGGCAACGTGGCGCTGAAGACGGCCGAAGGGCTGGCCAGCATGATCTCCAGTTTCATCAAGGCGGAGTTCACGCGCAGCTGGTGGACCAAGGCCATCGCGCTGCTGGCGATGCCGGTGCTGCAGCGATTCAAGGACCGCGTCGACCATCGCCGCTTCAACGGCGCGGCGCTGCTGGGCCTGCGCGGTCTCGTGTTCAAGAGCCACGGTTCGGCCGATGCCTTCGCTTTCGAGCAGGCTTTGAACCGGGCGTATGATGCGGCCCGCAACCGGCTCCTAGACCGGGTTCACGATCGCATCGTCGCAACGCTGCAGGCGCTTCCCGCGTCTGCCAATGAGGAGGGCGGCGATGCAGGAGACACGGCGGCCACCGCCGCCCACGCTGCATGACCACTGCTTCCACGCGCCACGCCCGCATCCTCGGAACGGGCAGCTACCTGCCCGCGAACCGCGTCACCAATACGGCCCTGGCGGAACGCCTCGCCCGCGACGGGATTGAAACCTCGCATGACTGGATCGTCGAACGGACCGGCATCCATGCCCGTCACTTCGCCGACCCGCACGTCACGTCCAGCGACCTGGCCTTGCCGGCCTCGCTGGCCGCGCTCGAGTCGGCCGGCGTGCGCGCCGACGAGATCGACCTGATCATCGTCGCCACGTCCACGCCGGACATGGTGTTCCCCTCGACCGCCTGCCTGCTGCAGCAGAAGCTCGGCATCCACGGCTGCGCCGCCTTCGACGTGCAGGCCGTGTGCTCGGGCTTCGTCTACGCGCTGACCGTCGCCGACTCGATGATCAAGACCGGCGCCGCGACCAAGGCGCTGGTGGTCGGAGCCGAAGTGTTCTCGCGCATCCTCGACTTCAAGGACCGCACGACCTGCGTGCTGTTCGGCGACGGCGCCGGCGCCGTGGTGGTCGGCGCCAGCGACGAGCCCGGCATCCTCGCCAGCGAACTGCATGCCGATGGCCGCCATGTCGACATCCTCTGCACGCCGGGCACCGTGTCCGGCGGCGAAGTCCTCGGCCATCCGCTGCTGAAGATGGACGGCCAGGCCGTGTTCAAGCTGGCGGTGGGCGTCCTGGAGAAGGTCGCGCGTTCGGTCCTCGACAAAGCTGGCCGCACCGATGCCGACATCGACTGGCTGATCCCGCACCAGGCCAACATCCGGACCATGCAGGGCACGGCCAAGAAGCTGAAGATGCCGTTGGACAAGCTGATCGCCACGGTCGACGAGCACGGCAACACTTCTGCCGCGTCGATCCCGCTGGCCTTCGACGTCGCGGTGCGTGCCGGCAAGATCAAGCGCGGCGACACGGTGATGCTGGAAGGCGTCGGCGGCGGCATCACCTGGGGCGCGGTGCTGCTGGACTTCTGATTCCCGACTTCCGAAGCCGTTCCGGCGCCCCTCCTGGCGCCACGCCCGGCGGCCGGACGCGCGCGCCTGACCGCGGCACCCGGCGTGCCGTGCGGCTGTCATGCGCGCTTCTCCCTCCTCATCGATAGTCCCGGACTCCAACCATGAGCAAGAACTTCGCAATCGTCTTCCCCGGCCAGGGCTCGCAGTCCGTCGGCATGCTGGACGCCTGGGGTGATCACCCGGAAGTGGTGCGCACGCTGGCGGAAGCCTCGGCCGCGCTCGGCGAGGACATCGGCGCGCTGATCAAGAACGGTCCGAAGGAACAGCTGGACCTGACGACCAACACCCAGCCTGTGATGCTGACCGCGGGCATCGCCAACTACCGCGCCTGGATCGCGGAGACCGGCCTGGTGCCGTCCGCTGCTGCCGGCCACTCGCTGGGCGAATACACGGCGCTGGTCGCAGCCGGTGCGCTGAGCCTGGCCGACGCGCTCCCGCTGGTGCGCTTCCGCGCCCAGGCGATGCAGGAAGCCGTGCCGGTCGGCACCGGCGCGATGTCGGCCATCCTGGGCCTGGATGCGGCCGTGGTCCGTGAGGTCTGCCAGAAGATCGCCGCCGAGTCGGGCGAGGTCGTCGAGGCCGTGAACTTCAACGATCCGAAGCAGACGGTGATCGCCGGCTCGAAGGCGGGCGTCGAGAAGGCCAACGAAGCCCTCAAGGCCGCTGGCGCCAAGCGCGCGCTGCCGCTGCCGGTGTCGGCGCCGTTCCATTCCAGCCTGATGAAGCCGGCTGCCGAACGCCTGCGCGAGAAGCTCGCCGCCGTGTCGTTCCAGCCGGCCGCCTTCCCGGTGATCAACAACATCGACGTCGCCGTGACCGACGACGCCCAGGCGCTGCGCGACGCGCTGTTCCGTCAGGCCTTCGGTCCGGTGCGCTGGGTTGAGGTCGTGCAGGCGCTCAAGGCCCGCGGCCTGACGACCGTCATCGAATGCGGCCCCGGCAAGGTGCTGGCCGGCATGGCCAAGCGCATCGATGCGGATCTGGTCAGCGCCACGGTGCTGGACCCGGCTTCGCTGACCGAGGCCAAGGCCCTGCTGGCCTGATCGCCGCCCCTTCATCCCGAATCCCGAGGTTCTTCATGTCCGACAACAAGCAAGTGGCGCTCGTGACCGGCGCCAGCCGTGGCATCGGCCGTGCGATCGCGCTGACGCTGGCCCAGAAGGGCTTCGTCGTGATCGGCACCGCGACCAGCGAGTCCGGCGCCCAGGCCATCACTGAAGCGCTGGCGCCGCACGGTGGCCGTGGCGCGGTCCTGAACGTCAACGACGGCGCGGCCGTCAACGCGCTGATCGACGCGATCGTCGGTCAGGACGGCGGCATCCAGGTGCTGGTCAACAACGCCGGCATCACCAAGGACATGCTGTCCATGCGGATGAAGGACGAGGACTGGGATGCCGTCCTGGACACCAACCTGAAGGCCGTCTTCCGCGCCAGTCGCGCCGTCATGCGCCCGATGATGAAGCAGCGCTACGGCCGCATCATCAACATCACCTCGGTGGTGGGCGCCTCCGGCAACGCCGGCCAGGCCAACTACGCCGCCGCCAAGGCCGGCGTCGCGGGCATGACGCGTGCCCTGGCCCGGGAGCTCGGCAGCCGCTCGGTCACCGTCAACTGCGTCGCGCCCGGCTTCATCGCCACCGACATGACCGAGGTGCTGCCCGAGGCGCAGAAGACCGCGCTGCTGGCCCAGATCCCGGCCGGCCGCCTGGGCGATCCGGCCGAGATCGCCCATGCCGTGGCGTTCCTGGCTTCCCCGGAAGCCGGTTACATCACGGGCGTGGAATTGCACGTCAACGGCGGCATGTACATGAATTGAGGTGGACCCCGTCCCACGCACACGGCGTGGACGGCCCACCCACCGGATTCACCCGGCCGGTGTAGGGCTGATAGAGTGCGAGCGCGCGCCGTATCCATCGTGGAAGGCGCGCCTCGGGAGGTCCGACTAGGGGCGCCACTCTAAGGCCTTAGAATCCCGGGTTGTTCTAGCAAACCACCCCCTCCTGGAGGAGTCATGAGCGATATCGAAGCACGTGTCAAGAAAATCATCGCCGAGCAGCTCGGCGTGCCCGAAGCCGATGTGACCAATGAAAAGGCCTTCGTCGCCGATCTGGGCGCTGATTCTCTGGACACCGTGGAACTGGTGATGGCCCTCGAAGACGAGTTCGGCATCGAGATCCCGGACGAAGAGGCCGAGAAGATCACCACCGTGCAACTGGCCATCGATTACGCGGTCAAGCACCAGAAGGCGTAAGCAAGCAGCATGAGCCGTCGTCGCGTCGTCGTCACCGGTCTCGGCCTGATCTCGCCCGTGGGCAACACGGTCGAGGAAGGCTGGGCCAACATCGTGGCTGGCAAGTCCGGCATCGACACCATCACCCGTTTCGATGCCTCGGTCCTCGCCTGCCATTTCGCGGGAGAGGTCAAGGACTTCAAGGTGGATGAGTACATCCCCGCGAAGGAAGCCCGCCACATGGATACCTTCATCCATTACGGGCTGGCGGCGTCGCTGCAGGCGATCCGCGACGCGGGGCTGCCCACCGGCGACGCGCTCGACCCGGAACTGGCGGAACGCATCGGCGTGCTCGTCGGCTCCGGCATCGGCGGCCTGCCGATGATCGAGGAGACGCATTCG